>PXRQ01000100.1 GCA_003022005.1 Halobacteriales archaeon QS_5_70_15
CACTGGTGATCCGAGGTGGTATGCCGTCGGACAGAACGGTCGATACGACGCCACCGGGGCGCCACCGGCGAGATGTGTCGAAGACAGGCTCCGGACGGGGATGCACCACCGCCGGTGTTCGAATGTGACGACACCTATCGGCTGCGGGACGCGCCGAGGACCGTAGCGAAGCACACGAATCCGGGCGACGGAGGCTTGCAGTGGTCCCCCTGGACCCCCTCTGGCTTCTCCCGTCCACGCACCACGCTCCCCGAGACGGCATGATTTATCGGTCGTCCCCGAGTGTTCCACGGTGTATGGACGCGACGCTCGACCACACGATGATGCGCGTCGAGGACCTCGACGCCGCGATGGACTGGTACACGACCAATTTGGGGTACGAGGAGAAGGGCCGCTGGGAGGCCGACACGTTCACGAACGTCTTCCTGGGACCGGAGGACGTCCACGAGGACGGCGCGCTGCTCGAACTCACCTACAACCACGACGGCCGGTCGTACACGATGGGCGACGCCTGGGGGCACATCGCCGTCCGTACGAACGACGTCTACGAGGCGTACGACGAGCTGATGGAGAAGGGCGTCGAGGACTACCGCGACCCCGACTCCTGTGGGGGCTCCTACGCGTTCGTGACGGACCCTGACGGCCACGAGGTCGAGATCGTCGAGCGGGACCACGGTGCGACGTACTCGCTGGACCATACGATGCTCCGTGTCGAGGACGCCGACGCGGCCATCGGCTGGTACACCCGGAAGCTGGGGTACGAGCTGTTCCGGCGCTCGGAGCACGACACGTTCGCGCTCTACTTCCTCAAGCCCGAGGGCGCGGCCGAGGAGGCGATGAGCGTCGAGCTCACCTACAACTACGACGGGCGGAGCTACGAGATGGGCGACGCGTGGGGGCACGTCGCGGTGCGGACCTCGGATCTCCACGGGGCGTGGGAGACGCTGATGGAGCGGAACGCCGAGGACTACCGCGACCCCGAGTCCTGCGACGACCGCTACGCGTTCACGAAGACCAACGACGGCCACGAGGTCGAGATCGTCACCCGCTGAGCGGCGTCGGTCTCAGGGGAGCCCGGCGCCGCCGACCGGATCCCCGGGGTTCTCGTCCCGTCGTGTCAGACGCGTGGATGACTCCCTCCGGCCCGCCCGCGGGCGTGTGTTACGGGCTCGCGTACCGGCTCTACCTGCCGATATCGTGCGCGTCAGACGATGGCACGGGTAATGACCCACCACAAAGCATTTATAACAAGCGGTACTCAGTCCGGACGTACCCCTACCCATGGTGACAGTACGGAGTACCCGGCCTGACGACCCCCGTTCGCGGGGATTGCCGTCGGGCGTCCGGGAAACGTACTCGTCGCCGAGCGATCCAACAACAATGACAGGACATAGAGACAAGATACGCGGCCTCTTCCTGGCGGCGCTGATGGTGTTCTCCGTCTTCGCGGGCACCGTCGCGTTCACAGGAGCGGCCGCTGCGCAGTCGGTTCCTAACGTCGCACAGGACCCGGTCGAGTTCGCATCGGACACGACCGGTCAGAACCACGTCGAAGTAGTCTTCGAGGGTGACGCCTCGGGCCTGAGTTTCCAGGTGGAGAACCGGTCCGGCGACAGCGTGAGTACGTCGGTCAACTCCGGTGTCAGTGACCTGAGCAACGGTCAGGTCGTCCTCAACGTCGGCCAGGACCTCAGCGGCGATGCGACCCTGGTCGTGAACGGTAGCGAGGAGTACGACATCACCACGACGTCCACCACGATCGAGAACGGTGGGGACACCTCGACGCAGGCGTTCAACGGCGAGACGATCGCCGTCCTGAACCTCACCCAGGACGACAGCGGCTGGGAGCTCTCGGAGGGTGGCGACTTCGGCACCATCCGCGAGCGCACCACCGGTACCAACAGCGTCGTCTCGACGGTCGACACCGGGAACGTCGACGCGGTGACGACCGGTGAGACGTACTTCGTCGTGTTCGACGACAATACGAACGTCTCCGTCGGTATCCGCAACCTCGGCCTCTCGGTCGAGCCCGACGACACCAACGTGAGCTACACCGAGAACAACGCGACCGTCGAGGCCACCGCAGAATCGAACGTCGCCCCCAGGGAGGACGTCGAGTTCCGCCTGAAGTCCGGCGACGACTACGTCAACGACGGGGACATCACGGACGGTGACAACAACCGGACCGTCAACATCGACGGCGACGGTGAGGTCACCGAGAGCTTCGACGTCGAGTCCGGCAACTACACCATCGAGCTCGTCGACATCCAGACCGGCATCTCCGACGAGACCGACACCATCCAGGTGACCGAGGTCTCGGGCGGCGCCTCGTTCGCACAGAGCGTGACCAGCGAGGAGCGCGGTGACGTCGCCAATGTCACGGTCGAGCTCGCGAACCGCGACGAGGCCACCGTCAACATCGGCGGCGAGGACGTCAGCTACTTCGCCCAGGTCGAGATAGAGGACGGTAACGACGACGGCGAAGTCACCATCGAGTTCAACACGTTCGCGCCGAGCTCCAGTGGTAGCTTCACCGCGGCCGACGACGACGACACGGTCGACTACGTCGGTGCGACCACGCCCGGTAGCCCCGGTTCGACGTACTCGATCGGTGTCCCGCTCGCCGCGGCGACCTACGACATGAACATCACCACCTCGGACAACTCCGAGGAGTTCGACGTCGGGACGCTCTCGCTGCGCGAGCGTTCGACGACGTCCCTCCGGACGTGGACCGCCTCGTCCAACGCGTACAGCGACCTTGACGATGCCGACGCGGTCGCCGACTACGCCCAGGCCGGTAACGTGACGCGGGACTCGACGATCGCCGACGGCGACGTCCTGGTCCACGAACTGCAGGCCTCCGGGATCCACGGTGCCATCGAGGCCCAGAGCGGCAGCAACTTCGACGCGCTCGTCGCGCTGCACAACGCCGGCGCGATCAACCTGACGTTCGTCGAGGACGACTCGACGGTCGCGCCGAACGCCGACCGTGGCAACTTCAACCTCACCGACCTCGGCTCGAGCAACGTCGAGGTCGTGAGCGGCGCCGACAACAACACCCTGTACGTGAACGTCAAGTCGGACGCGGTCCTCGACCGGGCCGCCACCGAGGAGGACGACCGCATCAACGCGCGGTTCACGGTCAACGAGTCCAGCGGTCTGACCGACAGTAACCAGACGGTCTCGGCCCAGTTCGCGGTCGTCGAGGCCGACGCTGAGTTCGACACCACCGACGAGCTCGCGGACGGTACGGACGTCGTCCGCGTGCGGGCCACGGAGGGTGAGAACGTCACCGGCACGACGTCGCTGGCCCCCGGCACGGAGATCACCGTCGCCGCTCGCTCGACGGGCGACAGTCCGTTCCTGACGAGCTCCGACGCCGTGGTCTCGCCGAACGGCACGTTCGCGGCGACGTTCGACTTCTCGAACGTCTCTGCGGGCCAGAACTTCACGCTCCAGATCCGCAACCCGAGCTCGGTCAACGACGTGGAGGCCGACGCGCAGGTCACGGCAGCCGCCACGGCCAACGTGACGTTCAACGACCAGACCACGAGCGGCGAGGAGGTCACGGTCGCGTCCGCCACGCTGTCGGAGGGTGGCTTCGTGACGATCCACGACTCGTCGCTCCAGGACGGCGACGCGTTCGGTAGCGTCCGGGGCACGTCGAGCTACCTCGAGAACGGCTCGAGTTCGGGCATCACGGTCACGCTCGACGACCCGGTCTCGGAGAGCGGGACGCTGATCGCGATGCCGCACCAGGACACCAACGACAACGAGGCGTACGACTTCGTCTCGTCCGACGGTGCCCAGGACGGTCCGTACACTGCCAACGGCAGTGCCGTGACCGACTCCGCGTCCGTGACGGTCGAGAACGCGACGGAGACCCCGGAGCCGACTCCGACGGTGACGCCGGAGCCGACTCCGACGGCGACGTCGGGGCCGACCGCGCCGACCACCACGAACGGTGACGGTGCCGGCTTCGGACTCGTCGTCGCGCTCATCGCGCTCATCGGCGCCGCGCTGCTGGCCGTCCGCCGCAACGACTAACCAACCACCCCGTTCGGGGTCACGCTGATCCGTTCTTTCGCGCGCCACGCCGACCAGCCGCAGCACGCGGCCGCCGCGCCCCGTCCGGGCGACCGCGACCCGTCACGACGACCCGCGGCGGTCACACCCGCGGCGGTCACACCCGCGGCGGGCGCCCCGTCGACCATCGCTACCCCGACCCCCACTCGTCCCCCGTGGGCTTTTGTCCCCGGCCGCCGAGCGCCGTCCAATGCCACGACTGCCCGCGACCGTCGTCGGTGACGCGCTCACGAGCGACCGCGCCTGGGAGACCCTGACGGACCTCGTCGAGGTCGGCAACCGGATGGCCGGATGGGAGGGCGAGCGGGAGGGCGCGGCCGTCGTCGAAGCCGCCTTCGAGGACGCGGGGCTCCGCGAGGTCGGGACCGAGACGTTCGACATCCCGGGCTGGTGGCGGGGGTCCTCGTCGGTGTCCGTCGCAGGGCGCGGGGAGTGGTCGGCCGACCACCACCTCGTCGCGCTCCCGGGGACGCCCGCCGGCGATGTCGAGGCGACCGTCGTCGATCTGGGCCACGGGATGCCGGCGGAGATCGGCGACGAGGTGGCGGGCTGCGTTGCGATGGCCCGCAGCGACGTCGCCGAGGGCGACCGGTGGGTCCACCGGATGGAGACGTACGCGAGCGCGGCCGAGCACGGCGCCGTCGGGTTCCTCTTCCGGAACCACGTCCCGGGCAACCTCCCGCCGACGGGGGAGGTCGGCTACCACGACCGCCCGGGGCCGATCCCGGCCGCGGGCGTCTCGAAGGAACTCGGGGCGCGGCTCGCCCGGTACGCCGAGAACGACGCGACCGTCTCGCTGTCGATCGACTGCCGGAACGAGCCCGCGAGCTCGATCAACACCCACGCCGTGATCGGTCCGGAGACGGCCGAGGAGGTCCTGGTCACCGCACACGTCGACGCCCACGACATCGCGGAGGGGGCCGAGGACAACGGGGTCGGGAGCGCCCTGCTCCCGGAGATCGGGCGGCTCCTCCGGGCGGTCGAGGACGACCTCGACACGAAGGTACGGCTGATCGCGTTCGGCGCCGAGGAGATCGGGCTCTACGGCGCGTACCACCACGCGGAGACGCACGACGGTCCGATCGAGGCGGTCGTGAACGTCGACGGCGCGGGCTCCTCGGCGGACCCGCGGGTGCGAACCCACGGGTTCGAGGGGCTGGAGGCGGCCTTCGAAGCCGCCGCGGACCGATTCGACGCGCCGCTGCGGGTGAACGAGGACGTCGTCCCGCACGCGGACTCCTGGGCGTTCGTCGAGCGGGGGATCCCCGCGGTGACGGTCGGCTCCGTCCGGGCGGGCGAGGGCCGGGGCTGGGGGCACACCCACGCGGACACGCTCGACAAGCTCGATCCGCGGGACCTCCGGTCGCTCGCGGCGATCTACGCCGAGTCGGTCCTCGAGCTCGCCGACGCGGACCGGGAGTTCCCCCGCCGGGAGCCCGGGGAGATACGCGACGCGCTGACGGACGGCTACGTCCGGGAGCTGAAGGTCGGCGGGCGCTGGCACTTCGAGGAGCTCGGGTAGGTGACGCCAGCGGCTCCTGTCCTCCTGGGGGCTCCGGACCCGTGGGCGTCTGCCGGCCCCCGCTCGGACAGTGGCGGCAGATTCAACACCGTTCCCCGGGAGGCCCGACCATGATACGCACGGAGGACCACGAACGGATCCGGACGGTGACGCTCGACCGGCCGGAGCGGCGGAACGCGCTCACGCTCTCCGGGCTGGCCGACCTCGAGCGGGCGGTCGCGGGGGCGGAACAGCCGGTGGTGTACCTCGTCGGCGCGGGCGGGGCGTTCAGCGCCGGGGCGGACTTCGACGTGGTCGGCGATGTCGCGGCCGAGGGCCCCGAGGCCATCGAGTCGTTCGTCGACCGTGGCCAGCGGACGATGCGGGCCATCGAAACCGCCGACCCCGTCGTCGTCGCGGGGGTCGACGGGCCGGCCCGCGGCGGCGGCGTCGAGCTCGCGCTGGCGTGTGACCTGCGGGTCGCGACCCCCGACGCGACGTTCGCGGAGACGGGCGTCTCGCTCGGGCTGTTCGGCGCCTGGGGCGGAACCGCCCGCCTCCCGGAGGTGGTCGGGACCGGCGACGCGCTCGATCTCTCGCTGTCGGGGCGGACCGTCGACGCCGGGGCGGCCCTCCGGATGGGGCTGGTCCAGCGCGTCGTCGAGGAGCCCCGGTCGGTGGCCGAGGAGGTCGCCGGGAACGACCCGGCGGCGCTCCGGGCGCTCAAGCGGCTCGTCAGGGCCGACGGCGACCGCGAGGAGGGGAAGCGACGCGAGCGCGAGGCGTTCGTCGAACTGCTCGCCGCGCGGGCCGACGACATCGTCGACGGGTGAGACGACCCGTCGGAGCCAGCGACGCTCGTCCGAACACGGCCCTCCGAGCGGTCGCAAGGTGTTTGTTCGCCGGGGGTCCTGTAGGGTAGTAACGAAGGGACATGGAGGAGTGTGACTACTGCGGGGAGTCGTTCGAGGGGGAGAAGGCGTACGAGAGCCACCTGCGGGCCGAGCACACGGACGAGCTCGGGCCGATCGACCGCCACCGGGTCGGCGCGGACGACGAGGAGGGATCGGGTCTGCCGGTGGGACCGCTCGCGCTCGCGCTCGTCATCGGCGCCACGGTGGCCATCGTGGCCTACGTGACGTTCTTCGCCGGCGGCTCCGGAACCGCGAGCGGCGACGTCGGTCCCGCGGGGAGCGCCCACTACCACGGCACGATGGAGGTGGTGGTCCTCGGCGAGCAGGTCGACTTCTCGCGGAGCGAGTACCAGCTCCGGGACGACCGGTTCCACTTCGAGGGCGGTGACGGGACGCAGTGGCACGCCCACGCGACCGGCCTCACCCTCGACTACGCGATGGGCACGTTCGGCATCGAGGTCACGCGGACCAGTGTCACCTACCAGGGGACGACCTACCGGGACTCGGACGAGCAGTACGACGTCAGCGTGACGGTCAACGGCGACCGGGTGACCCCCGAGGAGTACGTCCTCCAGGAGGGCGACCGGATCAGGATCGTGGTCGAGGAGGCGTGACGCGCGACCGGCGCCGGGAGGCCGGGGCGGGCGGCGGGCCCACGGCACGCGACGACCCACGCGCGGTGGCGGTGAACGTCGGCGCGAACACGAACGAGCCGGGGTTCCGCGCCCCGGTCGATCCGGACGGGCGCTTCGAGTTCGTCCCGATCCCCGAGTCCGAGCGGACACGGGTCCCGGTGCCGACGTACGCCGATCTCGACCTGTCGACGGACGTCCCGGACTCGACGCTCGACCGGCCGGTCCACATGGACCCCGAGTTCGCCGAACTGCCGACGTGCGAGCGGTACACCTACGGCGACCCGTACGGGGTGAAGGCCCGGCCCCTGCTGGACCTGCGCGCCGGGGACTGCGCGCTGTTCTACGCGACACTGGAGACGGCGAGCCCGGATCCGCCGGCGTGGCAGCCCCCCCGGTGGGGCGCGTACCTGATCGGGGCGTTCCGGCTCGCGGCCGACCCGCTGACCGGCGAGGACTACCGCGGACTCGACGCGGTGGAACGGGAGCCGTTCGCGAACAACGCCCACGTCAAGCGCGAGACGTTCGACGCCCGGGTGCTCCTCCACGGCGACCCCGACGGGTCGGGACTCTACGACCGGGCGGTGCCGCTGTCGGCGCCGACGGGGGGGACCGACCCGAACGGGCTGGTGACGGAGCTCTCGAGCGACTCCGGGGCGGGGCCGTGGTGGCGCCGGCCGCTCCGGTTCGACGCCGGCGCGACCGCCGAACTCCGCTCGGTGGTCGACGGCGACCCGGCCGACGCGCCCGGCCCGCGGTAGGCCGGCCGGGGACGGCCGCCAGGAATGACGCGACCGATACGCATATTCCGCGCCGACTAGTACGACGGGTGAACACTTCCGAGTCGGTTCGGGAGACGAGTGGAGATACAGAATCTACATGACCGAACGACCGTCTATTCGCGTCGCGCTCGCACAGCTGAACCCGACCGTCGGGGACGTCGCCGGCAACCGCGATCTGATCGCCGCCGCGTACGAGGAGGGCGCGTCGGCCGGCGCGGACCTCGTCGTCACGCCCGAACTCTCGCTGGTCGGCTACCCGCCGCGGGATCTCCTCCACCGCGGGGCGCTGCTCGACGCCTGCGAGGGGGCCCTCTCGGATCTCGCCGCGCTCACGGCTGACGGTCCCGGGCTGGTCGTCGGGACGCCCGAGCGGTGCGGCGGCCCCGGGCGCCCGCTCCGGAACGTCGCGGCGGTCTGCACCGACGGCGAGGTGGTCGCGAGCGGCGCGAAGCGGCTCCTCCCGACGTACGACGTGTTCGACGAGGACCGCTACTTCGAGCCCGGTGACGGCCCCACGACCGTCGAGGTAGCCGGCGCCACGGTGGGGCTCTCCGTCTGCGAGGACGCCTGGAACGAGACCGCCGTCGAGGGCGTGCGCCGCTACGACGCTGATCCGCTCGGGGACCTCGCGGCGGCGGGCGCGGACCTCGTCGTGAACGTCTCGGCCAGCCCGTTCCACGCCGGCAAGGGCCGCTTCCGGGAGTCGCTGTTCGCCGGCCACGCCCGCCGGAACGACCTGCCCGTGGCGTTCGTCGACCAGGTCGGCGCGAACGACGAACTGGTCTTCGACGGTCGCTCGTTCGCGCTCGGCCCCGACGGGGACGCGTGGGCACGCTCCCCGGAGTTCGAGTCGGATCTCCGTGTCATCGGGGTCCCGCTCGACGGGTCCGCGCCCGACCCCGCCGACCGGCCTATCGCCGCCGACGTCGAGGACGAGGCGGAACTGGTCCGGCGCGCGATCCGCGTGGGCGTCCGGGACTACCTCCGCAAGTCCGGCTTCGAGGACGTCGTGATCGGGATGTCCGGCGGCGTCGACTCGTCCGTGGCGGCGACGCTCGCCGCCGAGGCGCTCGGCCCCGAGCACGTCCTCGGGGTGGCGATGCCGGCCCGGTACACCAGCGACGCCTCGACCGAGGACGCCCGCCGGGTGACCGAGCGCCTGGGCATCGACTTCGAGGTCGTCCCCATCGAGGGGCCGTTCACCGCCTTCCTCGACGCGCTCGGTCCGGTCTTCGACGGCCGCGAGCGGGGCGTCACCGAGGAGAACGTCCAGGCGAGGGTCAGGGGGACGACGCTGATGGCGCTCTCGAACGAGTTCGGCGCGCTCGTGCTCACGCCGGACAACAAGTCAGAGGCCGCGGTGGGCTACTGCACCCTCTACGGCGACATGGTTGGCGCGCTCGCGCCCCTCGGCGACTGCCTGAAAGGGCGAGTGTACGCGCTCGCCGACCGGCTGAACGCCGCACCCGATCCCCGGTTCGAGGGCCCGCCGATCCCCGACCGGGTGATAGAGCGCCCCCCGTCGGCCGAGCTCCGGGAGGACCAGACCGACGACGAGGACCTGCCTCCGTACGACGCCGTCGACCCCGTCGTCCGGGACTACATGGACGCGGGGCTCGACCGCGAGGGCCTGGTCGACGCCGGCCACGACCCGGTGGTCGTCGACCGGGTGCTCGGACTGCTCCACCGCTCCGAGTACAAGCGCTGGCAGGAGGTCCCGCTGCTCAGGGTGACGCCACGGGCGTTCGGGACGGGCTGGCGCTACCCGCTCGCGGCCCGCTACGACGCCGTCCGCGGGGGGTAGGGTCGTCACTCGGGGGGTGCTCGATTCGGATGCCCGCAAGGGGGGGAGAGCGGCGGGCATCCACTGGGGGAGAGCCGGTTCGTGCCGGCTACCGGGGTCAAAGGATTCCCGGGATATAAATTTTCGGACGATTCGTGTGTGGAAAGCTCGTCGGGGGTCCCCGTTCCCGGTCGACGTCGCCGCGACCCCGTGCGGTGGTTCCCCGGGGGACGGCTCCGCGGGCACGACGTGGGCCGTGGTCGCCGTCGCCCGGTCCGTCGCGTTCGTCCTCGTCGCGGGGTACTCGCGGACCGGGTTCGCGAGCGCGACGTTCCGGCAGACGTGGCCCGGATGGGCCGGGGTTCGTCCGTACCCGATACTACACTTCCTCCCGGAGGCTGCTCACGTCGCCTTCCTGTCCGACGATGAAGTCCTTCACCACGACGAGGAAACCGACGGCACTCGCGATGACGAGCAGGATGCCGACGGTCGTGAGCATCGCGTCACCGAGGATGATGAAGGCGACTCCGACGACGACCGCCACCACGACGGACAGGCCCAGCACGCGCTCGGGAGGCTTTCGGTCCATACGTCGGTGTTCGTGTGCATCACGAAAACACTTGTCACGGGCGGCTTCGCCGGGGCGCGGACTCCTCGGTTTCGGAGTTCTCGGCGGAAACCCGCCGTCCGGGGATGGAACCAAAGTGAGACGTTCCTGCTCGCTTCGCCGAGGGGGCTCCGACTCACGGGGTTCGATCCCCCGGTCGATTTCGCCGCTCGCGGGGGAAGTGCGCCGTCCGGGAATCGAACCCGGGCTATTAGCTTGGGAAGCTAATGTCCTACCACTGGACCAACGGCGCTCCCTTTGCTCGCGCCGAGACTCGCACTTCCGTGGGAAGTGTTCGCCAACGGCGCGCTCGCTTCGTTCGCGCCCCGAGGTTCGCGGTCCCTCCGGAACCGCTCACCAACGGCGCTCACGTCGTCGGTAGTCCACCGGTCCACTTCAACGTAGCGCTCCGTGCCGGGGCCGGGTTTTTGTCGTCCGCGCCCGACCGCTCGGGTATGAGCGAGCACGTGTACGCCCTCGACGCCGAGTCCCTGCCCGTCGAACTCGGCCTCTCGGAGGCGGAACTGGAGGAGCGCCGGGCGCACATCACCGAGTTCGTCGCGTCCGTGGTCGAGGACGCCGGCGCGGAGGGGGCGGTGATCGGTCTCTCCGGCGGCATCGACTCGACGCTGACGGCCCACCTCGCAGTCGAGGCGCTCGGGGCGGACGCCGTCCGGGGGTTGGTGATGCCGAGCGGGGCCAACACGGAGACGAACATGAGCGACGCCGAGCGGGTCGCCGAGCGCCTCGGCATCGAGTACGACGTCGTCGCGATCCAGCCGATCGTCGACGCGTTCGAGGAGGCGTACCCCGCCGACGGACCGCTTGAGGAGCGGGTCGGGGGCGACCGACTCCGGACCGCCCGCGGGAACGTCGCGGTCCGCACGCGGGGGGTGCTCAACTACTTCGTCGGCAATGCCGAGAACCGGGTCGTCCTCGGGACGGGCAACCGCTCGGAGGCGCTGACGGGCTACTTCACCAAGTACGGCGACCAGGCCGTCGACTGCAACCCGATCGGCAACCTCTACAAGTTCCAGGTCCGCCAGCTGGCCGACCACGTCGGCGTCGACGAGGGGATCGTCACGAAGCCGCCCAGCGCGGAGATGTGGTCGGGACAGACCGACGAGACCGAGATGGGGCTCACTTACGACACGCTCGACGCGATACTGATGCTCCACGTCGACGGCCCGTTCTCGCGGTCGGCGACCGTCGAGACGCTCGACGTTCCCGAGTCCGCGGTGGACCGGGCCGTCGACCTCTACGAGCGGAGCGAGCACAAGCGACACGTTCCCCCGGCCCCCGAGCCGCCGACGCCCTGATACGGATCGTTGTAGTCCTTTACCGACGATCACTCGAACCGGGTCCCTGATCGCCGGTAAACCGTTACGACGATCCGTATGAGACAACGGGCACGGTCCCCCATCGCCGGTCGCCGACCCCAGGCGGGCGGTCGCCGGTCCCTCGTCGCGACCGTCCGGACGAGTCGGGGCCGCACCCGGTGTGCGGGCTCCGAACCGGACCGTATCGTCACGCCTATGCTGACACCCCCGTACCGTCGGTCATGGAGACGGTCCGCGTCGTGGTCCCTCTCGTCGTCGTCCTCCTCGCCGGCTCGGTGCTCGGGGTCCAGGCGGCGACCTACACCCCCGGAACGGAACCGCCCGAGGACCCGTCCGACGCCCGCCCGTACCCGGGCAACACGCTGCTCGGCATCCAGGCCAAGGGCTGGTTCGGCAACGACAACGGGACGGCCATCGTCGTCAACCCCGAGGGCGAGACGGTCTGGAAGTACGACCCGCCGGACAGCCGGGTCTTCGACGTCGAGGCGCTCGAGAACGGCAACGTCCTCGCGTCGGTGGCCACCGTCGAGACCGACGACTGTCCGGAGCGGGTGGCGGGCGGTGAGCGGTGTGTCCACAACCGCGTCGTCGAACTCGACTACCCCGACACGACGGTCGTCTGGTCCTACGAGTGGTGGGACGCCTTCCCCGAGCACCACGAGGTCCACGACGCGGACCGGCTTTCTACCGGTGAGACTGCCATCGTCGACATGGGGAACAACCGCGCGTTCACGGTCGACCGCGAGGGCCGGATCACCTGGCAGTGGAACGCGACCGAACACCTCGCGGAGGGGACGCCCTTCTTCGAGGAGTACGTCCCCGAGGGAAGCGCCGACGAGTTCCGGCAGGGCGACCCGGAGTCCGACTGGACACACATGAACGACATCGACCGGCTGGAGAACGGCAACTTCCAGCTCTCGATCCGGAACTTCGACGTCGTGATCGAGGTCGACCCCGAGACGAACGAGATCGTCGACGTGATCGGCGCGCCCACCCGCCACCGGACGATGAACGAACAGCACAACCCGATGCGCGTCGAGTCCGACGGGACGCTCCTCGTCGCCGACTCGGAGAACGACCGGGTCGTCGAGATCGACGTCGGGACGGGGGAGATCGTCTGGCGCTACGACGGGACGGGGTCGGGCGAACTGCTCCGGTGGCCCCGCGACGCCGACCGGCTCCCGAACGGGAACACGCTGGTCACCGACTCGCGGAACTTCCGGGTCATCCAGGTCGGTCCCAACGGAAGCGTCGTCTGGCGCTACGAGATGAAAGCGGAGCGGGGTATCGTCTACGAGGCCGACCGCATGGGCATCGACGAGGAGCCCGACGGGGGTCCCTCCGGCCGTGACCTCACCGGCCGGTCCTCTACCGGCCTCCTGGGCTCGACCCTCGCGACCGTCGATAGCTGGATGGGGTTCGTCCCGTTCCTCCCCGTCTGGATGGGGCCTCTCGAGGTGCTGGTCCTCCTCGTCGGGCTCGGCGCTCTCGGATTTCTCGTCCGGGAGTTCGCCCGCGAGAGCGCCGGATAGCGCCCGATAGCACCGGATACCGGAACGTCCGAGCACACCCGCCGGGGTTCACCCGTCGTCGTACCGGGCGCAAGGGAAGGCGTTCGCCGGCCCCGTTTCGTCGGCCGGCGGTCGCCCGAGGGCCGTGGATACTCCCGCCGGTCCCCGCGCCGTCGTCGGTTCCGCGCGTCCGACGTGACCGCTACTCGCCCCGACGTCCGGGAACAGGGACCGCCGTTCCCACGAACTCGGATCGTAGGTCCGGGGTGGTCCGTTCGCCGGACGGCGCTCGGGACCCGCGGTCGAGGGGACGAGGCACGGGGAAAGGGTGCGGGAGCTACGAGCGCGGGAGCCAGCGGATCGTGACCTACGAGCCGCCGGGCGGGCAACGGTCGCGCCCGAACTCGTCGAAGACCTCGACGTCCTCGGGCAGTTCGTAGGGGAGCTTCCGCGACTCGCGCTCGTTGGGCACCTCCTCGGGGACGGGCTCGGCGACGTCCTCCCAGCCGGGCTTGACCGCGATGGACTTCGCGGGCATCCCGACGGCGATGTGGTGTGCGGGGACGTCCGACTGGACGACCCCACGGGCACCGACGACGGCGTTCTCGCCGACGCGGCTCCCCCCGCGGACAATCACGTCGTAGGTCGGCCTGACGTCGTCCTCGATCGTCGTGTGGACGTTCGTCACCTCGGTCTGGTGGACGACGTCGTGGTCGGGGCTGTAGACGTGCACCGAGTCGGAGGAGAGCCGCGAGTCGACCTCCTCGATGAACGCCCGGAGCCCCTCCTCGGCCCGGGCCGGCAGGTGGAGTGTCGCCTCGTCATGCCGGGTCCCGTAGTCGGCCGAAGGCGTTAGTCGTTGCGTCCGAAACCGCCGAAACCCCGGGTACGTGAACGTAACCGGCCGTTCGCGGCGGGCATCGGCCCCCGCCGCCCGAACGGAAAGCCCCATGCTTCGCGGGGTCGAACCCGGGGTATGGACTCAGAGCGACGCGAGCCGCCCCGGACCGAGGAGGGGTGGTACGTCCTCCACGACCTGCGCCGGATCGACTGGGACGGCTGGCGCGCGGCGCCCGAGCACGAGCGCGAGCGGGCGCTCGAATCCGGCGTCGACTACCTCCGCGAGCACGAGGCGCTCGCGGACGTCGAGGGCGGGAACGACCGGGAGGGCGCCTCGGCCACGTTCTCCGTGCTCGGGCACAAGGCCGACCTGATGATCCTCCACCTGCGTCCCACGACGGCGGTCCTGGACCGCGCCGAGCGCCGGTTCGAGGCGACGCCGTTCGCGGGGTTCACCGAGCAGGTCTCCTCGTACGTCTCCGTCACCGAGATCTCGGGCTATCTGAGCGAGGAGGTGGGCGAGGGGATCGAGAACGTCGAGGACGCGGGCACGCGGAACTACCTCGCCTCGCGGCTCTACCCGACGCTCCCGGACGCCGAGCACGTCTGTTTCTACCCGATGGACAAGCGTCGGGACCCGGAGTACAACTGGTACGACCTGCCGTTCGAGGAGCGCGCGGAACTGATGTCCGGCCACGGCGAGATCGGCCGGGAGTACGCGGGGAAGGTGAACCAGATAATCAGCGGGAGCGTCGGGTTCGACGACTACGAGTGGGGGGTCACCCTGTTCGCCGACGATCCCACGGAGATCAAACACCTCCTCTACGAGATGCGGTTCGACCCCTCCTCCTCCCGGTACGCGGAGTTCGGCCCGTTCTACTTCGGTCGGCGGTTCCCGCCGACGGACCTCCCGGCGCTCTTGACCGGCGGGGCGGTCCCCACCGATGGGGCCACCGCGGCCGCCGCGACCGGCGACGTCGACACGGCCCGTGCGAGCGAGCCGGGAACCCAGGCCCGGGCCAGGGCTGCCGTCGGCGGCCACAGCAGCCACGCCGGCCGCGGGGGTGGCGGGGACCCCGGTGACGATGCGTCCGACGGACACCCGCACGGATCCGCCCGGCGGTCCGAGGACGGGTCCACCGTCGAACCCGGTGACGATGACGAGGGAGCCGACGACGGGAGCGACGGCGACGAGGGGGGCTCCGGTGGCGGTCG
>PXRQ01000101.1 GCA_003022005.1 Halobacteriales archaeon QS_5_70_15
CTCGACCCGCTCGGCGACCGCCTCCGGGTCCGCCGAGCCGAGTTCCGTCCCCGCGAGCTCCTCGGCCCGTTCCGCCTCGAGTTCCTCGCGCCGCTCGCGCTTCTCGGCGATGGCGTCGGCCCTCTCCGACCGTTTCCTCTCGGCCTCGGCGATGTCGCCCTCGAGGTCGTCGACCGCCGCGCGGAGCGCCTCGATCCGCTCGCGCTTCTCCCCGTGTCGCTCGATGACCTCCTCGGCCCGGTCCCTGGTCTCGACGGCCGGCTCGCGCTTGGCCTCCAGCTGCTCGATCTCGTCGCGGACCTCGTTCAGGTCGCCCTTCAGCGCGTTGCGCCGCTCGTGGAGGTCCTTGGCCTCCTTGGCCTCGATCTGGGTTTCGACCTCCGAGAGCGACCCCCGTCTGTCGTCGAGGACGTGCTTGACGCCGAGCCGTGCCTCGCTGGCCCGCTCGCGGTACTCCTCGAGCTTGCCGAGCTGGAGGAGGTCGTCGATCATGTCCTGGCGCTGGGCGGGCGAGGCGTTGATCAGCTTGTTCACCTCCCCCTGGCGGACGTACGCGCAGTTGACGAACGCCTCCGAGTCCATCCGGAGCATCCGCGTGACGTGCCGGCGGACGTCCGTCGCGCCGTCGACGCTCCCGTCGGGCCCCTCGAGGACGCAGGTCGTGGTCTGGGCCGTGTCCCCGCGGACCCTCACCTCCCGCTCGATGCGGTAGTCCGCGTCGCCGTGCGTGAACCACAGCTCCACGCGGCACTCCTCGGCGCCGAGGGTGACCACCTCGTCGAGCGTCCGGTCGAGCGCCCGGTGGCCGTACAGCGCGAAGAAGCACGCCTCCAGCAGCGAGGACTTCCCGGCGCCGTTCGGCCCGTGGACCACGGTGACGCCGGGGCCGAGGTCGAGGTCGGCGTCCGCGAAGCACTTGAACTTCTCCAGCCGAACCCGGTCGAACCTCATTCGTAGTCACTCCAGGACGTCTGACCGTCGGCGTTCGGCGTTGGCGGCTCCTCGCCCGTCCCGCTCGTCTCGTCCGGCTTTTTATTCTCCTCCGCCTTCTCCGATTCCTCCTGCTCTGCCGCCTCCTCCGGTTCCTCCGTCCCCTCCGCCTCCCGCGGTCCGTCCGGCGCTCCGTCGTTCCCCGCGCCGTCGTCCCCCGCGCCGTTGTCCATCACCTCGGCGGCGGTCCGGGTCTGTGCGTGGGCGTCTGCACCCGTCCCGGGCGCGGAGGCGAATGCCGCGTCGTCGCCGGACTCGAGCAGGTCGGTCACCCGGCGCTCGACCGTCTCGGCCAGGTTGGCGTCGGCGACCTTGCTCGCCCGGACCACCTCGTCTATCGTCTCGGCCGCCGTCGAGAGCCCCATCTCCCGGACCCGCTCGCGGACCGCCTCGTCGGGGTCGGCGAACGACACCTCGGCCTCGCCCGCGCTCGCCTCGATCTCCCGCCGGTCGTTCACGCGGGCGACGAGCGCCCCGTCCTCGCGCAGCCGTGACTCGACGTCCGCGGGCGCGACAGGCCCGCCCTCGCCCTCGATGGTGACGACTGCGACGGCGTCCTCGACGTCGTACTGGCCGACGCGCTCGCTGACCCGGGCGCCCCCCTCGCCCTCGTCGAGTTCCACGTCGACGAAGACGAACTCGCGGGTCGGGAGCCCCCGACGGGAGATGGTCACCTCGCCGTCCTCGAACGTGACGAGGTTGTAGCCCCGCTCCTCGCGCTCGTCGGCGCTGGCCCGCTCGCTCGACCCGCAGTAGGTGAGCCAGGTGCCGTCCTCGGCACGCTTGATCCCCGGGTCGTGGTTGTCACCGAGCAGCATCGCGTCGAAGTCGACTGTCGAGGCGTCGAGGACCGCCTCGGCGTCCCACTCGCCGTAGTCGAACGGCTCGAACAGGCCGTGAGCGACGAGCGCGGCGAACTCGGAGTCGTGGGGCTCGAACTCGTAGTCGAGGTCTCCCCGGCGGGAGACGGGCACGTAGTCCAGCCCGTAGAGGGGGACGTCGCCGACCGCGACGGGTTCGGTCCCGAGGCGCGTCGCGAGGTCGAGCGAGGCGAACAGGTCGAGCCACTGGGCGTCGCGCTTGGTCTCGTGGTTGCCGACGATCGCGAGGAAGGGGATCCCCGCCTCGTCGAGTTCTCTCAGTACCGAGAGCGTCCCGAGGAGGTCCGGGAGTTCGGGCCGGCGGTCGTGGAACAGGTCGCCCGCGTGGACCACGGCGTCGACCTCCGCCTCGACGGCGTCCCGCGCCACCCGCCGGAACGCCTCGAGGAAGTCCCGCCGGCGCTCCGGCGAGTGGTACTGCCGGTAGCCGAGGTGGGTGTCCCCCGTGTGGATTACCCGCGTCATCTGCGCAGGGGTATGCCGCTTTCCCGTATAGGGGTTCCGCGACCGGGGCGGAAGTGTAATCGCGTCCGGACGCCTCCGGACCGGCCCCCTCGACGGTTCCGCGTCCGGGGCCCCCTCGACACGCTCCAGCGGTGACGAATCCGGTCCGGCGTACTGGACACCGTCCCTGTGTCCCGGGCGCCGTTCGGCGGCGACCCTCGACGGCCCCGTTCACCCGTTATCGAGGCCGTTCGAACTCGGCCCGGAACCGCCGGACGGGCGGGGTCTCATCGTCGAGGTAATCCTCGAACCCGACGAGTTCGAGCCCCCGGTCCTCGAACCGCATCACGGTCTCCTTTCTCAGCGGCCACGGCAGATCGCCCTCCGACCGGTCGGCGTCCCGCCCGCGACAGATAACGAGGAGCGTCCCGTCCGGTTTCACGAAGTCGGCGATGGCTCGAACGGCCCGACGCCGTTCCGGTCGCGGGAGGACCTGGAGCGTGTACGACTCCAACACGAAGTCGAACGACCGTGACCAGTCCGCGGGCGCATCGAACAGGTCCTCGACGCGGTACGTCACGGACGAGTCGGGGAACCGCTCGCGGCACCGTCGTATCGCGGTCGGCGAGACGTCGAACGCGGTCACGTCGAACCCGCGCTCGACCAGTTCCTCCGCGTCGTCCCCCAGTCCACATCCGATCTCGAGGGCGCTCTTCCCCGCGGGGGAGACGGTCGTCTCCTCGAGCCACTCCACGAGGTTCGGATTCGGCTCGAACTCCGCCCACGGTATCTCCGCCTCCCCGTCGACCCCCTCGGAGTAGAGGACGTCGAACCAGTCCGTGGGTCTGTCGTCGGCGTTGTACTCCCGGGCGAGTTCTCGCGCGCGCTCCCGATGGTCCATACCGACGGCTTTCGTGCCCGTCGGTTAATACGTTGACCGCCAGCGTCGGTGGAGAGCGCTCCGATGTCGCGAACCACACCGCCGAACGTCAGTACGCGGGACAGCCTTTCGAGCGGACCCGGACGTACATGGACTGACCGGTCTCCCTGGACACGGTACCGTGCTCGCCTGTGATTCTACGGGGGTCAACGACGTCGGACTGTCCTTGGCGCCCGGGTCGGGGCCTCCGTGGTTCCGGGCCGGCTACTCGATGTCGAGTTCGTAGGTCCGTTTCCGTGCGTCGGTGAACGAGAACCGCGATTCGACGACGCCGGCCTCCTCGAGCCTGCTCAGCGCGTACCTGACGGTCCGGGGTGGCAGCAGCGTCTCCTCGGCGATGCCCGACTGCGTCAGTCGGTCGTTGTACTCGAGGGCCTTCGTGACGAGCTTGGCCGACGGCGGCATCTCCGCCACGGCGTCCCACCCCGACGACCGTTCGGTGACGCTCGACTCTGAGCTACCCATCTGCGCCGACGTACGCGATTCGGATAGTTAATATTTGCTAAATCTCCGATTACTCCCAGGAATCCCGCGGACGATCGGCGGCGCGTCCGAGGTCGCCGATCCTGGGCGTCCTACCGGCTGTTTCCGGCGCGCTACCCGCACGACTCCTACCCAAATCTCTTAAGAGTCCGCGACCCTAAACTGTCCCAATGACCGACACCGTGGACGAGGTGGATCTGCCGTACGACGAGGAGGCGTCGACACAGGACAAACTGGAGGCCCTCCAGGAGCGTCTCGAGATCCTCGAGGCCCAGAACGAGGAGATGCGGGACGAACTCCTCGACGCCAACGCGGAGAACAACAAGTACCAGCAGAAACTCGAACGGCTGACCCACGAGAACAAGAAGCTCAAGCAGTCCCCGCTGTTCGTCGCCACGGTCCAGGAGATCACCGACGAGGGCGTGGTCATCAAGCAGCACGGCAACAACCAGGAGGCGCTCACGGAGGTCACCGACGAGATGCGCGAGGAGCTCACCCCCGACAGCCGGGTGGCGGTGAACAACTCGCTGTCGATCGTCAAGCGCCTCGACGACGAGACGGACGTCCGGGCCCGGGTGATGCAGGTCGAACGGGAGCCCGAGGTCACCTACTCCGACATCGGCGGCATCGACGAGCAGATGGAGGAGGTACGCGAGACCGTCGAGATGCCGCTCGAGCACCCCGAGATGTTCGACCAGGTGGGCATCGATCCGCCGTCGGGGGTGCTGCTGCACGGCCCGCCGGGCACCGGGAAGACGATGCTCGCCAAGGCCGTCGCGAACCAGACCGACGCGACATTTATAAAGATGGCCGGGTCCGAACTGGTCCACAAGTTCATCGGGGAAGGGGCCAAGCTCGTCCGCGATCTGTTCGAACTCGCGCGCCAACACGAGCCCGCCGTCATCTTCATCGACGAGATCGACGCCATCGCCTCCAAGCGAACCGAGTCCAAGACCAGCGGCGACGCGGAGGTCCAGCGGACGATGATGCAGCTGCTCGCCGAGATGGACGGCTTCGAGGACCGCGGCCAGATCTCGATCATCGCCGCGACGAACCGCTTCGACATGCTCGACCGGGCCATCCTCCGGCCGGGCCGGTTCGACCGCCTCATCGAGGTGCCCAAGCCCGACGGGGAGGGCCGGGAAATCATCTTCAAGATCCACACGCGGGACATGAACGTCTCCGAGGACGTGGACTTCGCCGCGCTGGCCGAGGAGGTAGCGGACGCCTCCGGGGCGGACATCAAGGCCGTCTGTACGGAAGCCGGGATGTTCGCCATCCGCGACGACCGCACGGAGGTCCGGATGGAGGACTTCCGGGACGCCTGGGAGAAGATCAAGCAGACCGAGGACGAGGACGACGAGGTCTCGAAGACGTTCGCCTGAGTGCCGGGTCGGCGGCCGGGGCCCGACCCCGCGTTTCCCGCCCCGTTCCGTCCGTGGTCCCTACTCCCCGACCTCCACGCTCTCGGTCTCGCCCGCGGTGTCCTCGTCGCTCCGGAGGCGGAACTTCTGGACTTTGCCACTAGGATTCTTCGGCAGTTCGTCGACGAAGTAGTACGCCCTGGGCCGCTTGAACTCGGCGAGGTCGTCGCTCTCGCGCAGGAACCGGTCGAGCGCCTCGGCGCTCGCCTCGCCGACGACGTAGGCGACGATCCGTTCGCCCCACTCCTCGTCCGGCTCGCCGACGACCGCCGCCTCCACGACGCCCTCGTGGGCGAACAGCACGTTCTCGACCTCCGTCGGGTAGACGTTCTCCCCGCCGGAGATGATCATGTCGTCCTTGCGGTCGACCACGTAGAGGTAGCCGTCCTCGTCGATCCGGCCGAGGTCGCCCGTGTAGTACCAGGTCCGTCCGCTGCTGTCCTCGCGGATCGACTCCGCGGTCGCGTCGGGTCGGTTCCAGTACTCCTCCATCAGGCAGGTGCTCCAGAGGAGGATCTCGCCGATCTCCCCCGTGTCGAGGGTGGCGTCCGGGTCGCCGTCCGGTTCGACGACGCGCATGTCGTGGTTCAGCCCCGGCCGCCCGGCCGCGCCCTGCTTCGACGCCTGCTCGTCCTCGTAGAGGAACACCCCGGCGGGGCCGATCTCGGTCATCCCGTAGGCCTGGACGTAGTCCTCGCAGAGGTGCTCCCTGCAGTTCTCGAGGACCTGCCCGGGCATGGGGGCGGCGCCGTAGAGCCCGAACCGGAGCGAGGAGACGTCGAAGTCCCCCTCGGCGGCAGTAAGCGCGGCCGCGTTCCACGCCGTCGGCGCGAGGAACATCGTCGTCACCGCGTGCTCCTCGATCCCCCGGAGCGTTCGCCCCGGGTCGAACTCGTGGTGGACGACGTTCGTGCAGCCCCGGTGGACGAGCGGGAACAGGCGGCCGTGGAGCTCGGCGACGTGGTAGAGCGGCATCACCGACAGCCCCGTGTCGGAGGGCCGCAGCCCCCCCTCTGCCAGCGCGAGCACGTTGTGCTCGACCATGTGCCGGTGGGTGTGGACGACGCCCTTCGGCCGGCCGGTCGTTCCCGACGTGTATATCAGCCCGTAGGTGTCGGCCTCGTGGACGTCGACGTCGGGTCGCTCCGCGGCGCCGGAGTCCAGCAGATCGTAGAACCCGCGGGTCCCCTCGGGGGTCTTGCCGCTCCGCTCCTCGCCCGGGTCGGGGACGTAGACGTACTCCTCGACCGTCCCGAGGGCCGGTCGGGCTCCCTCCACCGCCTCGGCGGTGTCGGCCTCGTAGAGCATCGTCGAGGAGCCGGCGTCGTCCGCGATGAACTCCACCTCGCCCGCCGGCAGCCGGTAGTTCATCGGGTTGAACACCGCGCCCAGTTTCGCGCAGGCGTAGACGGTCAGGCAGATCTCCGTCCCGTTGTAGAGCATCGTCGAGACGCGGTCGCCCTTCGCCACGCCCAGGTCCGCGAGCGCGTTCGCCAGCCGGTTGACCGCCCGGTCGAACTCCGCGTAGGTCAGCCGCTGGTCCCGTCGGGGGTAGACGAGCGCCTCTTTCTCCGGGGCTCGGGAGGCCGACCCCTCGAGCGTCGTGCCGAGCGTGGGATGTGAGATCATGCGACAGTGACGTATCGGCCAATCGGCACATAACTGTGTGGGCGTCGCGGACGCCGAAGACGGGGCGAGACGGTCGCCGACACGTCTTACCTCCCCGGGCACGGCCGTCCGGTGTGACCGACGAACGACTCGCGGACCTCCACGACCACCTCGCCGCGACGGCCGAACTCCCGCTCGACCGCGAGGCGACGCGGTGGATCGCGGAGGCCGAGGCGGTCGCCGGGGACTGTCTCGACATCGCCGACCCGGAGGTACGCCGCCGCCGGGTCGGCCACGTGGCTGACCTGCTCTCGAACGTGGACGGGACCGACGAGGGATGACCGGCCGCCCAGATCGGCTCGCCCGGGTCCCCGGACGGGGTTCCGGTCCCGTTCCCGACCGTGGCGAGGGACCCGTGAAGGGTACCTACTCTAGAACGACGAGGACGTCCCCCTGGTTGGCGCTCTGTCCCTCCGAGACGGCCACCTCCTTGACCGTCCCGCTGCGCTCGGCGATGACGTCGTTCTCCATCTTCATCGCCTCGAGCACGCAGATGACGTCCCCGGACTCGACGGTGTCGCCCTCGGCCACGTTCACCTCGAGGATTGTGCCCTGCATCTCCGCGTCGACGGTCTCGCCCTCGACGGCCGCGCCGGCCGAGGAGCCACCGCCGCCACCCCCGCCCGAGGGGCGCCGACCACCCCCACCGCCGCCACCGCCGCCGGGACGGCCCCCGCCGGACCCCGATCCGGATCCGGCGCCCGCGGGGAGCGCGAGCCCGCCCCGGTCCTCCAGGTTCACCCGGAACCGCTTGCCGTTCACCTCGACGGTGAACTCCCGCTGGACGACGCCCTCGTCCTCCTCGTCGGTGCCCGCCGGCTCGCTCGGGCCCCACCGTTCCTGGGCCTCGCGGATCCGCTCGCGGTCGAGCTCCTCGTCGAGGTACTTGGTGGTGTGCTCGCCGGCGACGAACGCCTCGTCGGTGAGCATCAGCCGGTGGAACGGGACGATCGTGGGGATCCCCTCGATCTCGTACTCGGCGAGCGCGCGCTTCGCCCGGGCGATACACTCCTCGCGGTCGTCCCCGTGGACGATGAGCTTCGCTATCATCGAGTCGTAGTCCGTGACGAGCTTGTCGCCCTGCCGGAGCGCGTCGTCCATCCGCACGCCGATCCCGCCCGGCGGGTCGTACGTCCGCAGTTTCCCGCCCGTGGCGGGCGCGAAATCGTCGGCGGCGTTCTCTGCGTTGATGCGGAACTCCATCGCGTGGCCGTCGATCCCGACCTCCTCCTGGGCGAACCCGAACTCCTCCCCGGCGGCGACACGGAGCTGCCACTTCACGATGTCGATGCCCGTGATCTCCTCGGTGACGCAGTGCTCGACCTGGATGCGGGTGTTCACCTCGAGGAAGTAGAAGTTCGCGTCCGGGCCGAGCGGCCCGTCCCGGTCGGGCTCCTCCTCGACGAGGAACTCGACGGTGCCGGCGTTGGTGTAGCCGGTGGCAGCGACGCCCCGGCGGGCGGCCTCGCCGATCTGCTCGCGCAGCTCGTCGTCGAGCGCGGGCGAGGGACCCTCCTCGATGACCTTCTGGTGGCGGCGCTGGAGCGAGCAGTCCCGCTCGCCGAGGTGGCGGACGTTGCCGTGGTGATCGGCGACGATCTGCACCTCGATGTGCCGGGGGCGTTCGAGGTACCGCTCCAGGTAGACCGAGTCGTTGTCGAAGTAGGCCTCGCCCTCGCGGCGGGCGGTCTCGAGCTGGTCGGCCACCTCCTCGGGCTCCCGGACGACCTTCATCCCGCGGCCGCCGCCGCCACCCTCCGCCTTGATGGCGATCGGATAGCCGTTCTCCTCGCCGAACTCGAGCACCTCCTCGGGGTCGGTGACCGGATCCGTCGTCCCGGGGACGATTGGCACGTCGGCGTCCCGCATCGTCTTGCGTGCCTTCGTCTTCTCGCCCAGTCGCTCCATCGCGTCGCCGGAGGGGCCGATCCAGGTGAGGTCGTCCTCGGCCTCGACCTTCCGGGCGAACGCGGCGTTCTCCGCGAGGAAGCCGTAGCCCGGGTGGATCGCGTCGGTGTCGGCCTTCCGGGCCGCCTCGATCACCGCCTCGTGGTCGAGGTAGGAGTCCGCCGCGCGGGCCGGGCCGACGTTGTACGCCTCGTCGGCGTACCGGACGTGTCCCGAGTGTTTGTCGGCCTCGCTGTACACGGCGACGGTGCCCACACCGAGATCCTCGCAGGCACGCATCACCCGGACGGCGATCTCGCCCCGGTTCGCGACGAGTACCTTGTCGAACATGCGTTACCCCCGGAGTGTTTCGTCGCCCACGTGAGTCTATCGGTCACCGGTGTCCGGGTCCCGACACCGGACCGGTCCCCCGAGCGTCCGACCGCTACATCCGGCGCATCCGACCGGACGCCGTCCACGGGTCCGCCGGCGCGTACGACGGGACCTCGACCCGCCTGCGCTGGACGTTGCCGATCCGGCCGGCGAACGACCACCGCCGGTCGGCCCAGGAGCCCGGGGGGCCGTCCTCCTCCGCCTCGGCCGCGGCCCGCATCCGGGCCCGGACGTAGGCGTTCACGGCGGCCGCGATGGCGGCGGTCTCGTCCTCGTCGGCGTCCTCCGGGAGGTCGAGCTCCATGCTACAGGGGGATGTTCCCGTGTTTCCGGGACGGGCCCTCCTTGCGCTTCGAGCGGAGCATATCGAGGTCGTCAACCAGCCGGGCACGGGTGTCCCTGGACTCGATCACGTCGTCGACGAACCCCCGCTCGGCCGCGGTGTAGGGGTTCGCGAACGCCTCGCGGTACTCCTCGATCAGTTCCTCGCGGCGAGCCTCGACGTCCTCGGCCGCCTCGAGTTCGTCGTCGTAGAGGATGTTCACCGCGCCGCGGGGACCCATCACGGCGATCTCCGCGGTGGGCCACGCGTAGTTGACGTCCGCCTCGAGGTGCTTCGAGGCCATCACGTCGTAGGCGCCGCCGTAGGCCTTCCGCGTGATGACCGTCATCAGCGGCACGGTCGCCTCGGAGTAGGCGTACAGGAGTTTCGCGCCGTGCTTGATGATGCCGTTGTGCTCCTGGTCGGTCCCGGGCATGAACCCCGGGACGTCGACGAACGTGAGGATAGGTATGTTGAACGCGTCGCAGAAGCGGACGAACCGCGAGCCCTTCAGCGAGGCGTCGATGTCGAGGGTCCCGGCGTTGACGCGGGGCTGGTTGGCGACGACGCCGATCGAGTGGCCGTCCAGCCGCGCGAACCCGGTGACGAGGTTCCGGGCGTACCGTTCCGCGACCTCGAAGAACGACCCCTCGTCCACGATGGGTTCGATCACGTCGACGATGTCGTAGGGCTTCTGTGGCTGGTCCGGGACCACGTCCTCGACGGCCTCGACGGACCGTTCGGGGTCGTCCCACGGGTCGACCCGCGGCGGGTCCTCGACGTTGTTCTGCGGGAGGAACGAGAGCAGGTAGCGGATGTCGTCGAGCGCCTCCTTCTCCGCGGCCGCCGAGAAGTGCGCGACGCCCGTTTCACCCGTGTGGGTGGCCGCCCCGCCGAGCTCCTCGAAGCCCACCTCCTCGCCCGTGACCGTCTCGATCACGTCCGGGCCGGTGATGAACATGTGGCTCGTCTCCTCGACCATGAAGATGAAGTCGGTGATGGCGGGGGAGTAGACCGCGCCCCCCGCACACGGACCCATGATCGCGGATATCTGCGGGACGACGCCGCTGGCCTGCTGGTTGCGGTGGAAGATGTCGGCGTAGCCGGCCAGCGAGTCGATCCCCTCCTGGATTCGCGCGCCCGCGGAGTCGTTCAGGCCGATGATGGGAGCCCCCGTCTCCAGCGCGCGGTCCATCACCTTGCAGACCTTCTCGGCGAACACCTCGCCGAGCGATCCGCCGAAGACGGTGAAGTCGTGGGCGAAGACGAAGACGGTGCGGCCGTCTACCTCGCCGTAGCCCGTGATGACGCCGTCGCCGGGGATCCTCTTCTCCTCCATGTCGAAGTTGGTCGAGCGGTGCTCCCGGAGCGCGTCGAACTCGACGAACGACCCGTCGTCGAGGAAGTAGTCGATGCGCTCGCGGGCGGTCATCTTTCCCCGGTCGTGCTGGGCCTGGATCCGCTCCTCGCCGCCGCCCTTCTCGGCCTCCGCCTTCCGCTCGCGGAGCTCCTCGATCCTCTCGTCCATCGTCATGTGGACCACCGCCGATGGCTCATCGGCGGGGAGACACGGGCAACCGAAAAAGGGTTATCGGGTCACGATCCGACCGCGGGGTCGGTGGCGACCGTCGACGGGGCGGGGAGACGACCCCGTGAGGAACCGACCGAGGGTACGCCGACCGGCCGACGGCCGGCCGAGCGAGCCCGTCGGCTCGACCGGATCCATCCGCGCGCGGAATCGCGGCCCCGGTACGGCGGCTCGTACGGACGGTCGTGACGAGACACCGGTAGGTGCCCGGAGGGCCGGCGCTCGCCGGTAGGGGCCCACGACCGTCGGTGTTACTCGGAGGTCTGTTCCCCGAGATCCTTCGGGTCGTCCGACCCGTCGCCCGCCGCGTCGACGAGGTCCACGATGCGTGCCGCGAGGATCTCGTACTGGTCGGAGCTCACCCCCTTCTGGACGTGACCGGTCAGGCCGTCCTCGAGCACCGCGTCGTCGATCTCGTCGGCGTCCCGCCCGGTGAAGAAGACGACCGGGAGCTCCGGCCGCTCGCGACGGACCCGCGAGAGGAACGTGTTGCCGTCGCCCCCGGGCATCACGTAGTCGGCGACGAGACAGTCGGTCCCGTCCAGCCGGTCCAGGGCCGCCTCGACCGACCCGACGGACTCGACCGTCGTCCGCTCCTGGTGGGTCTCCACCAGCCTGCCCGTCACTTCGAGGACGTCGGCTTCGTCGTCGACGTGAACGACCCGCACGCGTTTTCGGGGACCACCCATGGCCGGTGGAGGCAGTCCGGAGTTATAAACGACCGGCCCGTGACGAGCGCGTAGCCGCCCGGAGTGCAGCGTCGTCACCGACCCGGTGTGGGGTCACGCCTCCCCGTAGACGGGGACGGCGGCGCCGCTCGTGACCCCGGCCTCGCCAGAGCAGAGGAACATCACGACGTCGGCGATGTCGGCCGGGTCGACCCACTTCGAGTGGTCGGCGTCGGGCATCATCTCCCGGTTCATCGGGGTGTCGATGACGCTCGGCATGATCGCGTTCGCCCGGACGGTCCCGAGGTTCTCCTCGGCGACGGTCTCGGTGAGGATGCGCACCCCGGCCTTCGAGGCGCGGTAGGGGCCGTCGCCCTCGCCGCCCTCGAGCGAGGAGCGGGCCGAGACCGAGACGATAGCGCCCTCCGTCTCCCGGAGCCGCGGGATCGCGTGCTTCGAGGCGAGGAACATCGTCTTGAGATTGAGATCGAAGAGGAAGTCGAACGTGTCGGCGTCCGTCTCGTCGATGGGTGTGCCGCCGCGCCACGTGCCCGCGATGTTACAGAGCGCGTCGAGGCGGCCGTGCGCCTCGACGACGGCCTCGACGGTCTCCGCGACGGTTCCCTCGTCGGTGAAATCCCCCTGGTAGTAGTGGACCCGGTCGAGGTCGACGGAGACGTCGTCGCCATCCGCCTCGACGATGTCGGCGGCACAGACCGTCGCGCCCGCCGCGTCGAACGCCTCGGCGACGGCGCTCCCGAGCGCGCCGGCCGCACCCGTCACGAGCACCACCTGTCCGTCGAAGTCGTAATCGACTGCCATACCGGCGGGTGGACCGGAACGGGAATAAAGCCCGCGTCGGGCGGACTCCGATACTCCAACCGGACGTTTGCAGACTGGGAATTCTAACGGGGTGGGACTGATACGGTCGTGCGTACCGATGGACCGGCGATCGCCCGGTCGGGATCGGCGATCATCGGTAACGGACGACGCACGACCGTATGAAAGGGGCCGCCGTCTCGACGAACCCCGGCGATGCAAGGACCGCAGACGAACGTGCGAAGCGAGTGAGGCGAGTACCGCAGCGAGTCCTGAGGTCGAGCAGGCGGGGGCTTTCGAGATATCCCTGTCCGGACCGGATCACGACTTCCTGTTCCGAATATTTGATTACAGATCGCACAGTTCTTCAACGCCTGCCCAGTTGAAGATACTCGATAGTCAGACAAATAGTAGGGGCGATACTTTTACAACTGGTACCCACCAGATTACCGCCGCCACGATCATTTCCGAGAGGGTTTCAGTAGTCGGGTTCGACATACCCGTAATCACCGCGGGTAACATACTGATTGCCACTACAGTTAGAACTACTACAGTTAGTACCGTAGCAGCTCGCTCTCTAGAAATCGTATCTACGTATATTGTTAGAGCGTGGTCGATTGTCCGATCAAAGCGTTCTGCTGAAGCGATACTGGCCCCTGTATCCGCTCGAATACGGTTCGGAGGTTCTACGGATTCTCAGGGCGTGACGACCAGTTTCCCGAGGAACGATTCCCCGAGGACGTCCCGGTGGGCCTCGGCGGTCTCCTCGAGGTCGTAGGTACGCGCTATCTCGGGCACGACGTCGCCGACGGCCATCAGCGTCGCCAGCCGGTCGAGCACCGCGCCCGTGTCGGGCGTATTGAACATCGACATCGTCTGGAAGCGGAGGTCGTTGAACTTCCCAGGCCCCATCGGGACGGGCGCGGTCGCCGCCTCGTTGCCGATGCCGACGATCGTCGCGCTGCGGGCGGCCACCTCGGCGTCGAGTTCGAAGTACTCGTCGGCCAGCGTGTCCAGCACGATGTCTGGTGCACCCGCGTCGGCGACCGCCTCGGCGAGGTCGTCCCGGGCGTAGTCCAGAACCGTCCCCGCACCGAGGTCGAGGAGGTGGTCGTGGTACGTCGGCGATGCGGTCGTCGTCACGCGGGCGCCGGCGGCGGCCCCGAGCTGGACGGCGACGTGGCCCACGCCGCCGCTCCCCGAGTGGACGAGCACCCGATCGCCGGGCTCGATACCGCCGTGGTGGACCAGCGCCTGCCAGGCGGTCACGCCGACGAGCGCGACGACGGCCCCCTCCTCGAACCCGCAGTCGTCGGGGAGCGTCGCCGCCAGCCCCTCGGGGACGGTCACGTACTCCGCACAGGTGCCCTGGTGTTCGCGGCCGAGCCCGGTGGCGAAGGCGCCGTCGCCGGGCTCGAACCCGCTCACCTCGTCGCCGACGGCCTCGACGACGCCGGCGACATCCGAGGCGGGCGTCCACGGGAGTCCCGGGAGCGGGTACGCGCCCTCCCGGAAGTACGTGTCCACGGGGTTGACGCCCGCGGCCTCGACCCTGACGAGGAGTTCGTCGCTCGCCGGCTCCGGACGGGGGACGTCCTCGACCTGCAGTACCTCCGGCCCGCCGTGTTCGTGGTACCTGACGGCACGCATCGTCGGTGGGTTGCGGGGGGTGGACTTAAACGTCCGCGTCCCGGACCCCCGGCCTCCGCGTCCCGGCGACACTTGACGTCCGCGTCCCGGACACGCCCGGCATCCGGGTCCCAGGTACGCCCGGCGTCACCGTCCCGGACGCCGTTCACGTCTCGTGGAACCCGACGGGCTTAAGCGATGCAGCCACCCACCCTCGATTCGATGCGACTCATCGCGGACCGGGGATTCGGTGGTATGTACCCCGAGAACACGGTTCGTGCCGTCGAGGAGAGCGTCGCGCTCGCCGACGCGATCGCCGTCGATGTCCGCCGGTGTGGCTCGGGCGAACTCGTGGTCTGTCGCGACGAGACGGTCGACCGCGTCTCCGACGGCAGCGGTCGGGTCGCCGAACTGTCGGTGGCGGACCTCTCGATGCTCGACGTGCTCGGAACGGGGGAGGGTATCCCCAGGATCGAGGCCGTCCTCGAGGCCGTCCCGCGGAGCGTGGGCGCGATGCTCCGGCTCCGCGAGGGGGACCTCGCCGCCGACGCCATCGCGGCCGCCGAGGCGTTCCCCGTCCAGACGGTCGTCGCGTCCGCCTACCCGGGTGAACTGGCGGCCGCGCGGACGGCCGACCCGGACGTCCCCCGCGCGTTCTCCTTCGGGGAGGAGGCGGACCCCCTCGACGCCCTCTCGACCGCGGTGGGCGTCGACGCCGCGTTCCTCCTCGCGCCCGCCGAGGCCTGCACCGAGCGGCTCGTCAACGAGGCCCACCGGAAGAGGATGAGAGGAGCGGCGGGCGCGAGGGCATTGTCCGGCGGCGTCCCAGGAACGGGGACGAGGACCGCGAGGAGGCACGCTCGGCGGTCGAACCGGCGGGATTTATGCGTCCGCGTGACCCTGATTCGTCCGTTATGAAACTCCACGAGTACCAGGCGAAGGGCGTCTTCGCCGACGCGGGGGTTCCGACGCCCCGGTCGGAGCTCGCCGCGACCGTCGAGGAGGCGGTCGCCGCCGGCGACGCCGTCGATTACCCCTGTGCCGTGAAGGCGCAGGTACAGGTCGGCGGCCGCGGGAAGGCCGGCGGCATCGAACTCGTCGACGACGAGGACGAGCTCCGCGGGGCCGCCGACCGTATCCTCGGGATGGACCTCAAGGGCCTGCACGTCGACCGTGTCCTGATCGAGGAGGCCGTCGACTTCGAGGACGAGCTCTACGTCGGCGTGACGATGGACCGCGGCGAGGGCAAGCCGGTGGCGATGGTCTCGGAGCGCGGCGGCGTGAACATCGAGGAGGTGGCCGAGGAGGACCCCGGGGCCATCGCCCGCGAGCACGTCGACTCCGCGTTCGGGCTCCACCCCTACCAGGCCCGCCGGGCCGTCTTCGAGGCCGGTATCGACCGCGACGTCGCCAACTCCGTCGCCTCGGTCCTGACCACGCTCTACGACCTCTGGGACGACAAGGACGGCACGGACGCCGAGATCAACCCCCTCATGGTGACGGCGGACAGGGACGTGATCGCCGCGGACGCCGTGATGAACGTCGACGACGACGCGCTGTTCCGCCACCCCGACCTCCGGGAGATGGAGGAGGAGGGCGAGGTCGGGGGCGACGAGCTCGAGCGCAAGGCCGACGAGTACGGCTTCGACTACGTGCGGCTCGAGGGGGACGTCGGCATCATCGGCAACGGTGCCGGGCTCGTCATGACGACGCTCGACCTCGTTGACTACTACGGTGGGAGCCCCGCGAACTTCCTCGACATCGGTGGTGGCGCGAAGGCGGAGCGGGTGACCAACGCGCTGGACATGGTGTTCTCCGACGAGAACGTCCGGGCGGTCGTGTTCAACATCTTCGGGGGGATCACCCGCGGCGACGAGGTGGCGCGGGGCATCAACGAGGCCCTCGAGGCGTTCGACGAGATACCCAAGCCCGTCGTCGTCCGGCTGGCGGGGACGAACGCCGAGGAGGGCATGGAGATACTGAACACCGACCTCGTCGAGGTCGAGAGCACGCTCGAGGACGCCGTCCGGCGTGCCGTCGAGCGGGCACAGGAGGTGAAATCATGAGCGTTCTGGTCGGCGACGACACTCGCGTGGTCGTGCAGGGCATCACGGGCGGCGAGGGGAAGTTCCACGCCGGGCAGATGATCGAGTACGGGACGAACGTCGTCGCGGGCGCGGTGCCCGGGAAGGGCGGCGAGGAGGTCGCCGGCGTCCCCGTCTACGACACCGTCCGCGGGGCCGTCCGCGAGGAGGACGCCGACGCCAGCGTCGTGTTCGTCCCGCCGGCGTTCGCCGGCGACGCGATGTTCGAGGCGCTGGACTCCCCGCTCGACCTCGTCGTCACCATCACCGAGGGTGTCCCCCAGCAGGACGTGGCCCGGGTGTACAAGCGCCTCGACGGGACCGACACCCACCTGATCGGCCCGAACTGTCCGGGACTCATCACACCCGGCGAAGCCAAGCTCGGCATCCTCCCGGGCAACATCTTCGCCGACGGCGACGTCGGGCTCGTCTCCCGGTCGGGCACGCTGACCTACCAGGTCGTCGACAGCCTCACCCAGCGGGGGATCGGGCAGACCAGCGCCGTCGGCATCGGCGGCGACCCGATCATCGGCTCGGACTTCGTCGACGTGCTCGGACTGTTCGAGGGGGACCCGGAGACGAAGGCGGTCGTCATGTGCGGCGAGATCGGCGGCGAGGACGAGGAGGAGGCTGCCCGCTACATCGCCGAGCACATGGACACGCCGGTCGCGGGGTTCATCGCCGGCCGGACCGCCCCGCCCGGCAAGCGGATGGGCCACGCCGGCGCCATCGTCTCCGGCTCCGGGACCGGCACCGCCCAGTCGAAGATCGACGCGCTCAACGACGCCGGCGTCCCCGTGGGCGACACCCCCGAGGAGGTCGTCGACCACGTCGAGGACCTCCTGTAGTCCACCCGACGGGGCCGAGCGCTCGGCCCCCGACGGCGAACGACTCACAGCCGACGGAGACCCCCGGACCCGCGTCGCGCCGTTCGACCGGGAACGCGTTCGGGGAGGCGTCCCTCCCGGCGCGAACGAGCCACCCGCCAGGGGGAGGAGTGCGGCGAGGAGCGGGGAGAGCGGGACGCGGCCGGGTGTGCTCCGTGGAGCAACGATCCTGCGACGTGACGGGCGCCGAGGTTCGGCACGGTCGTCGGCGGGGGCGGCACGGCCGTGTCCGGGGGCGGCACGGCGAGGAGGCGAGAGGAGCGACACGGCCGGGAACGTAGGGGCGGACGGAAGTGACCATCTTCAAGTGTCGATGGGTCGACCGTCCGGACATGGGAACAGACGGACTCCGCAAGAAGCTCGTGTTCGCCGCCGCCGCGGCGGGAGCGGTACTGCTCGTCCTCCGCATCGTCGGGGGCCGGAGCGGCGAGGAAACGGAAGAGGACGGGGACGCCATCGACCGCGTCGAAACCGGTCGCTCCGAGGAGGCGAGCGGCGGCGGGTCGGTCGAGACGGGCCTCGAGTGCGTCAGTACGGCCGACGATAACGGCGACACGGGGACGGACGGCGTGGCGACCGACGAGACCGACGACGAGGACGAGGCGACCGGCGGCCGGTTCGACGGCCTCGACCTGTTCGACTACGTCGCCATCGCCGGCGCGGCGTTCGAGGCCGCGCGCGAGGAGTACCGGGACCGGATCTGAGCCGCGTCCGAGCCGGTACCGGCCCCGGGCCGGTCGATGCGGCGCGGTCCCCCTTGCCTCGGAGCCGGTCGGGCGGGCACACCCCCACCCGGCCGGGTCCCGTGACGCCATGGCCACCGACAGAGGCTTGTGGTCCCCGCCCGCGGAGTGTCCCATGTCCGACCTGCACACCGCGGAGTTCGGCGTCGAGGGCGAGGCGGCCATCGTGACAGGTTCGAGCCAGGGTATCGGCCGAAGCATCGCCGAGACGCTGGCCACGGGCGGCGCGGACGTCGTCGTCTGTTCGCGCTCCCGGGAGCGCGTCGACGAGGTCGCCGAGTCCATCGAGTCGAGCGACGCGCCCGGCCGTGCGCTCGCGGTCGAGTGTAACACGTCCGCGAGCGCGAGCAGGTGGAGGCGCTCGTCGACGCCACCGTCGAGGAGTTCGGCGGGGTCGACGTCCTCGTGAACAACGCGGGCGGGGAGTTCGTCGCCGCCTTCGAGGACATCTCGCCGAACGGCTGGAACGCCATCGTCGATCTGAACCTCAACGGGACGTTCCACTGCACGCAGGTCGCGGGCGAGGCGATGCGGGAGGACGACGGCGGCCGCATCGTCAACATCTCGAGCGTGAACGGGCAGCACGCCGCGCCGGGGGAGAGCCACTACGGCGCCGCGAAGGCGGCGATCATCCGGCTGACGGAGACGCTCGCGGTCGAGTGGGCCGGGCACGGCATCAGGGTGAACTGCGTCGCCCCGGGGCTCATTCAGACCCCCGGGGTCGCCGAGACCCTCGGCATCGACGCCGAGGAGATGCCCCCCCGCGAGCAGGTCGACCGCCGCATCGGCTACGGCGAGGACGTCGCCGACGTGGTCCAGTTCCTCGCCTCGCCGGCGGCCGCGTTCGTCAACGGCGAGACCTACACCGTCAAGGGGGTCCCGCGGGCGGGCAACTCGATGAGTTCGGATCTCGGGCTGGAGTAGGTCCCGCTCCGCGCCCGGATTCGGCGACCGGACCGCTCCCGCCGCCTCTTCGGGGTCGGGGGGTGTCGTATCAGGGACCCCGGTCGTGGAGCCGACCCGTCCCGATCACTCCTCGAGACGGAACGACTGCCAGCCCGCCCCCTGCCCGGCGAGCCCCGAGACGCGGAGTTCGGGCCCGTGCTCGCCCGTTCGGACCTGGATCCGACTGTCGAACGGTCCCCTGAGCATCGCCAGCGTCCGGTCGTCGTGGATCCCGGGATCGACGACGAACAGCCCGAGGCCGTCGACGGCGGCGATCCGACCGGCGAACGCGTGGACGAACCGGAACACCGACCGCGGGTCCTCGACGTACATCAGGAGCGTCGAGAGGGAGTCGACGCCGACCCTGATCCCCCCGCCGCCGGAGACGGCCTCCGCGATCTTCGAGAACCGGATGCCGATCCCCGTCAGGTCGCCGGGGCTGCCGACCCGGGAGGCGGTGACGCCGTCCGGGACGTCGTCGATTTCGGCGCCACACGAAACCAGCCCGACGTTGTCGGCTCCCCGGAGCCGGTGACGGGTCGACGGACCCGGCTCCTCCGTTGAGACGAGGACGGCGGCTTCGCCCGGACCCCGTTCGGAAACCAGTATCCGGTCGAGCAGGCGGTCGGTCCCGTCGGCGCCCGCGCCCTCGATCAGGACGTTCGTCCCGGCCCGGACGGGACCGATCGGGAGCGCCGACCCGAACTGGAACGAGTGCTCCGTTCGGCCACCCCTCCCGGACGTCGTGGGTGTCACCGCTCCACCTCCGTCCCCGTCCGGGCGGCGAGCCGACGGCGGAGCTCGAGCTGTTCCATCGCCTCCTCGCCGAACCGGGCCAGCATCGACCGCTCGGACTCGGAGAACGACCGCGGCTCGTCGTCCATCACGCAGAAGGTCCCGACGACGCGCCCGTCGGGCGAGACGAGTTCCGTCCCGGCGTAGAACCGGAGTCCCGCGTCCGCGATCGTCTCGTTGGCCGCGAACAGCGGGTCGGCCTCGAGGTCCTCGATGACCACGACCCCGTCCTCGAGCATCGCGTACGTGCAGACGGTGTCCTCGCGGGGGAGCGGCGTCAGCCCCTCGCCGACCCGTTCGAGCATCACCTGCTCGTGTTCGAGCATGAGCGTCACGCACGTCAGCGAGGTCCCGAAATGTGCCGCGGCCATGTCCGTGAGCCGGTCGAGGGCTTCCGAGGCGTCGTCGACGAGGGGCCGGTAGGTTTCGACCGCCGCGATGCGGCCGGACTCGTCGTCCGGGACCGGGTAGGCGGTGTGGGTCCGCATCCGGACGAGGCTCTCGACGAGCGAGCGGAGTTCCCGCTCGCTCCCATCGCGGCCACGGGAAACGAACTCGACGACGACCTCCTCGGCCGCCGCGGTGTCCACCTCCTCGTGGGGGGTCGCCGCGTAGAGCACGCAGGCGGCGTCCGGGCGGTGCTCGCGTATCGCGCTCGCGACGTCCATCCCCGTTCCGTCCGGGAGCGCGTACTCGGAGACGACACAGTCGACCGGGCTCGATGCGACGGCGGATCGCGCCCCCTCGACGCTCGCCGCCTGGCTGATCTCCATGTCCCCGGAGAGGACCGACGAGAGGACCTCCGCGGTGTCCGCCCGCCGGTCCGCGTCGCCGTCGACACAGAGAATACTGGCTCGCATTCGGTTCCCGTCTCCGAGAACCGGTGTCCGGAACAAAAACGCGAGGGTCGTTTCGTGCCTAGAGTCGCTCGAGCCGCGAGAGCCCGTTCCAGATGGCGTCGACCACCCGCGACTCCCCCTCGCCGGTCGCGTCGTCCCATCCCCGGGCCAGCGCGTCCTCGAGCGTGACCAGAGAGTGGTTCTCGAAGTTGTTCATCCCCCTGAACGCCTCGAGCGCCTCGCGCTCCGCCCCGTCGAACGACTCGCTCGGCGGCCCGTCGTGGAACCCGAGGTCGGCGAGGGTCGAGAGGACCGCCTCGGCGGTCTCGCCCTCGAGTCGCCGCGTGTCCTCGGGTTCGGCACGCTCGAGGAGGGTGACGTCGTACAGCTTGAACACCCGCTCGAGCTCATCTATGGGGCGCTCGTGGTCGTCGACGCGGACGTCAACCCACCGGTCGTTGCCGCCGTCGTAGCCGCCCCCCGGCTTCGCGACGTACATCGCGGCACCCTGCTCGCCGCGGGAGTCACCGCCGGCCTCGTTGCCGGCGTGGAGCGCCGCGAGCAGCCGCTCGGGGAGGCCGTCTTCAGTCGTCTCGTAGGTCTCGGCCATCGCCCCGAGCGTCTCGCGGTTCTCGAGGATGTTCCCCTGGACGGTGTAGGTCTCGCCCTGGAGGTCGCCGGCGACCTCGAAGCACTCCTCGCCGGTGAACGCCGCGACGCTCCCGTCCCGACCGACGACGCCGACCTGCCGGGTCTCGGCCTCGTCGTCCGCCGCGGTGAGCGCCTCGACGGTCTCGGCGGCCGTGTGGCCCTCGCGGAGCAGCTCCAGCCCGTCGGGGCCGTAGGCGACGTTCGCGAACGACTGGGTCGCGACGGCGCCGGCGTCCGCGCTCGCGAACGGGACCACCGATCCGACGGCGACGAACTTCGACTGGACGGCGACGCCGACCGCTTCGGTCCCGGGGTCGCGGGCGACGATGGAGAAGGTGCTCGGCCGCGGTCGTGACGGCATACCGCCACCCTCGGACCGCCCGGGCAAAAGCGTTCAGTCGGCCGTCGCGTTCCCGAGGGAGCCGTCGATGCCCTCGACCCGGTCGACGCCCGTCACCTCGAACCGGGCGCCGCCGGCCTCGGCTTCGGCCGGGCGGACCGTCCAGCCGTGTGCCTCGACGATCCGCTCGACGATGGAGAGGCCGAACCCCGTGCCGTCCTCGGCGGTGGTGTGTCCGATCTCGAAGACGCGCTCGCGCTCCCCGGGAGGGATGCCCGGCCCGTCGTCCTCGACGTAGAAGCCGAACTCGTCGCCCTCGATCGTCCCGACGCGGACCGTGACGCCCTCGCCCCCGCGGTCGACGGCGTCGTCGGACTGGGTCCGACTGCCCGTGGAGCCGTGCTCCACGCTGTCCTCGCGAGCCCGCGAACGGGGACCCGTCGAACCGTGTTCCACGGCGTCGGCGAACAGGTTCTCGAGCGCGGTCTGGAGCCGCTCCGGGTCGGCCTCGACGGTCGCGTCCGTGACGACTTCGAGCGTGGCGTCCTCAGTCGGGATCCCCGTCCAGCACCGCTCGGCCAGCGCCCCGAGCGAGACGGGTTCGGTCCCGCCGATCGCCCGCCCCTCACGGGCGAGCGTGAGCGTGTCCTCGATGAGCGTCTCCATCCGGTCGAGCGCGCCGGCGACCGTCCCCACCCCTTCGTCGTCGGTCGCGTCCCGGAGGAGCTCGACGCCGCCCTGGGCGACGTTCAGCGGGTTCCGCAGGTCGTGGGAGACGATGCTCGCGAACCGCTCGAGCCGCTCGGCCTCGCGCTCGGCCCGCTTGCGGGCCGTGACGTCCCTGGAGTTGACGACGAACCCGTCGATGGGGCTGTCCGGGGGCGGATTGGTCGCGGTGGAGGACGGCCACATCCACTCCCCGTCCGGCCGCCGGAAGCGGAAGTCGAGCCGCTCGTCCAGGTGATCGGTCTCCCCGACCACGGCCCGCATCCGCTCGACGACCGCCTCCCGGTCCTCGGGGTGGACGTACTCCAGGATGTTCTCGCCGACGAGCTCCTCCGCCGGGTAGCCCTTGACCGCCTCGGAGCTCGGCGACTGCCACCTGACGGTCCCGTCGTGGTCGACCACGGTGATCACGTCGTGGGTCTGTTCGAGGAGGGCCCGGTACAGCTCCCCGTCCTCGTCCCGACCGGAACCGGGGGACATGTCCTTCGCTCGCCGGCCCCCTATATTAACTGTTGGCCGACACGAGCGGCTCGAAACGGGCGGTCGGTCCGTCCGATATGACCGTGTCAGCCGTCGGTCGACTTCCGTCCGGCGAGCGGCTGGCGACCCGCGAGCTCGCAGTCGAACCCCGGGTGTTCGACGAGGGGGTGGACGAGG
>PXRQ01000102.1 GCA_003022005.1 Halobacteriales archaeon QS_5_70_15
GGCGTCGACGCCCTCGAGTTCGAGGAGGCTCACGCCGCCTCACCCCCCGAATCGGCGCCGGAGCTCGCCTCCTCCCCGACCGCGTCGGCCTGCGTCCCGAGGTAGGCCTCGCGGACCCGCTCGTCGGCCATCACCTCCTCGGGAGTCCCGTCGGCGATGAGCGACCCCCGGTCGAGCACGAGGATGCGGTCGGAGATGCCGAGGACGACCTCCATGTCGTGTTCGGTGACGACGAACGTGGTGTCTGTCTCCTCGTCGAGCCGGCGGATCAGCTGGACCATCCGCCGGGTCTCGCTGGCGTTCATCCCCGCCGTGGGCTCGTCGAGCAGCACCACCGACGGGTCGCTCGCGAGCGCCAGGGCGATCTCCACCTTCCGCTTGTCGCCGTGCGAGAGGTTCGCACACTCCGTCTCGGCGATCTCCTCGACCCCGACGAGGTCGATCACCTCCAGCACCTCGGCGGTGAGCTCCTCGTCCTGTCGGGCGACCGCGGTGAGGTCGAGCGTCCGGTCGTCGTGGCTGATCCGGGCGATCCGGATGTTGTCCTGCACCGACAGCCCGTCGAAGACGTTGTTGATCTGGAAGCCCCGGGAGAGCCCGAGCCGGTTTATCTCGAACGGCTCCATGCCGGTCACGTCGACGAGGTCGCCCCCCTCGCGGGGCCGGATGCGGACGGCCCCCTCGGTCGGGGCGAGCTGGCCGGCGAGCAGGTTGTAGAACGTGGACTTGCCGGCGCCGTTCGGCCCGATGATGCTCGTGATCTCCCCCTCCCGGATGGAGACGCTGACGTCGTCGACGGCGACGAGCATCCCGAAGCGGCGCTCTAATGCCTCGGTCTCGATGACCGTGTTCGCGCTCCCGCTCATGCCTCGGCACCCCCGAACAGGCCCTGCGGCTTGAACAGCAACACGAGGATCATGGCGACGAACGGGAACAGTTCGCCCGCCCCGGCGACGAGAATGCTGCCGAGCGAGATCATCAGGCCGATGAGGTAGGCCCCGACGAACGCCCCGGTGAACGACCCGAGCCCGCCGATGACGACGACGACGAACGCCTGGATGATGACCTGATTGCCGAGTCCGGGCGTGACCGCCTGCTGTGGCGCGGCGAGCGCCCCGCCGATACCCGCCAGCGCCGCCCCGACGAGGAAGACGCCCGTGTAGAGCCGCGGGACGTTGATCCCGAGCAGCCGGGCCATGTCCCGGTCGCTGGCCGTGGCGCGGACGACCCGCCCGATGTTCGTGGTCTTGAGGACCGCGAACAGCGCCGCCATCACGACGAGGGACATGAATATGACGAACGCCCGGTAGGCGGGGATACCGACGCTCGGCGCGAGGGCGATATCGAACCGGAGCAGCTCGGGCGACTGTACGACCTTGGTGCCCGACCCGAAGACGAACCGGATGACGTCCTCCAGGATGAGGACGAAGGCGAAGGTGAGCAGCAGCTGGTCCAGGTGACCCTTGTCGTAGATCCGCCGGATGAACCCGGCCTCGATGAACACCCCCACCAGCGCGACGACGATCCCCGCCCCGACGACGCCCACCCAGAAGTTCCCGACGGCGCTTTCCACCGCCATGATGCCCACGTACGCCCCGATGGCGTACAGTACCCCGTGTGCGAAGTTGAGCACGTCCAGCACGCCGAAGATGAGGCTGAGCCCGATGGCGACGAGGAACAGCCGGGAGCCGATACTGAGCCCGGTGATTATCTGGTCGACGATGAGCCCGGTCGATACCATAGCAGGCAGGTTACATAGGAATCGATTAAACCTTTCGTCCTCGGGAGGGGCCCCCGCGGCGATCCGCCGGTTCATGGAGCGATCCGCCGGTTCACGGAGCGATCCGCCGGTTCACGGAGGGTTCACGCCCGCTCAGAGGACTGAGAGCGTTCGCCAACCACAGGCTATATATATGCCATGAACTAACGGGATGAAGACGCATGCCAGGAAAGAGTGGGCGGAAGGCGGGATCAGGGCGGACAGAATCGGGGGGAGTGAACCGGCGACGGTTCCTCGCGGGTGCCGGCGCCGGCACGGCGGCGGCGCTCGCCGGCTGTTCGGGTATCGGCGGCGGAGGCGGCGGTGGCGGCCCCATCACGATCGGCGGGGTCTGGCTCCTCTCGGGGCTCGCCGAGGCGCTGGGCGCGGCCTCGGAGGCCGCGGCACAGGTCGCCGTCGACCAGATCAACGAGGAGGAGGACGGCATCAACGGCCGCGAGGTCGAACTCGTCGTCCGCGACCACGGTGAAGACCCGCAGGGGCAGGTCCGGAGCCTCGTCCAGGAGGAGAACGCGGAGGTGTTGCTGGGCATGACCTCCTCGGGCGTGACGCTCAACACCATCCCGACGTGGGACTCGCTCGGGGTCCCGATCACGCTGACCGACATCGGGACGCCGTTCGCGACCGAACACGACGAGGAGCAGTACGGCGACCGGGCCGCGGGCATCGACAACCTGTTCCGGACGAACGCACACCTCTCGATCAACACGTACTCCATGGCGAAGTGGGCGTCCGAGAACTTCGACGAGGGGACGCGGGTCGCCAACATCGGCCCGGACTACGCCTACGGCGATCAGACCTGGGAGTACTTCAAGGCGTACTCCGAGGGGCTCGGTTCGGGGTTCGAGTGGGGCGCCTCCGTGTTCCCGTCGCTGGGCGCCAGCGACATGACCCCGCAGATCAATCAGCTGACCGACGACGATCCCGACATCGTGTTCTCCTCGATGTGGGCGGCCGACGTCGTCACGTTCGTCCAGCAGGCAGTCGAGGCGGGGCTGTACGACGTGATCGAGGATCAGCTCGCCACCATCTCGGCCGCGCCGGACGTCTTCGCCGCGCTCGGTGACACCGTCCCCGAGGGGCTCCACTGGAACGGGTGGTACCACCACCGCGCGTACGACAACGACGTCAACGACACGTTCCTCGAGCGCTACCGCGAGAAGTACGAGGGGACGGACCTCCTCCCCCTCCCGTCGTTCACCGGCGGGAGTTCGTACGCGGCACCGTTCGCGTACAAGAAGGCCATCGAGTCGGCCGGTAGCACGGAGCCCGGGGACATCATCTCCGAGATGGAGGGGATGACGGTCGAGTCACCGTTCGGGCCGCTCACGTTCGACCCCGACACCCACCAGACCGACGCCCCGACGGCCTACGGCACGACGACCCAGGACACCGACGGGATGGACCTCCCCTACGACGGGGCGACGATAACCGACACCGGGACCCACACGCTCGACCGGGACACGGCACTGGACCTGCTCGAGGGGACCGACTGGCCGCCGGGAATCTAAAAGGGTTCCACACTAACACCGACTCCATGAGCTACCGAGTCCGCGAACGGTTCCTCGGCGGGGAGAGGACCGGGGCCCTCGTCGCCGGCGGGGTCGTCATACTGCTGGTGCTCCCGCTCGTCCTGCCGCCGTTCCAGACGACGCTCCTGACACGGACGCTCATCTTCGCGGTGTTCGCGACGGCGTTCAACCTGCTGTACGGCTACACCGGGCTGCTGTCGTTCGGCCACGCCATGTTCACCGCCGTCGCCGGGTACTCCGTCGCGAAGGTCGTCACGGTGCTCGCCCCAGCCCTCGGGTTCCCCGGGCTGTTCGGGGGCGTCTCGGTGCTGGCGACCTGGGTGTTCGCCATGGTCATCGGGGTCCTGATGGCCACCCTGATCGCGGTGTTCATCGGCTACCTGTCGGTCCAGCTCGAGGAGATCTACTTCGCGATGATCACCCTCTCGTTCAGCATGGCCCTCTGGGTCGTCTTCTTCCAGGACACCATCGGCGACGCCCTCGCGGCGTTCGGCATCGGCAACGGCGAGTTCTCGAACGGCTCGGACGGCATCACGTTCGTCATGGGCGACGTGAACCTGTTCGGGTTCGAGTTCGCGCTGGTGAACATCCGGAACCCCGTCGCGTACTACTTCCTCACGGTGCTCGTCTTCGTGATCGCGATGTACGCGCTCTGGCGCATCGTCAACTCGCCGTTCGGGATGATCTGCCAGGCCATCAGGGAGAACCCCGGTCGGGCACGCGCGCTCGGCATCGACGTCACCTACCACAGCTGGATGACGTTCATCGTCTCCGGGGTCTTCTCCGGGCTCGCCGGGGCGCTGTTCATCCCGCTGGTGACGAACGCCAACCCGCAGTACGCCCACTGGTCGTTCTCGGCGCTGCCGGTCATCATGACGGTCATCGGCGGGCCGTACGCCTTCCTCGGGCCGCTGGTCGGCGCGTTCACCTACGACTACCTCCGGTGGTTCATCAGCCAGTTCGAGCTGCTCGAGACGTACTGGCAGTTCTCCTTCGGGGTGCTGCTGCTGGTCGTCGTCCTGTACTTCGACAACGGCGTCTACGGCGGCTTCGAGCGGATCCGCGAGTACCTCGAACAGCGCGGCGAAACCGACGCCGAGGAACCGGCCGCGGACTGACCCGGCTTTCCCTTCGCCGACCGATAACCCCCGGCACGACCGGCACGTATTCCCGCCCGTGACCCGAACCCCCGGTATGGGCAGGGCATCGCCCGCGGCCGCGGCCGTCGCGATACTGGTTCTCGCGGGATGCGGTAGTGCCGTCGCACCGGGTCCCGACGGAACGCCGACCCGGACCGTCACCCCCGCCCCGGTCCCGGAGGAGGCCGGGACCCCGAGCCCTCGCCCGACGCTCGCACCGGGGCTATCGGCCGAGCGCGTGTTCGACCCCGTCCGGTTCGCCGACGCCCACGCGGCCACGCTCGCGAACGGGTCGTTCACCGTGGTCCGGGAGGAGCGCAGGCGCTACGTGAACGGCTCGCTCCGCTCGAGCTACCGGAGCGTCGTCCGGATGTCGGAGGACGGCGACCGGTTCCGCTACGAACTGAACCAGACCGGCGTCGACGACAGCCGGACCAGCGAGCAGCGACTCGTCAGGTACTCCGACGGGTCGGTCGTCTACGTCGCGACGACCCGCGGGGGGGAGACGACCTACTCGGTCGTCGGCGGTCCGGAGGCGCCGGCGGACCCCGGGACGGTCCTCCCGGGGAACGCGACCGCCCGGTTCGGGATCCTGCGGCTGTTCGGCTCGCTCCGGTTCGAGGTGCTCGACAGCCGGACGGTCGACGGGTGGACGGTCCACCGCCTGGCCGTCGAGAACGGCTCGCAGACGCTCGGCGGGCTGCGGAACGTCAGCGTGAACGCCACGGTACGGGAGGACGGGGTCGTGACGGCCTACCGGCTCTCCTACCGGGTCGAGGACCTCCGTGTGGTCGTGGCCGTCGAGTTCAGCCGGGTCGGCGAGACCGAGGTGACCCCCCCGGACTGGCTCCCGGCGGCGCGGAACGCGACCGGCGCGGGGACGCCGACGCCGGTACGGACCGGCGGGGCGACCGCGAGCGGAACCGCGAGGGAGGTGGCACGGCCGACGGAGCGGACACGCGTCGCGACGCCCGCCGACGCGTGACGGTCGGGCCGCCGCCGGCATCGAGAACGGTTTCGCAGCGTCCGTCGGAGAAACCCGTCTCCGTGCGCCGTCCCGCGGCTACGCGACCGGGCGCCCCGTGCTCGGTCGAGCCCTCCGGCGGCCGTCGACGACCGCTATCCGCCCTCGATCCCCTCCCGTTCCCGGAGCTTCCGGCGCTGTATCTTCCCCGTGGTCGTCTGGGGGAGTTCGTCCATGAACTCGATCTCGCGGGGGTACTCGTGTTTGGCGAGGTTCTCGCGGACGAGGTCGCGTATCCCCTCGCGGAGGGCGTCGTCGCCGACCACGTCGGCGACGGGCTGGACGAACGCCTTGATGATCTCCCCGCGGATCTCCTCGGGGACGCCGATCACGCCGACCTGCTCGACGTCGGGGTGTTCGAGGACCGCGCTCTCGACCTCGCCCGGCCCCACGCGGTAGCCGGCGGTGATGATGACGTCGTCGTCGCGGGACTTGAACCAGAAGTAGCCCTCCGAATCGCGGTAGCCGAGGTCGCCCGTGAGATGCCACTCCCCCACCCGCGCCGCCGCCGTCTTCTCCGGGAGGTTCCAGTACTCCCGGAAGATGACCGGATCGCCGTCGTAGGGCGACCCTCCGCCGTGCCGGACGGCGATCTCGCCGACCTCGTCGGTCGGCACCTCCTCGCCGGTCTCCGGATCGACGACGGCGACGTCGTGGCCGGGGACCGGCTTGCCCATGCTCCCCGCCCGGGCCTCGAACCAGTCCCGGCAGTTCGTCACCAGCAGGTTCGCCTCCGTCTGACCGTAGAGCTCGTTGACGACGACGTCGTCGAGGGTCCCCGCGGCCCAGTCGAGTATCTCCGGGGTGAGGGGTTCGCCGCCCGAGCAGATCGCCTCCAGATCGAGGTCGTACGCCGACTCGGGCTCCTCTACCTTCATCATCATCCGGATCGCGGTGGGCGGGAGGAACGTGTCGGTGACGCCGAACTCCTCGGCGATCCCGAAGGCCGTCTCGGCGTCGAACTTCCCCATCGGGTAGCCGACGACCGGCCGGCGGTAGTGCCACGCGGGGAACACGAGGTCCCCGAGCGCGCCGATCCACGCCCAGTCGGCGGGCGTCCACAGCACCGAGTCCTCGACGTCCCGCTCGAAGTACATCAGGAACGCCGGGCAGTGGCCGAGCCAGGCGCCGTGCCGGTGGAGGACCCCCTTCGGCGGCCCCGTCGAGCCGGAGGTGTACATGATGACCGCGGGCGTGTCGGCGTCCGTCCCGACGATGTCGAACTCCCGGGGCTGGCCCGCCGGCAGGTCCTCGAACGCGTGGGCGGCCCCGACCGCCTCGCCGTCGACCTCGACGACGTGCTCGAGGTCGGGGAGCCCCCCGCGGACGGCGTCGACTGCCTCGCGGGCCGAGGCGACCGCCCCGAGCTTCCAGCACGCGAGGTGGGTCAGGACGTTCGCGGGCTTCTGTGGCACCACGACCCCCACGCGGTCCCCGCGCTCGACGCCCAGGTCCCGCAGCGCGCCCGCGACCCTGTTCGAACGGACGTCCAGGTCGTGGAACGTGTAGGTCTCCCGGCGGCCGTCGGGGTAGCCTTGGAACAGCGCGACGCTCCCCTTCGGGTCCTCGTGCTTGCGGAGGAGGTCGTGCGCCGCGTTGTAGTCCGCCGGCACGTCCCAGGCGAACCCCTCGCGGGCGGCCTCGTACGTGTCGAAGTCGAGCGTGACGCGGTAGGTCATGCGCGGCGGTTCGGAGGGGGGAGGCAAAACCGTGTGGGACGGCGCGGGACGGAGCCGGCGGGCGGCCCCGCTACCGTCCGTCGAACTCGACCCCGGTGACCTCGAACCGGACGCCGCCGTCGGTTCCCTCGGTGTCGTCAACCTCCCAGCCCTGCCGCCGGGCGGCGTTCGCGACGATCTTCAGCCCGAAGCCCGTCCCGTCGTCGCTCGTCGAGTACCCCATCTCGAACACCCGCTCGCGTTCCGCCTCCGGGATCCCGGGGCCGTCGTCCTCGACGTAGAAGCCGTCCTCCAGGTCACCGACGGTGACGGTCACCCCGCCGTCGTCCGTCCGGACGTGCTCCACGCTGTCGTCGGACTGCGAGCGAGGGCTCGTCGAACCGTGCTCGACGGCGTCATCGGGCTCCGCCCGATTGCCCGTGGAGCCGTGCTCCACAGCGTTCCCGACGAGGTTCTCGAGGATCTGTTTGAGGAGGGTCTCGTCGGCCAGGACGACGCGGTCGGTCTCGACCTGGAGGGTCGCGTCGTCGGCCCTCACGTTCCGCCAGCACCTCTCGGCCGCCTCGCCGAGCGGGACCGGGCCGGTTTCGGCGGCGGCCTCCCCCTCGCGGGCGAGTCCGAGGAGGTCGGCGATCAGCCCCTCCATCCGGTCGTGGGCGTTCGCGACGGCCTCTAGCTCCGGGGAGTCACGGGCGTCGCGGGCGAGATCGAGCGACCCCATGGCCACGTTGAGCGGGTTCCGCAGGTCGTGGGAGACGACGCTGGCGAACTCCCCGAGCCGCTCGTTCTGTCGTTCGAGCTGTGACTCGCGCTCGCGGAGGAGCGTCTCGCGCTCGACGCGGTCGAGCGCCGCCGTGAGCGCCGTCGCCAGGATCTCGACGAGCACCCTGTCGGTCCCGTCGAACGCGGCGGGTTCGGTCGAGGAGACGACGAGGACGCCGTGGTCCGCGAGCGGGTGGAGGAGGGCGCTCCGCGCCGGCGTCTCGTCGGCCAGGTCGCCGTGCTCGCGGGTATCCTCGATGGCGACCGGCTCGCCCGCCTCGAAGACCTCCCAGACGACCCGGTCGGTCTCGGCCCCGGAGCCGCGGCGGTACGGCGGCCGCTCCTCGAACGTCTCGCGGATCCTGTCGACCCTCGCCACGGGCACCAGCGCGTCCTCGTGCCCCTCCTCGTCGAGGAGGCTGAGCCCGCAGAGGGGCACCCCGAGGACCTCCTCGGCGGTGTCGACCGCGATCCGGCCGGTCTCGGCCCTCGTTCGGGTGTGCATCAGCTCCCGCGTTCGCTCCTGGAGCGCCTCGAGTTTCCGCACGTGTTCGATCCGCTCGGAGACGTCCCGGACCACGCCGACGGTCCCCCGGAACCCCTCCTCGGACGGGAGGACCGTGATGTGTGCCTCGCAGGAGATCCGCTCGCCCTCGGCGGTGATGATCGGCATCTCGACCGTCTCCCGGTCGTCGCCCGAGGAGAGCAGCGACCGGATGACGTCCTCGGTCCGGGCGATGTCCTCCGGGGCCATGACGACCGAGACGTGCGAGCCGAGGAGCGTCGCCTCGTCGTGGCCGACCATCTCGATGAGCGCGTCGTTCACGTACGTGTACCGGCCGTCAGCGTCGAGAACGTACACCGGGTCACCGGACGCCTCGACGATACTCTCGTAGCGCTCGAGTTCGCGGAGCCGCCGTCTGCGGTCGGTGACGTCCCGGCCGACGACGACGAACCCGGCCTCCGCCTCGTCCTCCGCCCGGCCGGCGAGCGAGGCCACCGTGAACTCGTAGGGGACCCGCTCGCCGTCGCTGGTGAGGACGTCGGCCTCCATCCGGGTCCTGCCGGACCGGCGCAGCTCCCGGGCGACCGAGTCGACCCGCTCGCGGTCCGCGGGGGCGAGGAACTCGAGCAGGCTCTCGCCGGCGAGTTCCTCGTCGGTGTAACCGGTGGCCTCGACCACCGGGTCGTTCCATCGGACCAGTCCGCCGTCGGCGTCGAAGACACAGAAGACGTCGTCGAGCGCGTCGAGCGAGGCGTCGACCAGTTCCCGCTGTGCCCTGAGCCGTTCCTCCCGTTCGGCGCGGTCGAGCGCGGCCTCCGTGTTCGCGGCGAGCACCCGCGCCAGCGAGACGTCCGCGTCGTCGAACGCGTCAGCCTGGGGCGAGCCGATGTTCAGGACGCCGTGCTCGCCCAGCGGGAGGACGATCTCGCTGCGGACGGGCGTCTCGGGGTTGTACCGCTCCGGTCGCTCCGAGACGTCCGCGTAGACCCGCGGCTCGCCCGCCTCGAACACCTCCCAGGATAGCCCCTCACCCTCGCGGTAGGTCGGGGAATCGCCCACGAGCGCGTCCACCTCGGGCGTGCTCGCGGCCGGGACGAGCGCGTGCTCGTCCTCGTCGTACAGCCAGCAGCCGGTGATCGGCATCCCGACGACGTTCCGTGCCGTCCGGACCGCGAGATCGGCGATCTCCGCCTCGCACTCGGCACCCATCAGCTCCCGCGTCGCGTCGTGGAGCGACGCGAGCACGCGCTCGCGCCGGCGCTCGTCCGTCCCCTGCCCGTCCGCCGTCCCCCCGTCGTCGCGACCCGATCGGCGGGCGGCGACGGTCTCGACGACGCGTTCGGCGAGCAGTTCGTTCCCGTCCGCCCTTCCCCGGACCGGGAGGTAGTCGGTAACGCCCGCGGCGAGCGCCTCGCGCGCGAGCCCTTCGTCCCCGCCGTCCGTGAACAGGACGAACGGGAGGCCCCCGTGTGCCTCCCGGACCGCCCGGAGGAGTTCGACGCCGTCCCCGTCGGGGGGGTCGTGGCCGCTGACCACGCAGTCGACCCGCTCGCGTTCGAGCAGTTCGAGCGCCCCGTCCGCGCTCGTCGCCGTCAGAACCTCGATCCCGTCCGTTCGCTCGAGGAACGCCGCGGCCGTCCCCGCGGCCTCAGGCCCGTCGACGTGGAGCACCGTGACCGACTCCTTTCCATCACCGGCCGCCACGGCGGGGGGGTCACCGTCGCGTACCGGCCCTTCCATACCTCTCCGATCGCGTAGTATAGATGAAAGGGTTGGTCCGATTCGCTGCTCGAAACGGGATAGGGGGAGACCGGAAGGGACCGGGCTTTCGAAACGTCAGTGCGCTTCTCGGCACGGTTCGATCCCGGGAACCCACCGAGGAGAGCCGGGGGACGGGACGGTCTCTCTACCCGGTGGTCGCTCTCTCGGCCGTCCGGTACCGGCCCTGAAACTACGGGGGATCGGCACCCCGTCCGACAGTAGCGCCGTGTCGGCGCCGGGGGATCGGATCGGATCGGGGCCGTCCGTGGAAGGCCGAGATGTTTAACAGATAGTATCTCGAAGCGTGTCTGGACCGAATGGCCCCCGCGATCGTTCACTTCCTGGTCGGTTCGTCCCTCCTCCTCCTGACCGCTGCCCCGGTCGCCGTCCGCTACGAACCCGTTCGCCGGCGCGGGCTGACCGTCGCCACGGTCGGCGGCCTCTGGGGAATCCTCCCGGACGTTCACCACGTCCTGCCCGGCGACGACGGCCCCCTTCGGGGGTTCCACCAGTCGGCGTGGGCCGACCTGTTCGCGTTCCACTACACGCTCGACCGGCCGCCGGTCGAGGCGTACGGGATGGGGGAGGCCGAGTTCCGGGCGGTGCTGGTGTTCCTCGGCGCGGTCGCGGCGTTCGTCCTCGCCGCCGAGTGGGGCGCCCGAGCCGAGTTCGAACCCGTCGAGGCGCGACGCGAGATGGTCGGCGGTGCCGCGGGCGCGGCCCTCGTCTCGGCCGCGCTCCTGGGCGGCGTCCTCCACCTGACGGGCCGTATGGGCGCCGTCGCGGCGGTCGTCGGGCAGGAAACCGCCGTCGCGGGATGGGCGGTGATCGGAGCCGCCGGCGCGCTCGCGGCCGGCGTCTTCACCGTCTGTATCGAACTCGTCACCCGGGATGCGGTCACGCTGCCCGCCGGCACGGCCTTCGGGGCGCTGGTCGCGATCCCCGCTTGGCTGCTCGCCACCCTCCTGGTCGTACCGCTCTGGAGGATGCGGACGTTCGACGCCGCGCTCGAGCCGTTCACCGGCGATCCGGCCCTCATGGGTGTGTTCGTGCTGGCCGGCGGTACGCTCGGGGCGACCTACGTCGCTGTCACGCAGGCACTGACCGGCGACGGTCCGCGACGCGGCGAACGGCTCGGGCGGTCGACCTAGTGACCCTATCGGACATAAGCCCGTGAACGATATCGCCGTCCGTGGTGGCGATGATGTTCAGGTAGTTCTGTCCGACAGCATGAGCTCGGTAGAGCCACTGTGACGGTCCGCTTCGTGGGTCGTGCGTACCGTCGATCACGCGGACCGGGTCGGTCCTCGTCGGTAACGGACGACCCGCGACCGTGTCAGTCTCGCAGCGCGTCCGCGGGGTGTTCGTTCGCGGCCTTCCACGCCGGGTAGATCCCGGAGACGAGCGCCACGACGACGCCGAAGGCGAACGCGAGGACGAGGAACGCGCCGTTCGAGGGGTCGAGCACCACGTCGAACTCGACGCGGGTGAACTGTCCGAGCGCGAGGGCGGCGAGCGCGGACAGGACTACCCCGATCGCCCCACCGAGCACGCCGAGTATCGCGGCCTCGGCGACGAGCGTCCGGAGGACGTCCCCGCGCCGGACGCCCACGGCCCTGAGGACGCCGATCTCCCCGCGTCGCTCGCGGGTGCTCATCAGCATGACGTTGAAGATGGCGACGCCGGCGACGACGAGCGACACCGCACCGAGGGCGACCAGGAAGCCGTTCAGCAGGGCGAAGAACTCGCGGATCCGGTCGAGGACGCTCCCGAGTTCGAACACCGAGACCCGCTGTTCGCGGGCGTTGAGTCGCTCCTCGACCGTCGCGGCGACCGAGCGGGCGTCCTCGCCCGAGTCGGCCTGCACGACGACCTGGTCGTACCCCTCCTGGACGAACTCCCCTTCGGGGAGGACGACCGCGTTGTCCGGCTGGATGGGGCTGACGGCGTCGCTCTCCGCGAGGACCGCGACGACGCGGTAGCGGTTGCCCTCGATCTCCACCGCCGAGCCCACCGAGAGGTCGAGCGCCGCCGCCGTCCCGTTCCCGACGATGGCGCCCTGGCGGTGCCGGCGCGGGAGGTCGCCCTCGCTCGCGTCGAACAGCGCCCCCGGATCGGAGAGGCCGTAGAGCTGGGCGAACGTCCGGCCGCCGTTCCCCGTGACGACCGCGCCGCTCGATTTGAGCGGGACGGCCTCGCCGCGGCCCTCCGCGATCCGTTCGATCGCCGTGACGTCCCGGGGCGAGAGCGTCTCCGCGCCGGCGTCCTCGGCTGGCGAGACGATGACCTGGTCGCCGATGCCGCCGAGTTCCTGGGTGGCCGACAGCGCGAGGACGTTCCCGAGGATACCCAGCGTGCCGATGGCGAGGACGCCGATGACGATGCCCAGCGCCGCCAGCCCCGAGCGGAGCCGGTTGCGGTCGAGGTTCCGTACCGCCATCAGCACGGCCGGGAAGCGTTCGAGGACCATCAGCGGGACACCCCCGTTTCGGGTCGAACCGGGTGTCGCGGTGGTGTTGTGTGTGAATCACCCAGCGGGGGGATCGAGCTGTCTATCGGTCCGACGGGCGCGCGCTGGGCGCACTCTCGTTCGCGCCCGAGCACCCGTCGTGATGACGAGAGACGCCTCTGGCGTCTCTCGAACCACGCCCAGCGAGTCCGTGCCTCGTCCAGCCCGCTCGCCCTTCGATTCCACCGGGACAGCAGCAGCTCCTCCGGGTCCGACTCACCCCCGAACCCCGGAGTGCTACCCATCCTGCAACACCCCATCAACGAGCTCTACCTCCCGATCCGAATAATCGGCGACGAGCGGGTCGTGCGTGACGGTCACCACGGCCACGTCGTCCTCGTCGCAGATCCGGCGGAACTCGTCGAGGACGCTCCGGCCCGTCGCCCGGTCGAGGTTGCCCGTCGGCTCGTCGGCGAGCAGGACGGCGGGATCGTTCACGAGCGAGCGGGCGATGGCGACGCGCTGTTTCTGTCCGCCCGAGAGCTGGCTCGGCGTGTGGTCGAGCCGGTCGCCCAGCCCCACGCGCTCCAGGAGCCGCTGGGCGCGGGCGGTGGCGTCGCGGTCCCGGTCGTAGACGGTCGGCAGGGCCACGTTCTCGACGGCGGTGAGCGAGTCGATGAGGTAGAACCCCTGGAAGACGAACCCCACGTACCGCTTTCGGGCGTCGGTCCGCTCGCGGTCGGAGAACGTCGTGACGTCCGTCCCGTCGAGGAGCACCTGCCCGCTCGTCGGCACGTCGAGGAGCCCGAGGGTGTTGAGCATCGTCGACTTCCCGGAGCCGGAGGGGCCGACCACGGAGACGAACTCGCCGCGGTCGACGCGGAAGTCCACCCCCTTCAGCGCCCGGACGACCTCCGCGCCGGAGTCGTACTCCTTCGTGACGTCCCGGAGTTCGAGCGGCGGCACCCCGTCGGTGTCGGTCGACCGGTCGCCGAGCGCCTCGTCCACCGCGGTCATCGCTCCGAGCGCCGCCGGACGAGGTAGGCCGCCGGGGCGAGCAGCGCGAGGCAGACCGTGACGCCGGCGGCGGCCCCGACGAACCCGAACGGGAACAGCGAGGCCGACCCGTCCTGGCGGCGCTCGGGTGCCAACGACGGGTCGTACGGGAGCGTGACGTTCTCCGTGACCCGCTCGCCGCCCGTCCGGTAGGTCACCCGCACGGGGACCTCCGAGGCGTTCGTGGCGTCGACGTCCGCGGTGAGTTCGAACGGGGCGAACTCGTTCGCCTCGACCGTGCCGACGAAGTAGTCCCGCTGTGGGTAGGCCGGCGAGACGTGCTCGTTCGAGTCCATCGTCACGACGACGCCGCCGACCTCGCCGTCGCCGACGTTGCCCGCGTTGCCGGTCACCAGCAGGCGGCCGTCGTCGGTGAACTCGAGCTCGACGTCGGTCACCCTGATCTCGCCGGCCGGCGGGCGGTAGTCGAACGTGCCGACCGCCGAGCCGCTCCGGCCACCGACGTCGTAGCGGACGCGAGCCTCGACGGTGGCGGCGTCGACGCCGTCGAGCGAGACGGTCACCGTGGCGGACTCGCCGGGGTCGAGTGTCCCGACGAACCGCCGGGGGAGCGTCCGGTCGCCCGCTCGCGGGACGATCGCGGCGTCCTCGACCCGCGCGTTTCCGAAGTTCGTCACCTCGACGAGGAGCGCGTTGCCGGCATCGCCCTGACCCTCCTGACTCTGCAGCGTGTTCCCGTCTCCACCGCCGCCGGTCCCGCCGGTCGCACCCGCGAGCCCGGCGAGGCCGGCGAGCCCGGTCAGCGCGTTCACGTTCGTGCTCGCCGCGCCCCGCGTCTCCTCGGGGGCTCTGCGGACGGCGACGCCGACGTCCTCGCGGAGGGGCGCGGCGTCGAACTCGTGAACGAGTTCAGTCGTAGCCCGGGGCCCCGTCGAGGTGGTGTACGCGAGCGTCGCGGTCAGCGACCCCGCACCGGCACGGGGTCTCACGGTGAGGTTGACCGTCTCGCTCGCCCCGGCGGCCAGGCTCGGGACCGTCGCGCGGGCGTCGACCGCCCGGGCGTTGCGACCGGAGAGGGCCAGCTCGAGGTTCCGGCGGGGGGTCGTGGAGGGGTTCGAGACGGTGACGGCGACGCGGTTGTCGACGCCCGCGACCGGTTCGACGAGCTCGACGTCGAGCTGCGGTGGCGACTCCTCGACGACGACCGTCAGAGGCCGGCGCACCGTCACCGTCTCGTTGTCCTCGTCCTCGGCGACCACCTCGACGTGGAGCGACCGCTCGCCCGCCTCGACGAACGTCGTCACGAGATCGACCTCGAGCGAGTCGCCCACGGAGAGCGACCCGATCCCCCCGGCCCGGTCGAGGATGGCCCGGTCCTGCGTGTAGAGGGTGACAGATTCGACGCTCACCGCCGAATCGCTCCCGGCTGAGTTCCCGACCGTCGCCGTGACGGTCACGGGTTCGCCGGCGGTCGGCCGATCGGGCGCCACGGTCAGCCCGGAGACGGTGAGTCTGGCGTCGGGGACGGCCGCGACGGCGAGCGACGGGACGACCGCCGCGAGGACGAGTCCGACCGCGAGCAGGACCACGGGGACCGCTGGAGTGCGTCGCATTCGGCTACCCCGAATAGTCGGTCGGGACGGATATACCTTCTCTCGGCGGCCAGGGGCTCGAAACGGTCGCAGTCGGTCGGTTTCCGGGAGAAGCTCGGGGTCGCTACGACGGTCGCCGGAGGGTCGTCGGGACGCGGGGGACGTGACGGGAAAGCGGAGGATCGGGGAACCCTACCGGTCAGTCCAGCGCCTCGGGGTCGACCTCCGCCGCCTCGCGGTCGAGGTCAGCGTCGGGCTCCTCGACGACCTCGAGCGCGCGGCTGTTGACCGCGTCGGGGTCGAGACCGACCTCCTGGAGGAACTGCTTGTAGAGCCGCTCGCAGGTCTCGGCGTCCTTCTGCCGGTCGCTGGCGTGATCGCACAGCGCCGCGAGGTCGTGACCCTCCGGTGTCTCGTCCGTGTGGATGATCCAGTGATTGACGAGGTCCGAGAGCCGGCGGATGGGCGAGGTGAAGTGGCCGTAGATCTCGAAGTTGAGCGCGTGGTGGCCGCCGAACGGGTCGTTCATGTACTTCGCCCGGGGCATCACCTTCATCACGGCCCACTGGATCTTGTTGAGCTGCCGACCGGGCGCCCCCTCCAGGGTCGCGTTGACGGCCTTCCGGGGGTCGTCCCAGGAGTCGGCGGGGATCGAGACGCCGTCGAGTTCCTGGATCTCCTGGAGCGCCTTGTCCCACTCGTCGGGGGAGGGCTGTGGGTGGACGCGGAACATCGCCTCCAGCCCGCGGACCCACTGGAGCTCGTGGGTGACGGCCTTGTTCGCCTTCAGCATGCACTCCTCGATGATGGTGTGGGCGCGGTCCCGCTTGGGGTTGAGCACGAGCGAGCCGTCCTCCTTGCGCTGCTCGTGGAGCGCCTCGGCGAGCTCGTAGGTCAGCGAGAGCTCGTCGTGGAGGTCCCCGCCGGGGTCGTCGAGCCGGCGCTCGGCCTCGTTGTACGTGAGCCGCTCGTCGGAGTGGACGACGCTCTTGTAGATGTCGATCTCCTCGTAGGAGAGCGTCTCGGGATCGATCAGCATCTCGACGGTGTGGGCCAGCCGGTCCTCCTCGGGCACGAGCGAGCAGGCCGTCTCCGCGAGCACCGGTGGGAGCATATGGACGGTGTAGCCCGGGAGGTAGACGGTGCTGCCCCGCTCGACCGCCTCCTCCCACATGGCCGAGCCGGGGTGGACGTAGTGGGTGACGTCCGCGATGTGGACCCAGAGGTGGTAGTATTCGGCCTCGCGCTCGATGGAGACCGCGTCGTCGAAGTCCTGGGCGTCCCCCGGATCGATGGTGCAGGTGGTCAGATCGCGGTGGTCCGTGCGGTAGTCCTCGTCGAGTTCCTCGGCGACCTCGGCCCCGATGTCCGTCGTTCGCTCCTCGGCCTCGCGGCGCACCTCGCTCGGGAACCCGTCGCGGATGTCGAACTCCTCGAACAGTTCCTCGCGCTTGTTGGCGAGGTGGCGGGCCAGCTCCTCGTCTATCTTCACAGGCCCCTGGCCCTCCGCGGTCCCCGCGTAGGCCTGTTCGTCGCGCTCGTCACTCATGCGTCGGGGTTGGGTGGATGTGCTTGAATAGTTGTTGGGAAGCGAGGGTCGAGTGTAACGAAACCCTCGTTATCGAGCGGGGAGCGGTGCGACCCGCGAGATGTGGGTGGCGCGAACGAAATGAGCGCCACCAGGTGGCGAACGGCGACCGGAAGGAACCGTGGGCTGCGATGCCGGAGAACGAAGCGGACGAAACCCCGGAACTGGAGACGGTCGGAGCGTCACCCGTCGAGGAGTGGAGCGTGTCCCGGTATCGGAGCAACGGAGGAGGGGGCTTCGAGGAACCGGAACCGGGGCGAGCGGGGAGCCGAGCGGGACCGGAACGGCCGCTCGCACGCCGTGTGGCGTCCCCCGTGATCGATTCCGGCCGGGCGCTGGCCGATACAATCGCTACGAACGACCGTGTCAGCGGTCGCTGTGCTCGTCACCCTCGCCCTGTTTGCCGCGTTCGGGCCGCGAATCGGGTTCGTCGGACGGCTCCTCGCCGCCGACCTCGACGGCGTAGGCGGCGAGAAACGCGTCCCGGGACTGCTCGCCCGCGCCGGAGACGACGAGGTCGTCCTCGAGACCCTCGCGGGGCTGGTGACAGAGGTCGCGGTAGCAGGGTTTGCAGAGGTACTCGAACTCCTTGTCCCGCCGGTCGTACCGGTCGCCGTGCTTGTCGTACTCCCGCGCGTCCGACCGCTGCAGGTCCGCCCCGCACGCGATACAGGTGACCTCCGTCCGGCCGCCGCGGTCCCGGCTGCCCCACATACGCCGGCACGTTCGTGCCCCCGGACTTAGACCTTTGTGCTCCGGTACCGTGCGAGACCGACACACCCGAAGGCAGCTGCCGCCCGCCCCGCCGCTCGCGGGCACGGAGACGGCCTCGCCGACCCTCCCCGCCGACGACGCCGACCGGCTGTCCGAGGACCTGATCGAGGGGACCGCGACGGTCGGCGCGCACTCGAGAAACCGGCTCGGGATCGACGACGTCAACCGGTGCCGCGGCGACGGCGTGACGCTGCTCGCCGAGGAACGGGCCTCGGCCTACCGGGCGACATGAGTGGTGGTGAACGTCCCCTTCGAGACGGGTCGTCTCGGCTCGGTCCTGGAGAGCATCGAGGCGGTCCGCGAGGAACTCGGCGTGGAGATGGAGCTCCACCGAGCGGTTCGGGGTCGGCCCCGCGGGCGGCTGCGTCATCGGGCCGCGCTCCCGGACGGGTGACGGACGATTTATCCGGTCGCCACGCCCACCCCCGGTATGGAAGTGAAGTCCCGCCACCACCTCCGCGGCGACGAGATCGACGAGATCCGCGACGCCGTGCGCGAGGGCCTCGGCGTCGAGATCGAGGGCGACACGTTCGAGGGCGTCGAGTTCACCGACTCGGACGAACGGGTCGTCCTCGTGGATGGCGAGCCGCTGGTCGCGTTCTTCGACGACGAGCCGTTCCTCACCGTCCGCGGCGCCAACGAGTTCCCGCCCGAGCGGCGGGTGGTGACCGTCGACGCCGGCGCGGTCTCGTTCGTCTCCGACGGCGCGAACGTGATGCGCCCGGGCATCGTCGAGGCCGACGAGGCCATCGAGCCCGGCGACCTGGTCTGTATCGCCGAGGAGACCCACGGGAAGGGGCTCGCGGTCGGGCGCGCGGACGTCGACGGCTCCGGGATGGTCGGGGACTCCGGAAAGGTCGTCGAGTCGCTCCACCACGTCGGCGACGAACTGTACGAGTTCTCCGTCTGAGCGCGGTCACCCCTCCCCCTCCCCCTCGGCCTCGGTATCCGGTCCGGTCTGATTCGATCCGCCGTCCGCCTCGTCGGCCGACCCGATGTCGTCCTCCTCGTAGGCGTCCTCGTACAGCTCCATCGCGTCCTCGAAGCTCCGCGCGGCGAGATCGTGTGTCTCCCGCAGGTCGGCGATCGGCGTCTCCGTCGCGTCCACACGGAGGTCCTCGGTGAACGGTTCGAGCTCGCGCTCCTCGGTCGTCCGGACGAGCACTGCCGCCGAGTGGACGGGCAGTTCCTCCCGCTTGTCCCCGCCCTCGGCGTGGCCCGCGGCGGGCGCGTCGATCAGTCGCCCCGGCAGGGGCTCCTCGCGGTCGCCGGCCTCGTAGGCGGCGGCCGTCTCCTCGATCACGCTCTCGCCGGTGAGGAGGTTCCCCGCGACGGTGTAGTTCTCGCCCTCCAGGTGGCCGTACCACGGCCGGCACTCCTCGCCGGAGAAGGCGAACGTGCCCTCGCTGCCCACCCCGTGGAGCTGTCGGTTCTCCGAACCGGGATCGGCGTTCAGGAGCGCCTGCAGGGCGTCCCCGACCGCGAGCCCGTCGTCGAGGTACTCGACGCCCCTCCGCCCGAGTTCGGTGTTGACGAGCGACTGGGTGGCAACCGCGCCGTTCTCGCTCGCGAACGGACAGAGCGTCCCGACGCCGGCGAGTCGGGTGGTGACCGCGAGCCGAACCGGGTGTGCTCCTCGCCGTCGGCCTCGTAGGTCTCGCGGACGCAGATGCTGAACGTCATCGGTCGCCCGTCCGGGCCGTCGTTTCAAAAAGCCGCGGTCCGCAGCGGTTCCGGTGTTCGCCGTCCGACGGTCAGATCGACCGCGAGTCCGATCCGGTGGCGCCGTCGGTGTCGGTCGCCGTGACGACGATGTCGGTGCCGTTGCTCTTGCTCCGCACCTCGTCGACGCCCGAGGCCGAGGAGCCGCTGACGTCGTTGGTCACCGAGTCGAGGGTGTTCCCGCTGGAGTCGAGCATCTCGACGACCACCGTGTCGAGGTTGTCGTCCGAGTCGCTGGCGCTCCAGTCGACCTCGTAGCGGTCCCACCGCGGGTTCGAGCGGTTGTTGAGCGAGTCGATGCTCGCGGAGGGCGCGGAGTTGGTGTCTTCGGTCTCGCTCACGGTCGTCGAGTCCGAACCCGTGTTGCCGTTGGAGTCGGTGACCGTCGCGTCGACCGTGTAGCTGTTGCCGGAGCCGTCGTCGCCGGATGCGACCAGCCGGGTGGCTCCGCTGGCGGCGTCGCCGCTGACGCTCACGCTCGCGGAGTCCTCGCTCTCACCGTCCGTGTCGTCCGTGAGCGAGAGGTCGACCGAATCGAGGTCGCCGTCCCCGTCGCTAACCGACCAGTCGACGTCGAACTCGGCGTCCGAGTCGCTCGTCTCGACCTCCGAGACCGAGAGGCTGTCGACCGTCGGGGCGCTCTCGGTGTTGTCCGTCGTGACGGTGATCGAACTCGTGCTTGTGTTCCCGGCGGAGTCGGTCGCGTTCGCCTCGAACGTGTGGTCTCCGTCGGAGAACTGCGTCGTGTCGAGCGAATCCTCGTAGTAGCCCGACGTCGAGTTGTAGGAGGTCGACCGCGAGGAGCCGCCGTCGACGTTGTACGTGACTTCCAGCGAATCGTCGCTGTCCTCGCTGTCCGAGGCGTCGATCCGGACGGTGATCGTCCCGGAGACGGTTTCGCCGTCGCTCGGGTTGACCCACGAGACGCTCGGGGCGGAGTCGGTCGAGCCGAGCGAGTCGACGGCGTTCTCGGCGTCGACCAGTCCGGCGCCCTGCTCGTTCGATGCGAGGCCGATGTCCTCGGCGGTGTCCTTCAGGTGCTGTCGAATCTCCTCGTTCGTGAGGCTGCTATTGGCGAACACCTGTCCACCCGTCCCGGCGACGTGCGGGGTGGCCATCGAGGTGCCGCTGAACGTCTCGTAGCCGTCCTCGTACGTGCTTCCGTCGTCGCTCTCCGGCGGGATGGTCGAGAGCACGTCGCTCCCCGGCGCCGCGAGTTCGATTTCGGGGCCGGTCGAGGAGTAGTCCGCCAGCGAGTCGTCCTTGTCGGTGGCCGAGACGGCCATCACGGTCGAGTACTTAGCCGGGTAGCTCACGCAGTCCGAGCAGGGCCCGTCGTTGCCCGCGGCCGCGACGAGGAGCACGCCGTTGTCGTAGGCGTACTGACAGGCGTTCTTCAGCGTCGAATCCCCCGAGGAACCACCGAGGGACATGTTGATGACGTCGGCCCCGTTGTCGGCGGCGTACCTGATGCCGTCCGCGATGTCGGCGTAGGACCCGGAGCCACAGCCGTCGAGCACCTTGACCGGCATGATCGTCGCCTCGGTGGAGACGCCTCCCGCGACCCCTTCGTTGTTCCCGCGGACGGCGTCGGCCGTCCCCGCGACGTGACTGCCGTGGTCGTCGTCGTCCGACCACTCGTAGTTGCAGTCGTTGCCGTTGTACCCCTCGCGGCCGAACCGGCAGCCGCCCGACTCGGAGCCACACGAGGACCCGAACGCCGCTCCGAGAGAGGGGTCGACGTTGTCCGCGAGATCGGGATGGTCGTCGTCGACGCCCGTGTCGAGGATGGCCAGGGTCGCCCCGCTCCCGGTGGTTCCCTCGGAGTGGAGCACGTCCGCGTCGACACGATCGATACCCCACGGGAGTTTCTCACCCAGTTTCTCGGCGGTGTAGTTCGGCTCGACGTAGTCGATGTCCGGGTTCCGCTCCAAGTTCTCTCGCGCCTCGGAGGAGAACTGCCCGACGACGACCCGTCCGTAGGACCCGAGGTCGATGGTCTTGCGGACGGAGTCGGCTGCCCGTTTGGCCGCCCGTTCGGCCCCGGCGGCACCTTCGGGGATGCCGACGTTGAACTCCTCCGTCTCGTCTGCCGAGGCGACGCCCGATACCACGCTCAATCCTCCCACTGTCCCCGCCGCCCGCAGGACGCTCCGACGGGAGAAGTCCAAGTCACGATTTAGCATGGAAACTGTCCCTTTATCCGGCTTGATTGGATAAATATTTTGTTGTCGAGAGACTAAATATATCCGACACCAGGGGGTACCCGACCGTCGAGACGGCCATCGACGGTCGATCCCCTATCCGACCGGAGCGACCGAACGCAGGGCGCGGCGACGGGCGACGGTATCGTTTGGACGGGCGACGCCGCCGACTATGTTCATCGAAATTACAGTATATAGCGATCATAAATTTTGGGGCCGTGACTCCTATCCCGACGCGAGCGGGGACGGAGGCCCGTCTTTCGTGCGAAACCGGCTGACTCGGTACGCGGTCGTGCCTGGGTGACCGGTCGACAGCGTGCGGTACGGCGGGACCGGTCGACAGCTCGACATCTCCCGCTCGCATCGGCCTCCGGAACCCGTACGGCCGGACACGTGCGTCTGACGTAAGAACTATGCCCGCACGGGACGCGCCGTCCGATATGGGACTGATGAGCAAGCTCCTCGGGGAGAGTCAGGGGAGGACGGACGACTACGTCGAACTGGACGTGGACGACTTCGACGCGGCGGCCGTGGAGGCCGACACGACGGTCCACATCGCGACCATCGGCGACAAGAGCGACGTCATCCCGATCAAGGACGCCGTCTACGACGGGGACCTCGTCATCGCGGACATCACCCGACACTCGACGAGCGACCGGACGATGGAGCACATCAGCGACGAACTCAGGACCCCGCCGCATCGGATCGGGTTCCCGGTCGCCCGCGGCCGGGTGCCGGCCACCCCCCGGCCGCGGAGTGCCCGGCTCGCGTTCCCGACCGTCGAAGTGATCGGCGGGTGGCGGCGTGCCGCCGTCGAACCCGTCTCTGGCCGAGCCCCGATGCCGCGGCGAGACCTACAGCGACTCGGTCAGCTGTTCGCCGCGTTCGGCCACCGACTCGTAGTACTGCATCAGCCCCTCGAGGCCGGACGAGGTACCGTACTCGACCGCCTCGTCCAGCACTTCGTCGCCCGGATACGCCACGATGTCGGTCGCCTCCCGGTACTCCTCGAGGAGGTACCGCACCGTCTCGCCGATGACGAACTCCTCCACGGGGACCGGAACGGCTCCGGGTACCTGCTCGGGATCCTCGGCCGCTCGCGGCAGTTCGCCACCAGTGACGGATCCGGCACTGCGGGGCGAACTGGCCGAGGGCGTTCCGCGCCCGGCCGCCGGAGTGGTACCCCGCCGCCTGTTGCGGGTCGAACATGACGAGCGGACCCCGCCAGAGTGCCCCCCACAGGAGCGCGTTCCACATCGCGGACTGACGCCCCGGCGGCGCGAGCCAGACGGCCAGGTTCAGGAAGTACGCCTCGAACTTCTCGAGATGCTGTCTGCCCTGTGGCGTGTCGTCGAAGCCGCTTCCGCCCCCTCGCAGGTGTAGATCGAACCAGTGGTGCCACGTTGCGTCGGCGGCGATGCGCCCGACGTCGGCCCGGTGACCGTCGTAGACGCCGATGACCGGGAACTCGGTGCCCCTGGGCTCGTCCGAGTTCGGGTCCGGCTGATCGACCACCTGCGCCCACGCGATGGGTTCGACCTTCGGCTGGTGGCCGCCCTTCCGTGGCCACTCGCTCGTCGGGTAGCTCGACGGGACGTTGACGGCCCCCTCGTGCTGGTGGTCCGGCAGGATCTCGATGGGGCCCTCGGGCCCGCACAGGACGGGGTGAGGATGGGTCGTTCGGAGGAACCGGGGCCGGAACCGGTACTCGGGGTACTCCCGGACCCGGATCTTCTGGGGCGTGTCGTCCCTCTCGCTGGTGGAGCCGCCCGGTCCGGACCGGAGGGTGTTCAGCCACCCGTCGTACCGCCGCATCTTCCCGACCCTGGGGATCCCCCCGGTGATCCCTTCTCCGAGGTCCGAGTGGTCGCCCGTCGTGAGGACGCCACCGCCGTCGTCCATGAACGACTCCACCGCGTTGATCTCCGAAGCGCTCGGCTCGATGTCACCCGGTCCACCCCCCCTGCCGGCGACGCCGAACAGCCAGAGCTCGTCGTAGTCGGAGAGGGATACCTCGTCGAGGTCGCCCCGCTCCATGTCGGCGCTTCCCGCCGGCGCCCGCTGCCGATGGGCGGTCGTCACGTCGAACGTGACCCAGTACCACGGGTCGGACTTGAGGGTGGAGATGACGTGTGTCAGCCCGCCGAACCCGCCCCCGCTGAACTTGATCCCGCCCTCCCCGTGGATGAGCACGTCCACCTCCGCCGGGGGGCGACGCCAGTGCCAGCGCTCCCACTCGTAGTGCTTGAACCGGTCCCGTATCTCGGCGATGCGCTCGGCGGTCACGCCGGTGATCTCGCCCCCGACGCCGCCCAGCTCCTCCTTCATCTGCTCGGCCAGCCGCCGGCTGATCCCGGTAACGGCGGCCAGTTCCTCGGTCGTCGCACGGCGAACGTCCTCGAGCGTCTCGAACCCCGCCGCCCGCAGTCTGTTGGCCCGCTCCGTTCCGATGTCGGTCAGTTCCTCGATGTCGAACTCGATGCCTGACATGCCTTGTCGGGGGCTCGGGATACGATGACGACGCCCCTCTGTAGCCCCCGGGGTCGCCGCCACGCGTTCGTGGCTCGCCCCTCGACGCCGGCACAGTTATTCAATTATCCTATAATTGTTGCGTTAAATGCTAACGGAGTCTAACATAACAAAACATATTGGTCGTCGTGTCCGCTCCACGGTTCGGGGACGTCGCGGGGGAAACGGGAACGGGAGTTCGCTTCCGGAGCGTGCCGGACCTCGCGAGATTCGGCGGAGGCGTCCACCCACGGGGATCCGGTAGATCGTCGTCGGGACGCTCCTCGCGTGCGTCGTGTTTCCGATCCTGCTCGTCCCGCTCGCGTTCGCCAGGGTGATCCACGCGACCGTCGGCATCGACGCACCGGGGGCGGACCGGCGCCCCGCCGAGGCACCGTGGGCCGCGATCGAGTTCCGGGACCGACAGGGGGCTACGGGTGGGGCGAGGTACGGTTCGGAGTTCGTGATGTGGCCGAACGCCCCTACCCGGGGGGCCTCATCCAGTCCGACCCCAGTGCGCCGTGTCCCTCCGGGCCGCCGGCGTGTGCGATGCGCGTCGCGAACGAGGACGCGTTCTCGGATCCCCCGGCCGCTGCTGGTCGGGATCGACCCGTCGACATCCACAACCGTGCGGCGACGCAGGTGCTGCAAGACGAACTCGGGTACGTCCGGGTGCCGGGCCACTGCGGCGAGCCGCGGTCGTGATGGTGGCGCACGACCGCCGTACGGAGCCCGCGGTTCAGGAACCGATCGGGGCGGTGGCCGGGTGGGCGAAACCCATACCACCCCACGCGGGCTGTTCCCGGGTATGTACCGTGCCATCCTGCCGAACGGCCAGCTGGAGGCCGAGGACTACGAACACGTCGAGAGCGGCGTGGAACTGTACGACGCGGAGCACGAACTGCTGGCGTTCGTCCCGTACGCGAACCTCGAGGCGCTGCTGACGGAGGCCGCGTACGAGCGGGACGCCCCCGACGTGATGTGACCGACTGGGCAGGGGGACGGGCCACCGAGGTCGCGCCGTCGCGCACCGCCCCCGAGCCCCGGGCGACGCGAGCCGCCGGGGGCGGGGCGGGAGAAGTGTGAGCCGGGACCGAGACCGGGACGGGGACCCGCGTTCAGACGCTGTCCGGCGTGTCCGCGTCGTCCTCGACGGCGCGTTTCATCGACTCCCGACGGGACTTCGCGTCCCGGCCGGTAGACTCCAGGAGGAAGTCGTTCTTCGCGTCGTTGGCGTCGCCGGCGGCGTCGACGTCGCCGGTCCCCATCAGCTCCTCGAGGCTCCGCTCCTCGAAGTCGACCGCGAGCCTGTCCTTCTTGCCGCTGTAGGCGACGGCCCCGGCGACGACCCGCTCGAAGACGGGGTTCTTCGGCTCGTCGACGACGTACAGGTCGCTTCCGTTGTACTCCTCGGTGCCCGTCACGGGGCCGAAGTACTCCTCTATCGTCGTCTTCAGGTCCGGGACGCGCTCCTCGAGGTACTCGCCCCGGCGCATCTTGTACTCCTCCATGGTCGCGGCGTTGGCGGAGGAGGGGTTTACCCGTTTCGACCGTGTCGAATACCGTCGAACGACCGTGGGGAACGCACCCCGGCGACCGTCACTCCCCGACCGGATTCTCGAGGTAGCCCTGGCACTCGGGACACGCGTCGCCGGCCCGGAACGAGGAGTCGGCGCTCACCTCGTGGCCGCAGTCGGGACACCTGAGCGACCCCTCCGGGACCGTGAACGAGGACTTCGCGACGGGTTCGACGTCCGGAGCCGGGTCGGCCGTCGGCTCCGTGCCGGCCTCCCCCTCCCCCTCCCCCTCATCGAGGTCGTCGGGCGTCCACGGCTCGTCCCCCTCCGGTTCGTCGGGCCACTGGCCCGGCGCCCGCTCCGACTCGGGCGCGTCGATGATCTCGGCGTCCTCCTCGGCCGACGCTCTCGCATCGCCGTCCTCGCTACCGTCGTCGCCGTCGAACGCCCCGCTCCTGGCGGCCATCCCGTCGATGCCGCCCCCGGCGTCGCCCGCGTCGTCCGGAACGTCCGTCTCGTCCGCGACGTTCTCGCCGCCCCCGAGCGACCCCTCCGTCTCCGTGATGAACTCGACGTCCTCCTCGGCCGGGTCGTGGAGCCGCCTCGCGAGGCGGCCCCCTCCTCGTCGAGGTCGACCTCGTCGGCGTCGACGACGGAGACGACCTCCTTGTTCTCGGAGACGACCCGTTCGGTGCCACACCGGCTGCACCGCTCGACCTGCGAGACGACGGTGACGACCTCGTTACCGGACCCCCGCTCGCGGCGGTCGCGGCGGACCTCGGTCTCGTCGAAGGTATGTCCGAGGATGGAACACCTGAGACCCATTTGGGGAACGTGGCCGCGTTCGGCGTATAAAACTGCCGGGCGCGGGCGGTCCCGCCCGCCCCGACCACACGTTCCGGCCACACTACCCGGTCGTCTCACCCCGGCCGCACCGCCCGGTCGCCCGGCGCGGACGGACCGCGGGGACCGCGGGGACCGCACCTGAACCCGCGTTCCGTCTCATACGGATTGTTGTAACGATTTGCCGCCGATCACTCGAACGGAGTCCGTGATCGGCGGTAAAAGACTACAATAATCCGTATCAACCGTTAAGACACCGCCCGAAGAACACCCGTCCATGCAGGCCAAGCGGGAGTACCGCGACCGCGACGGGACGCAGGTCGCGGTGCTCGACGCGCTCGTCGACCGCCACGAGGAGGGGATGACGGTCTTCGAACTGCGGTCGCACACGGACGTCGACATCGACGGGATCGAGGCGGCGCTGGCCGAACTCAAGTCCGCGGGGCTCATCGAGGTCGAGAAGGAGAGCGGGACCACCCGCATCTACCCCGACGACCGGGTCGTCCCCGACCCTACCGAGGAGCCGGAGGAGCAGTCCTGGCTCGAGTGGCTGTTCGACCGGCTGCCGCTCTGATACGGATCGTTGTCGTCTTCCCTCGTCTGTAGAAGCGAATACCCGACGAGTCCGGCCCGTGGTTTCACGAGCAATAGGGCCGTCCCGCCGAGCGGAACCAGTCAGTGGCGCAGGTACCGGGCTCCACGGATGAGCGGTCGTCCTTTGCGGGCGAGCGTCCGGACGGGATCCGTGCTCGCCGGTAGACCGTTACGGCGATCGGTACGGGAACCGACCGGAGCGGTTCCGCGGATCTGAAACCCGAGGCGGACCGCGCACCGTTTTACGTTCCGGGGTCGTACCACGGTCGATGACAGTCGTCGCGGCACACGACGGCCTCGGGGCCGAGTTCGTCGAGTACGACGGTCGCCGGGTGGTCGAGGAGTACGGCCGGCCGGACAGCGCCCACCGCGCGGTCCGCAACGGCGTCGGGGTGATCGAGATGGGCTACGGCGTCGTCGAGGTGACCGGATCGGACCGGATCGAGTACGTCGACAACGTCGTCTGCCGGCGAGATCGCCGAGGAGTGGGCCGAGCGCACGTTCATCCAGGACGTCGAGATACGCGAGGCCACCACCGACTTCGGCGTGTTCGGCGTCCACGGGCCGACGTCGACCGAGAAGATCGCGAGCGTGCTCAACCACGCCGGGGCGCCCGAACCGCCGCTCTCGTTCGTCCGGGGGTCGATGGCCGACGAGGGCGTCACCGTCGTCGCGAGCGACGCCCCCACCGGGGAGGAGGGCTACGAGGTGGTCTGTGGCGCCGACGCCGCCGGGGAGGTGTTCGATACCCTCCTGACGCGGGGGCTGAACGCCGCGCCGTTCGGCCACCGGACATGGCGCTCGCTCACGCTGGAGGCGGGCACGCCCCTGTTCGACAGCGAACTCCGTGACCGGATACCGAACCTGTTCGGGCTCGGCAACGCCGTCGACTACGACAAGGGCTGTTTCGTCGGCCAGGAGGTCGCCTCCCGGGTGGAGAACCGCGGCCGGCCCTCGCGCCGGCTCGTCGGGCTCGAACCCGGGTCGGTCCCCGAACCGGGGAGCGAGGTGATCGCCGACGGCGACGCCGTGGGCGAGGTCACGCGGGGGGACGAGAGCCCGTTGCTCTCTCGCCCGGTCGCGCTCGCGCTCGTCGATTTCGATCTGGAGGCGGAGACGGTCGAGGTAGACGGGACGGAGGCGTCCGTCGTGGGGCTCCCGTTCGTCGAGGGGTCGGCCACGTCGGCCCGGCTGCCGAGGTACTAAACGCTCCCCGGGGTCGGGGTCGGGACGATAGCCGACCGGGTGGGGCTGAAAGGGGCCGCGCTCTCGGGGAAGCACGGCGAGGGTGAGCCGAACGTAGCGAGGCGAACGTCGCTGGACGAGCGAAGCGAGTCCAGCGGAATAAGGACCACGGGGAGGCCGGAGGCCGACCGAGGACCGCAGCGGGCCGCGCGACCCGAGAGCGCGGGGGCTTTCGAGGGGTTCCGTCCGGTAGAGTCACCGCTCACTCCACAGAGGGAGACGACTCGTACCAACCACCAACGACTACCTGAGGAGCGCCCGCAACTGCTCCCGCGAGAACAGCGTCGAGGGGCGGTCCATGTGGACGCCGATCTCCCCGGAGAACGCCCGGAGGCCGAGCCGCTGGACCGGCCGGGGGAGCGAGTAGGCCCGCCGAACGAGGTGGCCGAGCCACACGTCCCGTTCGAGTTCCTCGCGCCAGCCCCGCTCGTAGGCCTCGAGCGTCGCCGGCGCGCGCGGGTCGACCTCTCGGGCGGCGACGTCGGCCGCGCGCATCCCGTAGAGGATGCCCCCGCCGGTGAACGGTTTCGTCTGCCCGGCCGCGTCGCCCACCAGGAGCGACCGTCGGCCCGTCGTCTCCGGCGCGGGGCCGATGGGGATGAGCCCCGAACACCGCTCGTCGATGGTCGCGCCGTAGCCCACACAGAGGTCGTCGAACCGGCCGGGGGCGTCGTCGCCGGGGCGGACCGCGAGCCCGTACTCGACGCCGCCGTCGCCGCGGGGGATCCGCCACGCGAAAAAGCCCGGGACGGTGAGGTGGACGTCGACGAAGTCCTGGTCGTCTGGCTCGGGGTCGAACCCGAGGACGCCATGGAGGAACCCGTCGGGCTCGGGGAGGCCGACCTCCTCGCGGACCCGGGACCGGGGACCGTCCGCACCGACGACCATCCGCGCGTCGAACCGCTCGGTCCCGTCGGGTCCGCGGGCCGTCACGACTACTCGGTCGGCCCGCTCCGCGACGCCGGTGACGGTGTGGCCGTCCCGGACGTCCGCGCCGGCGTCGGCCGCCGCCCGCGCGAGCGTCCGGTCGAGTTCCACCCGGTCGATGGCGTTCGAGACCGGCGTCCCCTTGTAGAAGGGGTAGGACCGGCTTCCGGGCCCGTCGGGGTGGAACCGCGCGCCGTAGATCTCGTTCTGGAGCAGACGGTCGTGGGCGCTCCCGGGGACGTACTCCCAGACGTCGAGCGAGACGTGGCCCGAGCAGGCCAGCGGCCGGCCGATCTCCCCCTGTTCGAGGACGAGGGTGTCCCGACCCCGCTCGGCGGCCGAGCGTGCGAACCGCGATCCGGCGGGGCCGGCACCGACGACGACGAAGTCCCGCATCGTCCGGGTGTACGGGCCTCTCGGACAAGTATCTTCTCGCTTCTCGCCGTCGTCGACCGACGTCCGGAAGTCACGGTGATCAGCGGAGGGGCCCAAAATACGGCTCGATCAATACGACGGTAGGTCGGGCGCGGGGGATACACCGAGCGCGTCTACCGGTTACGATCCGAGATGGTCCAGCAGGAGGCCGGAAACCCGATCGGGATACTCGTGAGGGATCCAGTGTGTGGCGTCGGGGAACCGTTCGATGTCCCCTTCGTCGCAGTATTCGAGGCTCCTCGAAGCCATCTCGGGAACGAGGGCCTGGTCGTCGTCGCCCCAGACGATCAGCGTCGGGACTCGCACCCGCCCGCGTGGTGGGTCCTCGCCATGTCGAAAGAGTGCCCGATACCAGTTGATCATCGCCGTGAGCGCCTCCTCCTCCGCCCACGCCCGGCGATACCGCTCGAAGTCCGTCTCGGTGAACGTCCCCGGCCGAGCCTCCTCCAGTGCGGTCACCAGAAACGCGTAGTCGTTCCGCCCGACGTACCGTTCCGGGAGGCGAGGGATCTGGAAGAAGAACATGTACCAGCTCTTGCGGAGCTGGGTCAGGTTCGACGTGAGGGTCCGCTGGAACACCGTCGGGTGGGGAACGTTGATGATGCCGAGCCGATCGACGGCATCGGGATGACGGAGTGCCAGGTCCCACCCGACGGCGGCTCCCCAGTCGTGTCCGATGACGTGTGCGGCATCGCGCCCCTCGGTGGCGATCAGATCGACGACGTCCCCCGAGAGTTCGGTGATGCGGTAGGGACGGACGCCGGCGGGCTTGTCACTGCGGTTGTACCCCCGTTGGTCGGGGACGAGCACGCGGTAGCCGGCATCGACGAGCGGTTCGATGTACTGGTGCCACTCGTACCAGAACTCCGGGAACCCGTGGAGCAACACGACGAGCGGGTCGTCGGCGTCACCGGCGACGACGACGTGCAGGCGCACGTCGTTCGCGTCGCGGAACGTGGATTCGATCGACGACACGTCCGGTAGTGGGGCGTTCGTGTCCGTTCGTGGGGTCATTCCGTTTTGCCTACCGTTTATTATCATATGAAAGTCGGCCTTCGTTCCCCGGAACCACGGGTGCTACCGACCCCTTCGCTGAACTCGCCGTCCGTGTCCCTCACGGTGATCTCATCGGATCCGTAACCTACCGCGTTAGAGAGTCGGGAAGCTTACACCAACCGCTATGGGTCCACGACGAGCCCGCGCGGCGGCTGCGTGGCGAACCGGTCGAGCCACGCGTCCCCGAGGTCGACGTCCGACCACGTCCCGCCCGCGTCGGTCGAACGGTAGAGCCCCTCGCTATGGATAGCGTAGAACTCGCCGGCGCTCCCGGCGTCGAGAACCGCCCGGAGCACGCCCTCGCCGGTCGGCAAGCCGTCCGAAACTCGCTCCCACGGCGCGCCGCCGGTCCGGCGGTAGCAGTAGGTCTCGGCGCTGCCCGCCCGGTGTGCGCGGGAGGCGCCGCTCGCGGCCGACACGACTCGCGTGTCCGGGTCGGCAGGGTCGACGGCGACCGACCAGCAGTAGCGGTGCTCGAGCCCCTCCATCAGTCCGGTCCAGGTCCCGCCGCCGTCGGTCGACTCGGCGTAGCCGTCGCCCGCCGCCGAGTAGACCCGTTCCGGGGCGTCGGAGTGGGTCGCGAGCGTGTGGTTGTCCCGGCGACTACCGGGAGGACGCTCGTGCCACTCGACGCCTCCGGGGTCGGTGACGCCCGTCGCGAGGACGAACGCGCCCGCTTCGATACCGACGTAGAGCCGGTCCGGATCCCCGGGCGCGGGCTCCAGCCACCGGACGTGGTGGGTGTGGGGCCGCGGCGGGAACGACCACTCGTCCGCCGAGGGGAGATCCGTCAGCCCTGGGAGTTCGGTCCACGTCCGCCCCCCGTCGGTCGAGCGGTAGACGGCGCTCGGCTCGGTCCCCGCCCAGCAGGTCCCGTCGGGACCGACCGCGAGCGAGGTGACGCGGGACTGCTCGATGCCGTCGACGGGTTCGAACCCGGCACCCGGGCCGTCGGCGGGACCGCCCTCGCCGCGGCCGTCCCGGTCGTGCGGTCGCCGCACGAGCCCCGCGTCGACGGTGCCGACGAGCAGCGACTCGTCCGTCGTCGCCAGGCACTCGACGTCGAACGTCCCGTCCGCGAGGAGTCGGGCGTCGCCGCCGTCGCCCCGCATCCCCACCCGGACCACGGCGTCGTCGATGCCGAAGTGGACGGTCGTCATGCCCGCGACTACCGCGGGAGCGATGAAAACGCCTCCGGCGCGGGTATCGCCGCCGGTGCGGGCGTCGGCCTCCTCCACTCTCCCGGGGCCGATCGGGTTCCCGATACCGGCGATCAGGGCGTCCCGGTCGCCTCCGGGAGGTCGTCGGTCGCGCCGGCGGCGAGCGTCCGGAGGAGGAGCACGAAGCAGAGCGCGGCGAACGCGCCGGCGGCGAGCGTCGGGAAGGCGAGCGCGTAGCCGCCGGCGTCGAGCGCGACGCCGAAGACCACCGGCGAGACGACCGTCGAGGAGAACCCGACGAACGACTGCAGCGAGAGGGCAGCGCCCATCCGCTCGTCGGCGACGAGTTCGGTGACCGCCGTCGAGGTGGGGGCGCTGTCGGCCGTCAGTGCCACGCCGTAGACGAGCACGACGGCGACGAGCGCGACGAGCGGC
>PXRQ01000103.1 GCA_003022005.1 Halobacteriales archaeon QS_5_70_15
GGCGTAGTCGTACGCGCCCGGGGTGACCAGCATCGTCTGGAGGACGTAGTTCTTCGGGACCCCCCCACCGACGACCACCGCGCCCGCCCGCTCGGCGTCGTAGGCCAGGTCGTTCAGCGGGCTCATGTCCCCGAGCGCGTCGAGCGCGAACGGCGCGACCTGCGAGCGGAGCCACGCCTGCAGCCCCAGCACGGAGTCCTGGATCGCGGGGACGTGGACCGGGACGTCGTGCTCGTAGGCCGCGGCGGCGATGCCGGGGTCCTCCTCGATCCCCTCGCGCTCGTTCACCTCGGCGTTGGCCCGGCCGAGTTCCCGGGCGAACGCCGCGATGCTGACCGTCCCGTCCCCTTCCGCGGCCCGCTCTTCCACCGCGGGGAACACCTCCGCGCGGAGGTGTTCCTCGAACAGGGTGAAGTGCTCCTGCGGGAGGTAGACGTTGTAGATGCGGTCGACCGCCTCGTCCCTGAGCTGTTCGTCGTGCTCGCGCATCGTCTTTCCCGGCTGGAGGTCCCTCCCGTGGTGGTGTTTGCCCCCGACCGCCTCGATAGCGTCGTGGGTGAGATTCGCGCCGGTGGTCACCAGCGCGTCGACGTGGCCCGCGCGGATCAGGTCAGCGACGATCCGGCGCATCCCCGCGGGGACCATCGCGCCCGCGAGGCCGAAGAAGTTCGTCACCGAGGGGTCGCCGAGCATCTCCGCGTACACCTCGACCGCCTCGTGGAGTTCGGCCGCGCCGATGCCGGCCCGCCCGTACTGCTCGACTAGTTCCGCGACGGACATCCCCGCGCTCACCTCCACGTGACCGACGGGGTCGTGTCCGAACTCCTCGCGGTCGGGCGCGTGGCCGCCGCCCTCGCCGCTCCCGTGCTCGCCGTCCGCTCCGCGGTCGTCGGTCATACCTCCACCTCCGTCGGCGGCCGCTTGAACCGCCCGGTCCGTGTCGGCCCGACGCCGGGACGGGGGTGGCCCGCGCGACGGGGCTCCGAGTGCTCGGTACGCGGCGGTGAGGTCCCCGAGGGGACTTTACCCCCGGCGGGACAACCCCCCGGACATGCCCATCGGACCCGATGAGTGGGCGTCGGGCCGGACGGACGCCGTCGACGAGCCGGAGAGCGCGGTCAAGGAGCGGCTGCTCGAGTTCCTCGAACTCAACTCAGGCAAGGCGTACACGGCCGACGAACTGGCGAAGGTGTACGCCAGAGAGGTGGCCGGCGACGCCATCGCGGGCGAGGACCCCTCCGAGAGCAGGCCCGCCGCGCCTGACCACGGTATGTTCGAGCGGTTCCTCGGGCGGCTGAACGAGACCGTCTTCAGGCGTTCGGGCCGGGTGAAGTCCGCGCTCGAGGAGCTCGAGTCCGAGGGCCACGTCGAGTCGAAGACGATCGAGCGCGGCGACGGCAGGCCCACCTACTACCGCATCCGGCAGGACCGGCAGTAGCGTCCGACGTCGCGGCCCCCGGGATCAGAGCTCGACGTCGCTCTCCGGCTCGTCCAGTTCCCAGAGCAGTTCCGGAAGGAACGCGTCGAGGTGCTCTATCACCCGGCGCTCGGAGACACCCAGTCCCTCGCAGTGCTCGCGTGCGCTGTCCCGGACGTCGACGTGTATCTCGTCGTCCTCGACGGTCACCGCGAGCGGGAACACCGAGCACCGCGTCGGCTTCCAGTCGTGTTCGGCGTGGAGCGCACAGAGGCCGTCCTCGCGGAGGAAGTAGCACGCCATCCCGTCCTCGCCGACGTGGTCCTCGCGGGCTTTCTCCTCCTTCCGGACGAAGTCCCGCCCCCTGAACCCCTCGACGACGCCGCTGATCGACTCCCGCGCGGCGAGCTCCAGCAGGTCCTTCTCGTAGAGGAGGACGCCGTGGTGACAGCACCACGTACACTCGTCGACGCACTCGAAGGTCAGCGAGGGGTCGAAGTCGACGACGGCGTATCGGCTCGGGTGGACCTCGACGCGCGGCCCGTCCGTGTTCACGGTTTACGGTGGGTCGGTCGGACGGAAGGCTCTTTCCCACCAGGGCCCACGGGTGGGCTCAACTGTACCCCCGCCACCGGTGGCCACACTCCGTGCACTTGAAGAAGCGCGTCGGGGGTTCGTCCGCGCTCCCAGTCTGCTTGATCGTGTACCACGCGCGATGGTTGCCGCAGTCCTCGCAGCGAACTTCGGCCGTGGGCTTGCCCTCGTCTGCGGCCTCCGGGTCGGACTCGATGACGTCGTCGTCGGCCTGTTCCTCCGTGGAGACGTACTGTTCGGCCATCTCCTCGTCCTTCCGTTCCTCCGCTCCGCAGGACGAACAGACCATGCGGTCGCCGTCCGTGTGCATCAGCGAGCCGCACTCGGGACAGAACTGCATGTCACCGGCGTAGCGACCCGAGCGACAAAAGCGACCCGGAGAGGGCCGACGCGGGACCCGTCGCCCCGGGCCGGTAGCCCGCGGGCCTCACCTGATCTTCCGGATGTCGCTGATGTCGAACCCGGAGTCGCCGATCTCCGTCTCGAACCTGACGATGTCCTCCTCCTCGATCCGCGAGAGGACGCCCCGGAACTGCTTGACCACCATCGTCCGGGTCCGGGCGGACCCACCGGACTCCCACTCGAACAGGAGCGTCCCGTCGGCGGCGTCGCTGAGCTGCCCGTGCTCCTGGGGGGTGAGCGTCTCGTGGTTGACGTGCGCGAGGACGAGCGCGTTCCAGTCGAACGCCGCCCGCGAGATGCCCTTCAGTATGACCGGGACGTCGCCCCATGAGAGCTCCCGGCTGCTCGAGCTCACCAGGTCGGTGATCGAGTCGATCACGACCAGGTTCTCCGCGGCGTTCTCCGTCAGCTGCTCCCCCAGCGCCTCCGCGACCGACGTCCGGTCGTTGGCCGAGCCCAGATCGACCACGTTGGCCGTCCGCGCCCCATACCACTCCCGGGGCACCGGCGAGAGCCGGAAGTACTCGGTCGCGAGGTCCTGAAAGCGGATGTTCGCGCCGGCCCCCTCGACGAGCTCCGAGTCCAGCGCCAGCTCCATCTCCGCTCTCACCTGGCGCTCGTCGGCCGTGAACGAGAGGTAGTGGACCTCTGACGGTGCCCTGGCGGACTCGTCGAGGCTGCCGTAGTAGAGGTCGAACAGCTCCGGGTCCCCCTCGACCAGCCCGTTCATCACCGCACTCGTGTAGAGGAACTCCCGGGCACCCGCCCCGGCCTCGCCCGAAACGAGGACGACGCTGCCGGCCGGCGACCCACCCCCGATGGTGCTGTCGAGGCGGCGGATACCGAACGGGATGCGGTCCATACGGGCAGTCCGTGACCTCCGTTTAAAAACCTCGGAGCCGGCTCACGACCGGAGCCAGCCCTCCACGGCGGCGGTTCGGTCGGCTCGGGGCTCGTGGCCTCCGCCGAGGGGTCGTCGCGTCGCCGACGGCCGGGGATTCGTGACCGGAGAGGAACGACCGGATGGCCGGGGCGGATCCGTCGATGGGCGGCCTACTTCCTCTCCTCGTTCGTCCCGAACGAGCGCTCGCGGAGGGTCCGCTTGCGGGCCCGCTCGGCCAGCAGCACCGAGCAGTCGACGTTATCGACCGCGTTCATGACGAGCGACCCGGAGACGAGCCGCCGGAGCAGGCCCCGCTCGGTCGCCCCGAAGATCACCGTCATCGCGTCCTCGGCGGCCCGCTCGATGGCCGTCCCGACGTCGCCCGTCTCGACCCGGACTTCGGCGTCCGCGGGACCGTGCTCGGCGGCCAACCCCTCGAGGAACGCCTCGCCGGCCGCCCGCTCCTCCGCGACGTGCAGTAGCGTCACCTCCGAGCCGAACTGGGCGCGGAGGTGGTTCGCGACCGTCGCCGAGAGGTCCGAGTCCGGCCCCCCGCGGTCGGGACGAGCACCCGCTCGGGGTCGAACCCGCGGTCCTTCAGCACGAGGAAGTCACACGGGACGTCGCCGGTGATCTCGTCGATACTCGATTCCGCGCGTGAGCCGCCGCTCTGTCCCCAGCCCATCACGACCATGTCGGCGTCGTGGGTCCGCGCGGCGCCGAGGATCTCCCCGACCCCGCGGTAGGAGACGATGGTGTGGGTCTCGACGTCGCCGGCCGTCCCGTTCCCGTCGGTGTCCGGCCCGTCCTCGACCCGGTAGCGGTCGGCGGCCCCCTCGTGGTCGGTACCGGGGTCCGGCAGCGCCACGACCGGCCGGTCCGACTCCGTGACCAGCGACAGCGCGACGTCCCCCGTGAGCAGGCGGACGAGTCGTCCCCCGCCCCGCGGCGTGAAGCCGATGGCCGAGGCGTCGTGGTCCCGGCCGGCATCGAGGATGGTCCCGACCACGTCGACGCCGTAGCGGAGGTCCGTCTCGACCGGGTCGAGCACCTCCCGGACGGCGTCGAACGCCCGCTCGGCCTCCGCCTCGACCTCCCCCATCGGCGCCTCGTCGGGGGCGCCGCCGGCCTTCTCGACGACGGAGACGACCACGACCCGCTGTGGGTCGTCGACGTGTGGGGCGAGCGCCCGCGCGGACGCCTCGGCGTCCGGGGCGTTCGCCACCGCCAGCAGCGGGCGGGCGAGCAGGCCGTCGCGTCCGGTCACGCGCGCTCACCGCCGCCGGGTGGCGGTCGTTCGCGCTCCGTGTCCTGTCGAGGTCTCATACGTGCCCGTCTAAACGGACGGGGTTCTACGGTTCGCGTCGAGGTCCGCGTGGTCCGCCGATTCGCGCGTTCGCCCGTGTGTTACGTGTCGTTCCCCCCGACAGCCGTGTGAGCGATGGTTCCTTCGACGGCCACGCGAGCGATGACCGCCTAGCGGATGGAAACCGACTTGTGGCCGGCCTCCCACGCCGGTTCCATGCAGAAGGGGTTCCCGTGCGTGTCGTGATCGTCGGCGCCGGCGAGGTCGGGTCGAACATCGCCGCAGGCCTCGCCGACAGTCACGACGTCGTCGTGATCGACAAGGACGCCTCGCTCGTGGACGAACTCACCTACGACCGGGACGTGCTCGCCGTGCACGGCGACGGGACCGACATCGACGTGCTCCGGGAGGCGGGCATCGCCGAGTCGGACATGCTCATCGCGAGCACCGACGTCGACGAGACGAACATCGTCGTCTGCGGGACGGCGGACGTGCTCTGTGACGCGTTCACGATCGCCCGGGTGAAGCGCCCCCAGTTCCTCCGGACGTGGGAGAACGAGCGGCGGGCGTTCGGCGTGGAATTCATGGTCTGTACGGACCTGCTCGCGGCGGAGAACATCGTGGGGGTCATCGGGCTCCCCACCGCCCGCGACGTCGACACGTTCGCCGACGGGCTGGTCCAGATGGCCGAGTTCGAGATCCCAGCGGAGTCGCCCGTCTCGAACCAGACGGTCAGCGAGGCCGACCGGTTCGACTCGCTCACCTTCGCCGCGATCATCCGCGGGGAGGAGATCGTCTTCCCCGCCGGTGAGACCGTCATCGAGCCCGGCGACGAGGTGATCGTCATCGGCTCGCCGGACGCGGCCCGGGAGTTCTCGACCGCCATCTCCCCCGAGGAGGGCCGGCCGAGGGACGTGGTCATCGTCGGGGGGAGCGAGATCGGCTACCAGACCGTCCGGCTGCTCGAGAAGCGCGGGTTCAAGCCGCGGCTGGTCGAGCAGGACCCCGACCGGGCCCGCTGGCTCGCCGAGCAGCTCCCGAAGACCACAGTACTAGAGTCCGACGCGACCGACCAGGCGTTCTTGGAGCGCGAGCGCATCGGCGACGCCGACCTGCTCCTGGCGACGCTGGACAGCGAGCAGCAGAACCTGCTGGCGACCCTGCTGGCCAAGCGGCTCGGCGTCGACCGCACCGTCGCGGTCGTCGACACGGGGGCGTTCGCGGACCTGTTCGAGGCCGTCGGCGTCGACGTCGCCGTCTCGCCCCGCGAGGCGACCGCCGAGGAGATCACCCGGTTCACCCGCGCCCAGCGCGCGGAGAACGTCGCGCTCATCGACGGCGACCGCGCCGAGGTGATGGAGGTCGAGATCGACGCGGAGAGCGCCATCGCCGGCCGCTCGATCCGCGAGTTCGTGCCCGACCTCCCCGACGGGGTCGTCGTCGGCGCGATCACCAGGGGCGGGCGGCTCACCACTCCCCGCGGGGACACCGTCGTCGAGCCGGACGACCACGTCGTCCTCTTCGCGGACGCGGACGCCGTCGAGGACCTCGCGGCGGCGATATGAGCGCCGGCGCAGCGGTATCGAAACCGCCCGATGAGCGTCGACTGGCGCACGGTCGCCAGCCTCGTCGGCACCGTCACGAAGGCGCTCGCGCTCCCGCTCCCGCTCGTGGTCTCCGCGGCCGTCGCGCTCGCCTACGGCGAGTCGGTAGTACCCGTCCTCGTCCCCGCGGCCGGGGCGCTCCTCCTCGGGCTCGGCCTGGAACGGTTCCCCCGGCGGGACATCGGCATCCGCGAGGCGTTCCTGATGGTCTCGCTGACCTGGCTCGTCGTCGCGCTCGTCGGCGCCGTCCCGTTCTTCCTCGTCGGATCGGGCGCATTCGCCTCGCCGGTCGACGCCGTCTTCGAGTCGATGAGCGGCATCACCACCACCGGCGCCACGGTCGCCGAGTCCTTCGACGTCCACCCCCGGGGACCGCTGTTCTGGCGACAGCTCGTCCAGTGGCTCGGCGGGCTCGGCATCCTCGTGCTCGCGGTCGGCCTCCTCTCCCGGCTGGAGGTCGGGGGTGTCCAGCTGATTGGGATCGAAACCCAGACACAGGACGTGACGAAGCTCACGCCACGCACCTCCCAGACGGCCCGGCTCATCGGCGGGCTCTACGTCGGGCCGACGGCGCCCGCCGTGGTCGTCCTCCTCGGGCTCGACCTCGTCGGGCCGGCGCCCCGGATGGGGCCCTACGACGCCGTCGCCCACGCGCTCACGAGCGTCGCGACGGCGGGGTTCGCCCCGGAGGCCGAGAGCGTCGGCGCGTTCTCGCCGGCCGTCCAGTGGGTGATCATCGCCGCGATACTCGTCGGCGCGACGAACTTCGTCCTCCTGTACGCGCTGACACGGGGTCGGTTCCGGCGGCTCCGCGAGTCCGAGGAACTCCGGTTCTACCTCGGGACGGTCGCCGCCGCCTCGGCGCTCCTCGCCGTGATCCTCCGTGTCGACGGGGAGTTCGCGGGCATCGAGCCGGCGGTCGGACACGCGCTCGTGCAGACCACGAGCATCGTCACGACGACGGGGTACGCGACGGTCGACTTCGACCTCTGGTCGCCGGCTGCCAAGCATATCCTCTTCCTCGGGATGTTCGTCGGCGGGATGGCCCGGTCGACGACCTGTTCGGTCAAGTCGTTCCGCTGGCTCGTGGTCGTGAAGACCCTCCGGCGGGACCTGTTCACCGAGATCCGCCCCGATGCGGTCCGGCCCATCCGGGTCGGCGGGACCGTCGTCGAGGAGGGGACCATCCGCGACGTCAACGCCTACGTCCTCCTCAGCGTCCTGATCTTCGCGCTCCTGACGGTGTTCGTCGTCGTCGAGACGGCCGATTCGGGACTGGGCATCTCCGAGTTCGATGCCATGGGCATCGCCGCCGCGACGTTCCTCGACATCGGTCCGGCGTTCGGCGCCGCCGGTCCGTACGGGGGCTACGCCGGGCTCTCGGCGGCGACCAAGTGGGTGCTGATCGTCCTGGTGTGGGTCGGTCGCATCGAGACCATCCCCGTCCTCGTCGTGCTGAGGCCGGCGTTCTGGCGGTCCTGAGCCCTGCCTCGGCCGCCGGGTCGACCGAAACCGTAACGGTGGATTGATACTCGACCGCCCTGTCCGGGCCGACGTGTCAGTCGGTCGCCTGCCCGATGGGGGTGACATCCGAGTCGACTGGCGGGCCGCCATGAGCCTCGTCGGCACGGTCATCAAGTACCTCTCGGTGCCGCTGCTCGTCCCGCTGGTCGTCGGGCTCGTCTACGGCGCCGACGCGCCCGTCTTCGCCGTCAGCGCCGCCGGGGTCTTCCTCCTCGGGATCGGCCTCGAACGGCTCGATCCCGACCCCGATCTGGGCGCCCGCGAGGGGTTCCTGATGGTCGGGGCGACGTGGCTGCTGGTCTCGTTCGTCGGCGCGATACCGTACCTCATGGCGGCCCACGGCGTCCCGCTGCTGATCGAGCCGACGGCGCCGACCTCGACGCTCGGGAACCCCGTCAACGCCCTCTTCGAGTCGATGTCCGGGTTCACCACCACCGGTGCGACCGTGATGGGGGACATCTCCTTCGACACACACTCGCACGCGGTGCTCATCTGGCGGCAGCTCACCCAGTGGCTCGGCGGGATGGGCATCGTCGTCCTCGCGGTCGCCATCCTCCCCGAACTCTCCGTGGGTGGCGCCCAGCTGATGGACGCGGAGGCGCCCGGCGTCGGCATCGAGAAGCTCACCCCCCGGATCGCCAAAACGGCCCGCGTCCTCTGGGCGGCCTACTTCAGCTTCACCCTCGCGGAGTTCTGCCTGCTCTACGGGCTCCACCTCGCCGGACTCGCGCCGAACATGGGCCTGTACAACGCCGTCGCACACCCCCTCACGACGATGCCGACGGGCGGGTTCTCCCCGGAGGCCGGCTCCATCGCGGCGTTCAATGCCGCCGTCCAGTGGGCGGTCATCCCGTTCATGATCTTCGCCGGGACGAACTTCGCGCTGTTCTGGCACGTCTCGAACCGCGACCTCGGGACGGTGACCGGCGACCGGGAGTTCCGCGCCTACGCCGGGATCATCGCCGCGCTCACGGGCGTGCTGGCCGCGCTGCTGTTCACCGGCGTCGCGCCCCCGCTGGAGTACGGCGGCGTCACCTTCGGGGACGTCGAGAACTCCCTGCGGCAGGCCACGTTCCAGGTCGTCAGCATCGTCACGACGACGGGGTACGCCACCAGCGACGTCGCCCAGTGGGGCCAGGCCGGGAAGTACCTCCTCCTGTTCGCGATGTTCGTCGGCGGATCCGGCGGGTCGACCGGCGGCGGCATCAAGATCATCCGGTGGATCATCGTCGCCAAGGCCGTCAGGCGGGAGCTGTTCACCACCGCCCACCCCGAGGCCGTCCGACCGATCCGCCTCGGGGGGAACGTCATCGACGAGCGGGCCATCCGGGGGGTATTCGGCTTCACGCTGCTCTACGTCGGCCTCTTCCTCGTCGCGACGCTCCTCGTCAGCGTCGACGTCGTCGGGTCGGGCTACACGATAAACACCCTCGAGGCGATGAGTTCCGTGGCCGCCACGCTCGGCAACGTCGGCCCCGGGTTCGGCTCGCTCGGACCGTTCGGATCGTACCTCCGATTCCCGCCGTTCTCGAAACTGCTCATGGTGTTCCTGATGTGGGCCGGCCGACTGGAGATCGTCCCCGTGCTCGTGCTGCTGACCGGTGCCTACTGGCGGTCCTGAGTCGTGTGACGGGCACGGGAGCCGCGGTCCCGCCGTGTTCGTCGGTCAGTCGTCGGTCTCGGGTTCGGGGTTGCGGCCGCCGCCCTCGGTCGGGTCGTCGACGCCGCGCCCGCCGGGCCAGGTGACGTCGCCGACGAAGTCGACGCCCATCCGCTGGGCCGCCCGGGAGATCATGTGCGCGCCGGTCGGCGCGGTGATGAACAGGAAGACGATGCCGACCAGCGAGACCAGCCCCGCCCCCTGCGGGCCGAAGTAGACGACCCCGGCGAGGAAGATCGAGGCCGCGCCGAGCGTGGTCGCCTTCGAGGTGGCGTGCATCCGGTTGTAGACGTCCGGGAGACGGACGAGCCCGACGGTCCCGACGGTGAGGAAGAACAGTCCCACGGCGATGAACGCGGCGACGACCGATGCCTGTAAGGTTCCCGTCATTCTATGATGTCACCGTCCGTGACGTAGCGTGCGACCGCGATGGTGCTGATGAACCCGATGATGGCGAGGACGAGGGCGACGTCGACGAAGAACCCCGAGTCGGACTGGATCGCGTAGAGCACGGCGATGGCGACGACGTTCGTCCCGATGGTATCGAGCCCGACGACCCGGTCGGGGGTGGTCGGCCCGCGGATGACGCGGTAGCCGGCGATCAGCGTCACCGCCGCGCTGACGACCAGCCCCACGAGGACAGCCGTCTCCAGGAACGCGGGCGTCCCGGCGCCCTCAGCGACCACGGTCGTCACCCCCGTCGTCAGTGGCGTCGTCCCCGCCCGCCGTTCGCTCGCCGCGGCGGTCCCGCGTCGCGTCGGCCCCCGGGCCACCGTCGCCGTCGGGGGACCGCGGCGGGGAGCGTTCCTCGACCCCGGGTTCCGAGTCGCCGTCCTCGACGGCGGGACCGCCCTCCCCGGCGGCGCCCTCGCCCGCCCGAACCCCCGCCGGGTCGCTGTACGCCGTCCGTGGCACCTCCGTGTTCGGGTCGCGATCCTCGAAGACGACGAGCGCGTAGTCCTCCCAGGTGCGTATCGGGACGACGACGCTCTCGTGATCCCTCGCGGCGATAGCGTGGACGTACAGCGTGTTGGTCCCGGCGTCGTGGTCCATGGTCAGGGTCCCCGGCGTGAGGGTGATGCTGTTGGCGATGGTCGTGACGGCGGCGTCGCTCTCGACCCGGAGCGGGATGGCGATGACGTCCGGTCTCATGGGCATCGACGGCGCGAGCACCCGGTAGGCGACGTCGACGTTCGCGGTCAGCAGTTCGCGGAGGAACACCACGACGTACAGGACCGCGTAGGGGGTCACCCGGAGGCTCCGGCCGACCGCGATCCGCGGGCGGTAGTACCGCCGGAGCGCGAACGCCGTCGGGAGCCCGACCGCGAGGCCGAAGAGGAACTCCCCGAGGACGTGCCGGGCGGTCGCCTCGAGGGTCCCGCCGGGGGCGACCCCGCGGACGAACAGCCAGAGGACGGCCAGCACGACGCCGACGACCGGCCACTTCGGCACGCCGGCGACCGCCGCGTCGGCGCCAGTCGGATCGCCGGACGGGTCGTCCGCGGCACGCCCGTCCGGACCGGCGCCACTCACGAGTGCCCACCCC
>PXRQ01000104.1 GCA_003022005.1 Halobacteriales archaeon QS_5_70_15
CGGCGGCGGGGAGAGCCCCGCCGCCTCGAGGCGGTCCCCCGCACCGCCGGTCGCGATGCCGTGCACCGACGGCGGGGTGTCCTTCTCCTCGGCCAGCCCGGAGACGTAGACCGGGAACACGTCGTTCGACTGGAGCCAGCCCGTGACACAGGTGGCGAACTCCTCGGCGTTAGAGGGCGAGACCGGCACGTCGCTCTGGAGGACCAGCAGGTCCCGGCCCTCGTCGGCGTAGATGCGGACCGGCGGTAGCACCTCCGAGGAACCCTCGTGGTACACCGCGACGTTCGGGATGCCGTCACAGCGGATGCCCGCGACGTACGCCATGTCGAACGTCTCGACGAGGTGGTCGGCGGCGATCTTCCCCACCAGCCCGAGCCCCGGAAGCCCCTCGACCAGGGTCGGCTCGGAGAGCGTGACGTCGACGAGCTCCTCTACGTGTGCCATGTGTGGTCCCTCGTTATCCGGACTTATAAGCGTCGGGTAGCGACGCGGATCGGGGGCCACGCCGGTCGATCCCGGACGACACGCCTACCCCCATCGCTTCGACGGCTCGTCGAACTGGCGCTGGGCCGGCCGCCCGGAGCCGTCGTCGGTCAGGTCGTCGTGGTAGGTCCGGTACCGCTGTCCGATCTCCCGGGCGTCCTCCTCGGAGAGCTTCTCGCCGAACCAGAGGGTATACCCGTTGGGATCGGCCGCCGCGAACTGCCGCCAGCCGAACTCCGTCTCGTGGAGCTCCCGGGTGACCTCGACGCCATTCGACACCAGGTCGTCGTGGAAACCCGCGGCGTCGTCGACGTCGAGGTAGAACGCGACCGACCCCCCGATACTTACCCCCTCCATGTTCGGGAGTTTCCCCTCCAGCGAGTCGCGACGCTGGAACATGAGCGGGGCGCCGTCGATCATCACCTGTGCCCACCAGGGGGGTTCGTCGCCGTCGGCCGGCAGCGTCGCGACGACGTCCGCGTCGAACACGCGCCGGTACCACTCCACCGTCGCCTCGAGGTCCTCGACCATCAGGTCGGGGGTGAGCGATCGCACCGGGGTCTCTGGGTCCATGTCTTCACCGTCCGGCTCGTTACTGAGTGGCAAAACCTTTGCGGGCTGACTATGGGCGGTGTTCAAATGGGCGACCGCGAGCCGTGCGCTCCGGGATGACGCCCGGGCTACGCGAGGGCCGGACCCCCGAGCTACGGAGGGATTCGGTGTTCTCGTGCGTCGCCCGAGGGGCGGAGGTTGGGGCTACGCGAGTGACTCGATGTTCTCGACCACCTTCTCGGCGAACTCGCTGGTGGCGAGCTTCTCGCCGCCCTCGATCTGTCGGTGGATGTCGTAGGTGACCTGCTTCGAGCGGATCGTCTCCTCCACGGCGTCCCGAACCAGCTGGCCGGCGTCGTCCCAGCCGATGTGCTCGAGCATGATCCGCCCGGAGAGGATCATCGCGCTCGGGTTGACCTTGTCCTGACCGGCGTACTTGGGCGCGGAGCCGTGGACGGGTTCCGCGAGGAACCGTCCCTCCCCGATGTTGCCCCCCGGAGCGATGCCGAGCCCGCCGATCTGGGCGCCGGCGGCGTCAGAGAGGTAGTCGCCGTTGAGGTTCGGCATCGCCAGCACGTCGTACTGGTCGGTTCGGGTGAGCAGCTGCTGGAGCATGTTGTCGGCGATGCGGTCGTTGACCACCACGGCGTCGTCGGGCGCCTCGCCGTCGCGTTCCTCCCAGAGCGTGTCCTCGGTGATGACCTCGTCGCCGTACTCCTCCTCGGCGACCTCGTAGCCCCAGTCGCGGAACGCCGCCTCGGTGAACTTCATGATGTTCCCCTTGTGGACGAGGGTGACCGAGTCCCGATCGTTCTCCAGCGCGTAGTCGATGGCCTGGCGGACCAGCCGCTTCGTGCCGAACTCCGAGATGGGCTTGATGCCGATGCCGACCGGTCCCTCGTGGATGGATTCGTCGAACCCCATCTCCCCCTCGACGAACTCGCGGACCTGCTCGACCTCCTCGGTGCCGGCCTCCCACTCGATGCCGGCGTAGACGTCCTCGGTGTTCTCGCGGAAGCTAACCATGTCCATCGTCGAGGGATCCTTCACCGGCGAGGGGACCCCCTCGATGTGGTAGGTCGGGCGCATGTTCGTGTAGAGGTCGAGCCGCTTCCGGAGCGCGACGTTGAGCGACCGGAACCCCGACCCGACGGGCGTCGTCAGCGGCCCCTTGATGCTGACGCGGAACTCCCGGAGCGCCTCCACCGTGTCATCGGGGAGGTTCTCGTCGTAGGTCTCCCGTGCGGTCTCGCCGGCGTAGACGCGCATCCAGTGGATCTCCCGTCCCGTCGCCGCCGCGGCCGCCTCCAGCACCCTCTGTGCCGCCGGGCTGACGTCCGTCCCGATGCCGTCCCCGAAGATGATGGGGATGATCGGCTCGTCCGGCACGACCAGGTTCCCCTCCTCGTCGGCCGTGATCCGCTCACCCTCCTCGGGTACCTCCACCTTGTCGTAGGCCATAACCGGCCACTCGGACCACCGTGTGAAATGGATTCCGCTATCCGGGCGAAACTCGCACGAAAGACCATGTATTACGGCCGTCGGGGCCTCCGCCGGCCCGCGGAGGCAGGGTTGAAACCACCCCCGGCCGTCCGTCCGGACATGAGGGTCATCGTCCACGGCGGGGCCGGCAGCCCGTCCGACGAACCGGCGGACAGACAGGCGGTCCTCGACACCGCCGCCGAGACGGGCGCGGACGCCGACGACGTGACCGACGCCGTCGTCGCCGCGGTCCGGGTCCTCGAGGCCGACCACCGGTTCAACGCCGGCGTCGGGTCCTCGATACAGTCCGACGGGGTCGCCCGGACCGACGCCGGACTGATGACCGACGACCGGGCGGCCGGCGCGGCGTGCTCGATGCCCGGCGTCGAACACGCCGTGGACGTCGCCCGGCTCGTCAAGGAGGAGACCCCGCACGTCCTCGTCGCGGGCGTCCACGCCGTGGACCTCGCCGAGGCGTTCGACGTGGCGACGGGCGTGGACCTCCTGACCGAGGGAACCCGGGAGCGGTGGGCGGAGGAGGAACCTCCGGAGTCGTTCGACACCGCCGAGCACCTGGCGTTCGTGAACGACCGGTTCGGTCGTGACAGCGACGACGACAACGGGGACACCCACGGTCCCATCGACGGCGGCCGTGACAGCGACCACGACACGGTCGGCGCGGTGGCCCGCGACGGCGATCGCATCGCGGCGGCCACGTCGACCGGCGGCCGGTGGTGTGCGCTCGCCGGGCGGGTCGGGGACGTGCCGCAGGTCGGCTCGGGGTTCTACGCGACGCGGGCGGGGGGCGCGAGCGCGACGGGCGCCGGGGAGGAGATCGCACGCGTCACGCTGGCGCGGCGGACGGTCGACCACCTCGAACGGGGCCGGACGGCCGCGGACGCGGCCGAACTGGCCATCGAGGAGTTCGAGGACCTCACCGGCTCGACCGCGGGCGTGATCGTCCTCCGGAACGACGGCGACCACGGGAGCGCGTACAATTCCGACGCGATGCAGACCGCAGTCGACAGCGACGGGTAGCACGCGACGGGAACGCCGGCGGTCCGGCGAGTCGGGTCAGTCGACGATACCGGACAGGTCGGGCGGTGCCACCCGGTAGTGGTCCCGGAGTTAGGCTGTTTCTAATACGAGTCTCGTGTCAGATATAAAACACATTCCGGGAGGAACCGACCCGCCTCGGGCCGGTCCCGGCAACGCAACTCCTTTGGCCCGAAGGGTCGAACCCGGCGCCATGAGCAGCCTCGAGTCGGAGCAGTACGAGAAGCACCGCGAGGCCGGCGAGGTACTCGCGGAGGTACGGGACGAGGCGGCCGAGCGAGTCGAGGTCGGCGCGAGCCACCTCGAACTCGCGGAGTGGGCGGAGGAGCGCATCCGCGAACTCGGCGGGGAGCCGGCGTTCCCCGTCAACATCAGCATCGACGAGGAGGCCGCTCACGCCACGCCCTCGCGGGACGACGACTCGACGTTCGGCGAGGAGATGATCAACCTCGACATCGGCGTCCACGTCGACGGCTGGCTGGCCGACACCGCCGTCACCATCGACCTCTCTGGCCACGACGAGCTCGCGGAGGCCCCCGCGGCCGCGCTCGACGCCGGGCTCGACGTCATCGAGCCCGGCGTCGAGACCGGCCAGATCGGCGGCGTCATCGAGGACGTCATCGACGGCTACGGCTACAACCCGGTCGTCAACCTCACCGGCCACGGCCTGGGCCACTGGGAACAGCACACCGAGCCGAACATCCCGAACCGGGCCGTCGAGCAGGGGGTCGAACTCGAGGTCGGCGACGTGGTCGCCATCGAGCCGTTCGCCACCGACGGCGGCGGGAAGGTGGGCGAGGGGAGCGAGGAGGAGATCTACGCGCTCGAGCGGGAGACGTCGGTGCGGAACCGGGCCGCCAGGGAGGCCCTCGAAACCATCGTCGAGGAGTTCAGGACGCTCCCCTTTGCCGCCCGGTGGCTGGACACTCCCCGGAGGGGGATGGCGCTCCGACGGCTCGAACAGCAGGGCGTCGTCCACGGCTACCCCGTGCTCAAGGAGGACGACGGCTGCCTCGTCAGCCAGAAGGAGCACACGATCATCGTCACCGAGGACGGCTGCGAGGTCACGACCCGGTCGCGGTAGCGGTACGCGGAGCGATCGATCGCCGTCGATCAGTGGTCGGTCCACCCCCGTACCGAGATCGGAACGGTCCTCGCGGCCGCCCGGATCCGTGTCCTCGTCGCCGGTACGAACCTACCGCCGTCCGTGTCAGTCGTCGGCGGCGTGTCGCTGCCGGAGGTGGTCGACGAGCTGATCGTGAAGCGGGCCGTTCGAGCCCAGCAGTGCCGTCCGCTCCTCTTCGCCGACGCCGGTTCGGAGCGCGTAGGGATCGCCGTGCTGGTCGGTGACGGTCGCGCCGGCCTCGCGGGCGATCAGCAGGCCGGCCGCCACGTCCCACGAATAGGTGTCGTGCTCCCAGACGGCGTCGGCGGTCCCCGAGGCCAGGTAGCAGAGGTTCAGCGCCGCCGCGCCGATGCGGCGGACCCCGCGGGTCTCCTGGTAGAACGCCCGGAGGAACGAGCCGTCGGGGTCGTACCCCGAGAGGAGCATACTCTCGCCGAGCGCGCTCCGGTCGGTCGTCCGGATGGGCTTGCCGTTCTCGGCGGCGCCGCGGCCCTCGACGGCGGTGAACGTCTCGCCCGTCTCGGGGGCGTGGACGACCCCCACGACCGGGTCGCCCGCCCGCAGTAGCGCGATGGAGATGGCGTAGTTGGGGTTCCCGTGGGCGAAGTTCCCGGTCCCGTCGAGCGGGTCGACCAGCCAGGTGTACTCGCTGTCGGTCCGCCGCTGGACGTTCTCCTCGCTCACGATGCCGTGCTCGGGGTACTCGTTCTCGATGACCGTGGCGATGATGTGCTCGGCCTGGTAGTCCGCGTCCGTGACGACGTCGGCCTTGTCGGTCTTGGTCGTGACGGACTCGACCCGGCCGTGGAGCTCGTGGACCGGCTCGCCGGCACCGACGGCGGCCTCCTCGGCCACCCGGAGGGCGTTCGAGAGCATGTCATCGGGTTCGGGCTCGGGCGCCGGGCGTCTGTGGGTCGGCCCGGCGTCGTCGCCCCCGCGGAGTCCCCAGCCCAGCTTCCGGCTGATCGCCGTCAGGAAGTCGTCGTCGTAGCTCGTCCGGACGATGTGGGCCGGCTGCGGTGCGCCCGTGATCGTCACGACGGCGTCGCCGCCGAGGCGGGTGTCGAACCGGCCCCCGTCGACAGTCAGCATCGCGGGGTCCTCCGCGACGACCGTGAGTTCGGTCCCCGCCGAGACGATCAACGGCCGGGCGCCCATCCGGTGGGTCAGCAGGGGGACGACCTGGAGCGTGAAGTTGTTGTTGGGGTAGTGGACCGGCCCGTTGGCCGAGAGCGCCACGCCCGTCGATCCGGTGGGCGTCGAGACGGCCATCCCGCTGCCGTCGTACTGGCCGACGTACTCCTCGCCCGCGAAGACGTGGAGCCGGCAGATCTTCCGGTCGACCGGGTTCTCGGGGGGTTCGGGCTCGATCATCACGTCGTTGACGCCCGTCGCCCCGTCGAGCCCGGGGGCGTCGGCCCGGAGCTGCTGACGGTCGTTGATCGTCGCTCGACCCCGGAGCACCTCGTCGAGCGCGCCCTCCACCTCCTCGGGCTGGACCCGCGCGAGGAACGCGAGGGTCCCGGTGTTCACGCCCAGCAGCGGGATCCCGCGAACCGCGAACGCCCGGATACCCTCGAGGAACGCGCCGTCGCCCCCCACACTCACGCCCAGCGTCTCCTGGGCGTCCCCGTAGTGGTCGTCGGTGATCGGTTCGCCGACAGGAACCGCCGTCATCTCCAGGTCGTGTGTCGCCGCGTACGACTCCAGCCGCTCGACCGCATCCTCGCTGTCGGGCGTCTTGATGCACAGCAGTTCGGTGGTCGTCGCCAGCCTCCGGGCGTGCATACCCGCCCGCACGGCCCGTAGCGAATTATACTCGAACGTTCATGAATGAGTTGCCGGTTCTCGCGGGCGCCGGGCCGATTCCTCCCCCGCTGGCGGAGGATGACGGTATCCGGAACGGGAGCCCACGGGAGGGCCCGAGGATACTGTCGCCTGCGGGTCCGCTCCGGGTCCGCTCCGGGTCCGCGAGAAGGGGAGACCGGGGGGCCGACGAGGGGCGGGGACCTCCGACGGTCGACCGTCGGTCAGGCGTTGTTCATCCGGATGGCCGACTCGCCCCCGCAGGCCACGCAGGTCGCCACCCGGTAGGGCTCTCGCGAGAACTCGGCGTTCTCCCGCTTGGCGGACTCGGTCCGGATCTCGATGCGGACCTCGTGGGGGGTCTCGTGACCGCAGCTCTCGCACGATTCCAGCATATCGCTTTCCGCGGCGGAGTGTGCTGACATCACCCCCTTCTTTCACCGAGTGTTCCATAAACCGAACATACCGTTCCGACGGTTCGAAACCGTTCATCGCACGACTGCGGGGGGATGGACCGTAGATACGCCCCGAAACAGCACGATAGCGTTCAAAAACGCCTCTCGAAGCGTACGAGCGATAAAACGGCCGGAATATTTAAATAGTATCGGCTGACTTCCCGTTCACCAAGGCTCGAATACGACGGATCTGACAGGTCTCTCGCGGGCCCGCTCTCCGAGGTCGACACGCGAGGACAGGCGCGATCGCCGTCCCGGGAGGGGAGCGCCCCGCGATCCGGCCCGGCTCTTTCCACCTCCCCCGTGCCCCGGTCGTCGTCGACGCCGTGCGTCGGTCCGGGGTGGTATAAGTGGCGGCCGGTCCTCGCGCCGGCATGGAGCAGCTGTTCGCCCCGTGGCGGATCGAGTGGATCGAGCGGGAGGAGCGGAACGAGGACGTCGAGGGGTGTGTGTTCTGTGCGCTCCCGGACCGCGAGGACGCCCGCGAGTCGCGGGTCGTCGCCGCCTCCGAGCACGCGTTCGTCCTGCTGAACAACTACCCGTACAACCCCGGACACGTAATGGTCATCCCCCGGCATCACACCGGGGACTACCGCGACCTCGACGACGAGGTGCTGCTGGACCACGCGCGGCTCAAGCAGCGGACGTTCGACGCGCTCCGGACGGCGCTCTCGCCGGACGGGTTCAACGCGGGGCTGAACCTCGGCGAGTCGGCCGGCGGCTCGATCGACGACCACCTCCACACGCACGTCGTCCCCCGGTGGGCCGGCGACACGAACTTCATGCCCGTGGTCTCGGAGACGAGGGTCATCGTCGAGGCCGTCGAGGACACGTACGACCGGCTCCACGCCGCCTTCGCGGGGCAGGCGGGGGCGATCGATCCGGGCCCCGACCGGACGGTCGCACTCGACGTCGGTGTCGACTGACCGCCACCCTTCCCACCCGAAGTCCCTATACGGGGCGCCACCCACCCTCCCGACATGGACCGGAAGGGGGCCCTCAGGCGGGTCGGGTTCCTGGTCCTCCTGGCGAACCTGGGGCTCGTGGCCGCCAAGGGCGCCGTCTGGTACTGGACCGGCAGCCTCGCGGTCGGCTCCGAGGCGGTCAACAGCCTCGCGGACTCGGCCTACAGCCTCATCGCGCTCGCCGGCCTCTACCTGACCACCCGCCCGCCCGACTTCGAGCACCCCCACGGTCACGAGCGGATCGAGCCGTTCGTCTCGCTGTTCATCGCGCTCGGCGTGTTCGCCGCCGGCGGGTTCGTCCTCCAGCAGTCGGTCGCGACCGTCCTGTCCGGCGACGTGACCGTCGCCCGCGGCCCGGCGGCGGTGGTCGTCCTCGTCGGCGCCGGAACCGTGAAGTTCGGCCTCTATCGCTACTGTCTCCGCGCCGCCGAGGAGTACCGCTCGCCGGCGCTCCGGGCGACGGCGCTCGACACCCGCAACGACATCCTCACCGCGGGCGCCGCCCTCGTCGGCGTCGTGGGCGCGGCGGCCGGCTACCCCGTGCTGGACCCGCTCGCCGCCGGCGTGGTCGCGTTCGGCATCCTCTACACCGGCGTCGAGATCGTCCGGGACAACCTGAACTACCTCGTCGGCGCGGCGCCGCCCGAGGACCTCCGGGCGGACATCGTCCGGCGGGCCCTGGACCACCCCGACGTGGAGGGCGCCCACGACGTCATCGCCCACTACGTCGGCCCGGAGGTGGACGTCTCGCTCCACATCGAGGTGGAGGGCGACCGGACTCTCCGGGAGGCGCACGACATCGAGACGGACGTGGTCGAATCCATCCGCGGGATGGACGGGATCGACGACGTGTTCGTCCACGTGGACCCGAAGGAGCTCGGGGAGTGGAAGGAGGACGACGAGGTGGATCGGCTCGCCGGGACCGCGAGGCGGTACGGCGGCCGGGTCCGCCGCCGGAAGTGACCCGGCGAACACCCTCGACACGAGCCCCCGAACGACATCGCCGCCCCGTCGCGGCGACGACATCCGACCAGTTACACCAGTTACGTCAGACAGTACAAGCGCCGCCGGGACCGTGGCACTCAACTGTCGCCGGCCCGGACCCGGCAGGTGTGAGACCGGAGGCAGAGCCCGTCGCGCTCGCGGACTACGTCCGGCGGGAGGCCGCGGCCGTCGAGGCGGCGCTGGTCGACCGCGACCGGTCGGATGTCGCCGACGCACCGAGGGGTCCGGACGCCGTCGTGGCCCACCTGTTCACCGACGCCTTCGTCGCCGAGCACACGGAGTTCCCCGCCTTCGACGCCTTCCTCGTGGCGGCGGGGGCGGACTCGGTGTGGGCGCTCTCGGACTGGATCGACTGGGTGCTCGACTGGCACGTCCTCGGGAACACGCGGTTCTGGTCCTGGGAGTGGATGGTGAACGCGGCCGTCGAACTCGCCCGCGACGCCGCCACCCTCGGCCCGGTCCGGTGCGGGGTCTGCGGTGGACACCCCGCCCCCGTGACGGGCTCGTCGGTCGAGGAACCGGGGCGAATCGACGAGACGTGGATACGGTTCGCGTGCGACTGCGGCGCGGTGGGCCGGCTCTCGGCCGACCCGTCGGAGGGGAACCCGCGGACCGGCGGCGACGTGGTCGTCGGTGGGACGAACCTCCCGCGTCCGGCTCCGGGGGACGGCGAGGACTGACTGACAACGACCCGTACGGACCGGGACCGTCCACGCGAGAGGGAGGAACGCTTTTTATCTCTCGGGTGTTGTTATCCAGTACCATGGCCTGTCACATCCGGTGTGACTCCTGTGACCTCGACCGGCGGCTCGAGGACTGCGTGACTGCCCACGAGATCGCGAAGGAGCACGAGGCCGACTACGTGGACCACTTCGTCAGCCTCCGGAACCCGGCCTGAGACGGTCGTGCGTAGTCTTTTACCGGTGGTGCGACCCGGGCCGGGTAATCGACGGTAGATCGTTACGCACGACCGGATGAGTCGGGGACGAGCGGTTCGGGCACTCGCCACGAGCGGTCGGATCCCGTCCGTGCTCGGACCGCGACGAACGACTGACTCGTGTCGTATCTTCCGGGAGGGTTGGCTTTTTGCAGTGTTGGTGAGTTGTGGGGGTAGGATGGCCCGAACTCGAAGTTCGCTGACCCGGCGCCGAGTCCTCGCCACGACCGGCACAGCGTTGGCCGGCGGACTGGCCGGGTGTACGGGCGCACTGCCGGCCGGAGGGGACGACGGCCAGTTCGACGAGTCCGACCCGCTGGTGGCACACGAGCGGTTCGGCAAGGGGTCGACGCCGCTCGCGTACCAGACCAGCACGTTCTACACGCCGATCGAGTCCGAGAGCGACCAGCCGGCGGCGGCACCCGCGCTGAAGGCCCAGCACGAGGAGTGGGCGGAGAACCACCCGGACCACCGGGTCGAGGTCGAGTACCCGGCGTTCGGCGAGTGGAAGAACAACCTCCTGACCCGGGCCGCGTCCGGGGACCCGCCCGACGGGTCGACGCTGGACTCGTTCTGGGTACCGGACTTCTACGAGTACATCCGGCCGCTGAACGAGTTCGTCGACGACGTCGACGACTTCTTCCCGTTCGTCAGGGAGACCGCGATGCGGGACGGCGACCTGCTCGCCGGCTGGAAGTACACGGGCTGTCGGTGCCTCTACTACCGACAGGACGTCCTCGACCGGTACAACGACGGCGACCCGCCCCGGACGTGGGAGGACATGCTCGCCGTGGGCGGGGACATCGTCGACAACGAGGACATGGACGCGTTCATGTTCGAGCCGGGCGCCTTCGCCAACCTGCCGTACTTCTGGGGCCAGGGCGGTGAACTCGTCGACGACGAGGGCGCGCCGGTGCTGGACGAGGAAGCGAACCGGCGGGCGATGGTCCGGACGCTCGGGTTCCTGCAGGACCTCGTCGAGAGCGGCGTCACGCCCCAGCGGGTCGCGAGCGTCGAGGAGGTCGAGACGCTTCCCAGGGAGGGTCGTGCTGGCAACCTCGCGATGTTCATCGGGAACAACGACCAGATCGAGCGCAACATCAAGAACCCCATCGAGGCGGACGACGACGTCCCCGACGACCGGTGGCAGCGCTGGCGGGTCGCGCGGATCCCGATGCGGGAGGCCGACCAGTTCGCCACCGGCGTCGGCGGCTGGGCCGAGGGTGCGTTCGTCGAAGGCACGGGGGGCGAGGCCGCCGCCATGAAGCAGTTCATCGCGAAGTTCGTCGAGCCTGAGTCGATGGGCCGGTACTGCGAGGCGGCCTCGCTGCTGCCCACCCGCGAGTCGGTGTTCAACGACGACGACCTCTACGCGCCGGACGCCCCCTACCAGGACAGGTTCCGGGAGTTCCTCCAGGACGGCGTCGCCCGGCCGGCGGTCCCCATCTACAGCACCATCGCCACCGAGTACGAGGCCGCGATCGGGAACGTCCTCACCGGACAGTCGGACCCGGAGTCGGCCGTCGACACGATGATCAGCAGGGTCGACGAGGAGTACGAGGCCTCGTGATGGCCGTCGTGGGACGTCTCCGAACTGACGTCCGGGGGTAGCGGTCCGTGGCGACGTCCGGAGGGGTGGCCGAGCGGCTCCGGACCGGCGTCGGGAGCGCCCGGCGAGCGTGGCGGCGGCTGATCGACCCCCCGCTGCCCTGGCTGCTGCCGACGCTGCTCGCCCTGTCGGTGTTCCAGCTCTATCCGATGGTCGAGGCCATCCGGATGAGCTTCACCAACGAGAGCCTCGTGAGCGCGGGCACCGAGTTCGTCGGTCTCGAACAGTACGTCCGGCTGGCCACCGACCCGGTGTTCTGGGAGATGCTCCGGGTGACCGCGGTGTACGCCTTCTCCAGCGTCGTGCTCCACGTGCTCGCCGGGCTGGTCTTGGCGCTCGCCATCGACTACGGTGTCCGCCGCGGCCTCCGGGGACACCTCACGACGCGGGTGTCGGTCCTTCTCGCCTGGATCATCCCGGGGATCATCATCGGGCTGGTCTGGAAGGTGATGCTCGTCGAGAGCCAGTTCGGGGCCGTGAACCATCTCCTGGGACTGGTCGACGTCGGGCCGATACCGTTCCGGTCGGACCCGACGTTCGCGCTCGTCTCGACGATCGTCGCCGGCACCTGGCGGGGCACCGCGTTCTCGATGATAATGGTTTACGGGGGGCTCCAGCGGGTCCCGGAACGGCTGTACGAGGCTGCCAGGATGGACGGCGCCGGCCGGTGGGAGCGGTTCCGCCACGTCACCCTCCCGCAGTTGAAGTCCGTCGTGTTCATCACGACCGTTCTCGTGACGATCTACGCGCTCAACACGTTCGACCTCGTCTTCGCCCTGACCGGGGGCGGACCCGGGCGGGCGACGCAGGTGCTCGCGCTGTTCATGTACCAGGAGGCGTTCCAGGACTACGCCCTCGGGCGGGGCGCGGCGATCGCCGTGGTGATGCTGACCGCGAACCTGCTCCTGACCGGGGTGTACCTGTACGCGTTCGACGTCCGGGAGGAGCTATGACCCCCGGGGACCGCACCCGGTCGGACGGGCCCGAGACGGGATCCGGATCCGCCGGCGATCGTACCGAAGTCGGAACCGGACACGGCGTCCTCCGCTCGATCCTCGACGCCCTCCGGAGCCCGCGGGCGCTCGATCTGTCGGTGTACGCGCTGTACGCCCTCGCGACTGCCTTCTTCGTCTTCCCGGTGCTGTGGGTGGTCTCGGCGAGCCTGCGGCGGGCCGGCGAACTGTTCAGCTACCCGTTCCGGCTGCTCCCCCCCGAGGTGTCGCTGTCCGCCTACCGGCGTGTGGCACGGGCCGGGGTCACGACCTGGCTGTTCAACTCGACGGTCGTCACCGTCGTCGGCGTCACCAGCATCGTCGCCGTCTCGGTGCCGGCCGCCTACGCGTTCTCCCGGTTCGAGTTCCGCGGCCGCCGCGGGCTGCTCGGGACCGTCCTGCTGTTCCAGATGATCTCGCCGGTGATCATCATCGTCCCCCTGTACACGGTCATGTCGACGCTCGGGCTCCTCCGCACCCGGGCCGGCCTCGTGCTCCTCTACGTCGGCATCCAGACCCCGTTCTCCATCTGGCTCCTGAAGGGGTACTTCGATGCGGTCCCGACGGAGCTGGACTACGCCGCCCGCATCGACGGCTGCAACCGCCTGCAGATACTGCGGCACGTGCTGCTGCGCCCCGTCGCGCCGGGGATCGCCGTCGTCGCGATCTTCAACACCGTCCTGACGTGGTCGGAGTTCGTCCTCGCGTTCACGGTGCTCGGAAGCGAGAGCGCCCTTCACACCATCTCCATCGGCGTCTACAAGTTCCAGGGACAGTACGGGAACGACTGGCGGGCCATCGCGGCCGCGAGCGTCATCGGGATGATACCCCTCGTGCTCGTCTTCCTCGCGCTCCAGCGGTACTTCGTCAGGGGCCTCGTCGAGGGCTCGCTCAAGGGACAGTGATCGGATCGGCACGAGCCAATGACCGGGTCGGCACGACGCGCTTAACTGTGTGCCGTCCCATCCCTCGCCGTGCTCTTCCCCACCCACCTCCTCGGGCGGCGGTGGACGCGGCTCCCGGTGTGGGCCGCCGGGGGAGCGGCCCTGCCGGATCTCGTCGACAAGCCGCTCGGGCTGGTGGGCGCGACCGAACTGTACCACTCGGTGGGACACTGGCTCCTGCCCGTTCTCGGGCTGGCGCTCGCGTGGCTCCCGGCGCGGCGCGTCGAGGGCCCGGACGACCGACTCCTCGCGGTCGGCCTCGGGTGCGGGTCGCACATCTGTCTCGACGTCCTGGGGATCGCAGTGAACGGCCGTTCCGAGAACTGGGTGCTGCTCCTGTGGCCGATCCGCGAGAAGCCGAACCCGCTGGGTTTCGACCCCGTGGCCTTCTCCGTCGAGTACCTCTGGTCCTGGTCGTTCTACGCCGAAATCGTCGTCTGGGTCGTCGGGGCGTACGTCCTGTTGCAGTCGCCGGCGGCGCGGCGGTACGCGCGGTCGTGGTCCTGACCGAGCCGTTCTCCGGGAACCGGCCAGTTCGGGTAGCCGTGCGCCGGGCAGTGTGACTCACTGTCGCCCCGGTAGCGGCTCCGAGCGTCCGCGCCGACGTACTCAGTAGGGAATGGAGTCGTTCCCCGTCGGGAGGTGGCCGGCGACGAACAGGTAGTCCCGGAGGAACACGCCGAGCGAGGGCGCGAGCGCCAGGGGTGCGACCGCGGCGGCCGCCCCAGGAGTGACGATCGGGATCAAGACGAGGGTCAGGAAGGCCATCTGCCCGCCCGCGAGGTACCGACCCAGGTCGCTGTCCGGTCGCTCGAACAGGGCCCGGCCGCGGAGCCGGCGGAGGGACGTGAGGCCCCGATAGACGTACCGGGCTGCCGACAGCGAGAGGTACCATACCGGCAGCTGTCCCCAGACGACGGCCACGACGGGCGCGACGACGAACCCGAACGTGTCGATCGCCAGGTCGAGTCGGCGACCGAGCGGCGTCTCGCGGCCGACCGACCGGGCGACGCGTCCGTCGAGCTGGTCGAGCGCGGTGCCGATCCCGTAGCAGATCGCCGGCACCCACGCCAGCCGGCCGGCCGGCGGAACGACGACGAACCCACCGACGATACAGAACAGCCCGGCGCGGACGAGCGTCAGGTAGTTCGCCACGCCCAGCCAAGGGGGGACAGACCCCCCGGCGACGGAGGGGTCGGGGAGGCTGTAGAGCAGGTACCCCACCGTTCCGAGCCAGAGAGTCACCATGAGTGCGACCGACCCGCGAACGGTGGCGTCCGCGACGGCCTCCGAGACGGGGAGCGAGACTGCTAGGAGCGCGACGATCCACAGGGCCGTCAGCGCCGACAGTTCGGCGATCAACGGCCCGCGACGGCCGGCTCTCGCTGCGATCACGGTCGGTTACGTATCCATCGGAGTCGTCCCCCGTGGTGACCGCCGGGTCGACGCCGTCGGTCCCGTCGACGGTCGACCCCGGGTGCCGGCGCGGCTGGTCACCGCAGTAGCACGACGAGGACCACGATCAGGACGACCTGTGCGACCTTGTCGACCGCACCCAGGGTGCCGACGTCGGCGGGGAACGACTTCGGGCCCGCGGCGAAGTTGAGGTAGTACCACGCCAGGATCTGGACGAGCGTGAACGGGATGCCGACGGCGTACACCGTCCGCCGCCGGTAGCCGACCAGGACCAGGGCGACGGCGACGAGGAAGGCGATTCCGGCGAGCAGGAAGCTGATCCCGAGCGGGGATGGCAGGTTCCCGATCCCGAGCCGGAGGTGGATCAGGCCGCTCACGACCGCGGCGAGGACACCGACCCAGACCACTGTCGGGAGCGACCCGGTTTCGAGGCCGGTCCCGCCCGTCTCCGTAGAGGACATATCGGCGGAGGGACTGACAGGAAGATAAGCGTGTTGGAACCCGAAACCCGGAGACGCGGTCCGGCGGGGGGCGGCGAGCGTTCCGCGACCCGAAGCGCTTTGTCGCTCCCCGACCGGCTCTCGCCCGTGACCGAGCCGGGAATGGGGTACGCGAGGACGGCGTCTCTCAGATGTCTGCAGGCGGTCGGCCGCCGCATCCCGTACGGGGAGAACGTCTATAACCGCGAGTGGGACGTCCTCGTCGTCCTCGACGCCTGCCGCCCGGACGCGCTCGAAACCGTGGCGTCGGCCGTCGGGTTCGTCGACGGCGTCGGCCGGATGCGGTCGGTCGGGAGCTGTTCCTCCGAGTGGCTGGAGAACACCTTCGACCCGGCGACCCGCGGCGACGCGGTCGCGGGGACGGCCATGGTCACGGGGAACACCTGGACCGACCGGTACCTCGACGCCGACGCGTTCGCCGGCCTCGACGAGGTCTGGAAGTACGCCTGGGACGACGACCTCGGGACGGTTCCGGCGGAGGCGGTCACGGACCGCGCGGTCGCGGTCGCACGAACTGGTGACCACGACCGCCTCGTGGTCCACTACATGCAGCCACACCACCCGTTCGTGGCGAGCCCCCTCGAGGGGGACGACGGGATGGCCCGGACGGGCCGGGAGAGCAGCGAGCGCAACCCGTGGACGCTGTTGCGGCGCGGCGACGCCGAGCCCGGCCGGGTGTGGGCGGCGTACCTGGCGAACCTGGAGTACGTCCTCGAGTCGGTCGGGACGCTCCTCGAAAACGTCGACGGCCGGGTGGCGATCACCGCCGACCACGGGAACCTCTTCGGGGAGTGGGGGCTGTACGGCCACCCGATGTACACGCCCGTCCCCGCACTGCTCTCGGTGCCGTGGTGCGAGACGACCGCCCGCGACCGCGGGACGCGCGAACCGGCGCTCGAACCGCCCGAACCGATCCCCGTCTCGCGGGTGTACGACGCCGCCGGCGACCGCGACCGGCTCGAAGCGCTCGGGTACCTGTGAGGCCCGTTCCTGGCGTGTCCGTGCGTTCGGCCCATCTCGTGATAGGGACGCCAGGCCGGGACGGGGTGACGCGGCCGACCACGGACGGGCTTTTCTCTCCCGGGACCCGAGCGGACGTCACGATGGCGGATCAGGCAGTCCTGTCACCGACGCGTGGCCCCCCAGGGAGATGGTCCCGCGGACGATGACCGATAACCGATCCGGGGACGAGCAGGGGGTTGGCGCCGACGCCCACCTCGAGCTCCGGGGGCTCGACAAGGAGTACCCGGGCGGGGTCACCGCGGTCGAGGACCTCTCGCTGTCGCTCGCGGAGGGTGAACTCCTCGTGTTCGTCGGCCCCTCGGGCTGCGGGAAGTCCACGACCCTGCGGTGTATCGCCGGGCTCGAGGAACCGACCGCCGGCGACGTCCGGATCGCCGGGCGGTCGGTCGTGGGCCAGCGCCCGGAGGCCCGGGACATCGCGATGGTGTTCCAGAACTACGCGCTCTACCCCCACAAGACCGCCCGGGAGAACATCGGCTTCGGGCTCCGGATGACGGCCGACCTGTCCGGCCGGGAGATCGACGACCGCGTGGAGTCGGTGGCCGAGACGCTCGGCATCGTCGACCTCCTCGACCAGAGGCCGAAGGCGCTCTCCGGCGGACAACAGCAGCGGGTGGCGCTCGGCCGGGCCATCATCCGGGACCCGGAGGGGGTCCTGCTCGACGAGCCGCTCTCGAACCTGGACGCGACGCTCCGGGCGCGGATGCGAACCGAGATCCAGCAGCTCCAGCGGGACCTCGGGGTGACGACCGTCTACGTCACCCACGACCAGGTCGAGGCGATGACGGTGGGCGACCGCATCGCCGTCCTCAGGGACGGTCGGCTCGAACAGGTCGGGACGCCGATGGCGCTCTACCGCCGACCGGCCTCGCGGTTCGTCGCCGGGTTCATCGGCGAGCCGTCGATGAACTTCCTCGCCGGCGAGTTCGACCCTTCGGGGCCGTCGCTGGTCGGACCGGTCGAGTACCCCCTGGCCCCGGAGCTCCGTGACGCGGCCCGCGGGGCGGACGGGTCGGCGCTCACCGTCGGCCTCCGTCCCGAAGCGGTCGGGGTCGAGGCCCGCACCGGGAGCGACGCCGAGAAGCCGTCCAATGACTCGTTCCCCGGACGCATCGACGTCGTCGAACCGGTCGGGGAACAGTCGTTCCTCTACGTCAGCCTCGACGCCGGCCCGACGGTCACCGCCGCGGTGGCCGGCGCCGGGGATGCACGCGAGGGCCTCCCAGTGTGGATCAGCCTGCCTCCCGACCGCGTCCACCTCTTCGACGGCGGGAGCGGCCGGGCGCTCCACCACCCCGATCCGGAGGCCGCCGGGCCGGCGCTCGCGCCGGAGGACGGGTCCGGACCCGCGTCCTGACCCCCGGCCCGCACGTCCCGGGCCCCTCTCTTGCGGACGGTCGCAACGGTGTACCGGCGACTGCCCGGACGTGGTCGGGGGTCACCGGTACCGGACGACGACCGTCCCTATCACTCGCCGAGGACGCCCGTCGGGAGCCGACACGCCACCGTCCGATTCGGGTCGTTGACGACCTGCGAGAGTTGCAGGTCGGCGGCGACCGAGCAGAGCAGATACGCGCGGACGCGGTCGAAGCCCCGCCGCTCCAATCGGTCGAGCATCGCGGAGAGCGCGTCTCGTGCGGCCGCCTCGGCGTCCGGGCCGATACCGGTCGTTCCGATGGCCGGCCCTTCCCGCCACGCGCCTCCGCCGGGGGTTTCAAACCGGGGCGTGGCCGGCGAGTCCTCGAGGCGTTCGAACCGGACGTCGACGGTCGTGGGGCACTCGATGGCTGTCACGCAGACCTCGCCGTCGCCCTGCGCCGCGTGGCCGTCGCCGACGCTGAACAGGCCGCCGGGGACCTCGACGGGGAGTTCGAGCCTGGCCCCCGCGACGAGGTGCCGCAGATCGAGGTTCCCCCCGACGGCCCGGGGCGGGGTCGTCGAGAGCGCCCCCGGCTCGGCGGGCGCGAGCCCGAGGTTCCCGGGGAACGGTTCGATCGGTACCTCGACGCCCTCCTCGAAGGTCGCGACGTCGCCGTCGAGCTCCCAGTGGTGTATCGCGCCGTCGGGGGCCGCCTCGGGGAGGAACCCCGCTTCCCGCTCCTCGGGGTATGCGTAGGTGACTCCCCAGTCGCCGGTCTCCACCGAGCGGAGTTCGACGGCGAGGCCGTCGCCCGGTTCGGCGCCGTCGACCGCGACCGGGCCGGTCATGGCGTGGCCCGGGGAGTCGCGGCTCCGGACGTCCTCCACGGTCGCGCCAGGTGCCAGTTCGCCGCCGGTCGCGTCCAGACACTCGAAGCGGACGACGTCGCCGGGGTCGACGCTGAGTACCGGATCGCGGTCGGCGTCCCAGTCGTGGTGGACGGTCGCGTCGGTGGCCGCTACGCGGTGGTCGGGGGTCGGCATGGGCCGACCACGCCGTCCGGAACTAAAACCCCCCGGCGGCCGTGCCGCGGCGTCCGCTCGCCGGGTCCGCGGTCGCGGTCGGCTCCTACGGGCTGTGTCGTCCGTTGCCGATGACTGCCTCGGTCGGAGGCTCACCGGTGAATCGGCACGACGGTCGTATCAGTCGTCGGCGACGGCCGCGTCGGCGTCGGGCCGCGCTCCGACCGGTTCGGCGAAGCAGTAGACCGACTCCGCGCTCGTCACCTCCACCTCGAGGAACTCGCCCGGCTCGACGCCGTGCTCGTCCGCGTCCCGGACGATCACCTGCCGGTACGCCCCGTCGCGGCACTTCACCGAGTCGCCGGTACCGGGTTCCACGGCGAGGACGCGGTGGCGCGAGCCGACCATCGACTCGTGGGCCTCGCGGACGACCCCCATCTTCAGGTCGGTCATCGCCTTCGACCGCTCCTTTTTCAGCGTGCCGCCGAGCCCCTTCATCTCGGCGGCGTCGGTCCCCGGCCGCTTCGAGAAGCGCGTGACGTTGACCTTCTCGGGACGCACCTCCCGGAGGAGATCCATCGATCGCTCGTGGTCCGCGTCGGTCTCGGTGGGGAACCCGACGATGAAGTCCGTCGAGAGCGTCCAGTGATCGAGCCGGTCGTCGAACGTCTCGACGATATCGCGGAACTTCCCCACGCGGTGCTGGCGGCGCATGTCCGCGAGCACGTCGTCGCTCCCGGACTGGACCGGCAGGTGGATGAAGTCGTAGAGCTCCTCGTTGCGCGCGAAGACGTCTGCCAGCTCCTCGCGGATGCCGTGGACGCCGCCCGGGTTCGCCATCCCGACCCGCACCCGGAACTCCCCCTCGACGTCGCAGATCCGGTCGAGCAGCTCGGGGAGCTTCCGCTCGCCCTCGTCCCAGCCGTAGACGCCCGTGTCCTGGCCCGTGACGCGAAGCTCCTTCGCGCCGGCGTGGACGAGCGCGCGGGCCTTCCCGACGTTCGCCTCGACGGGCGGGGAGTCGATGCGCCCGGTCGCGAACTTCGTGATGCAGTACGAGCAGTTGCTCATGCAGCCCCGGGCGATGGGGAGGATGCCGACGACGCCGTCGAGGACGGGCTCGGCGTCCGGGGTTGCCGTCGGGCACTCGCCGTTCGTCACGGCGGCGGGGACCTCCTCCCAGTGGAGCACCTGCGCGTCGAGGCCGGCCTCGCGGAACCGCTCGCCCTGTGCGAGCGCCATGCACCCGGTGACGATCAGGTCCGCCGTCTCCTCGGCGAGTTCCTCGGCCCGCCGGAGCATGTTCCGCTCGGTCTTCTCGACGACCGTGCAGGTGTTGAGTATCGCGACGTCCGCCCGGTCGGGCCCGTCGACCCGGTGGTGCCCGGCGTCGCGGAGTCCGCGCTCGATCTCCCGGCTCTCGCCCCGGTTCGAGGTACAGCCGTACGTCTCGATGTGGTACCGGGCCATCTACCCACCGGTCGGGGCGGGGCGGGCAAAAGGAGTACGGAACGGGACGGGTCCGGGCTCCGGAACGGGCGCGCCGGCTCGTTCGGTTCGAGGTTTCGCGCGCCGAACGGGAGATCCGACACGAGACCGAGCCCGCATCCCAACGTATAGGGGTACGGTCGTCGTCCCCCCGGTATGAGTCCGACCGTTCACGAGTTGCGAAACCGGATCCGTGCGAGGGTTGGACGGTTCGAGCGCGAGGTGGATGCCCGGTTCACAAAGGAGGAACTCGGGGCCATCGCGGACGAGGTCGGGTACGACGCCGAGGCCGGTCCCTCGCCGTCGACGTCGCAGATGCGCGCGGGCATCCGGTGGCGCGTGGAGGCGAGCGAGACGGAGGCGGCGGCGAGCGACGGGCCCTTCACCAAGGACGAGTTGGAATCGATAGCCGGCTCCCTCGACGTGGAGCCGACTCGAGAAGAGTAGGCCTGTAGGGTGGGTCGGTCCCCAGCCGACCACGGGCGCCGCTGTAGTATGGGACTCGAGTCAGGGAACGATGGAGGCCGTCCGAGAGGCGCGTCTCGAGACAGTCAGAGTCGAGCGTGGCGGCCCCGGCCGGCGTGGGGACGCCAGTGAACGCCCTCGGACGGACCGCTCCCGCGAGGCCTGCTGCCGTTCGGGAGAGCGGAAATCGCTCGTGACCGGGCGACCCTGTCGTGTTCGCAGCCCCCAAGAATCGCCGATTCGCTCGGTGACGAGCGCCGTGAGGCGTTTTCGATCCACGATCCAGTAGCCCGGTATCACTACTCCGACGTTGTACAGAGTGTTTCCATCTCGGAGACGAACTGTCGTGTACCTGAGAGAGGGGTATCGACGTCCTCGTCGAGGTCGCCGTAGCCGTAGTCGGCTTGCTGCCGGAGTTCGGAGCGCCGGCTCGGAACCTTACCGTTTTCGAATACGTTTGGCGACGTGGGCCTCCGACGGCGGAACCGTGGTTGCTCCGTCAGTCCTCTCACCGGGGTCTCGCAGATGTCGAACTGCACGAGAGGGATACTCCCCTGGGTCAACAGTGCTAAATTCCCCCGTCGTTCCACTGTCCTCTCGGATTCGCGTCGAAGTTCGGGACGCCCGGCGCTGTGACGGTTACTAGCTCGAACGACCGAGGGCAGGGGTATCGCTTCGAATATTCCAGGGTGGATCACGGACTGGGGAACCGATGGGGTTCCTCCTCCGGAAACCCCTCTCCCCAGTCCCGCGCCCACTCGTTCAGGTCGTCCAGCGCGCCGAGGAGTTCCTCACCCTTCGTGGTGAGGTCGTAGTAGACGGCGACCGGCGCGTCCTCTTCCATTCGGCGGGCGACGACGCCGCTCTCGACCAGTTCCTCGGGCGCGTCCGAGAGGGTCTTCGACCGGGCACCAGTCGCCCGCTTTAGCTCGTTGAACCGTCGTTCGCCCTCCTCGAGGGCGTGGACGACGTTCATGCGCCAGGGGGTGCCGACCTGGTCGATCGCCCGGACGACCGGGCAGGCCGATGCGTTCCGGGTTTCGATCTCGTGCTGACGGGAGTCGCTGTCGGCGGAGACGGTCAATCAACCGTGGGGACGGCGCGGGCGGCAGTGGTTTCGGGATACGACTCGACGCCGGCGTAGTCGACGAGTTCCGTGCCGAGGGGTTCGATCCGCTCGGCCATCCCCTCGTCGATCAACCCCCGTCTTCGGAGGCGCCGTGGGCCTTCGGGATCGCGACCTGGTGTGGAAGCACCCAGGCATCGAGCGCCCGGGCCACCGACCGGAGGTGCTCGAGCGCGGGCGTCGGGAAGCCGCCCCCGGAGACGTCCAGTAGTCCCACGGTCGTCTCCTCGAACTCGTCGAAGCCACAGTAGTCGAGAGCGGTCTTCAGCTTGTCGTGCGGACGATATTGCGTACGATATCGGTCGAGTGGCCGTGGACACGGTATCTTCTCGTGAGTCGAGGACGGGACCAGCCGACAGTTGTGATGACTGGAACTCTAACCCACCGTCGGGGTAGTAAGGCAAACCAACCCTCGAGCCGTACCGTGGTTCTTGGGGAGGCTGTACGGAAGCGAGCCCTGAGGGAAACCGGAGACCGGGGAGCCGACGCCCTGGGAACTCGATTCATCCTCATAGGTCAGGAAGGTACTGTGTACGCTGCTCGGAGCGCTCGCGCTCGGACCGGCGGTCGTAGTGCTTATCGAGGACGTCCTCGCTCGCGTCGAGGCGGTCCTTCACCGAGCGGTAGCGCGGAGGCCCCGGCCTACTCGCTCGCGTTGCTCGCTCGTTGAGGCCGGGGCCTCCGCGCTACAGCTTGGTGAACGCCCCGGCAAAGTTCGCAGGATTCGATCCTCCAATACCGGCCGATATCATCACAAGAACTAACAGGTCACGGATGCAGCGGGGAACACGTCTGGTGGCGGAAACGAATCGAGGTCCAAGGGACCGTCGGAACAACTGTCGGCTATCGTCCGGGGAGCGTCCGACACTGGGCTTCGGGCGACGTGGCGCGTCCTGTTTGCCGTGCTGATCTTGTGGATGTTGAGCCAACGGGTGTTGATCCGTATCGTGTTGGATGTCATCGAGCCCGTCCCGCCCGTGGACGTGCCCGCTGCTCGTCTCGCGGTGGCGCTCATCCGTGTCGCATTTTTCATCGTGGCGATGGTCTTTTGGACCCGGTATATCGACCGCCTCTCCCTGTCGAACTGTGGAGTTAGCTTCTCGAGGGATTGGTTCCAGCGTCTCGTCGGCGGGTTCACGGCAGTTCTCCTCGTCCTGCTGGCATGGAATGCCATCGCAGCCGCTGTCGGGTGGATCACGATCGACCCGATGGGCTCCGATCCCCATGTCGGATTCGCGTTCCTTTTCGTTACGTTAGCACTAAGCGCGGCGATCCAGCAGATCGTCTTCTTCCGTGTTGTCCTCAAGAACGCTGCCGAGGGGCTGCACGGCCGGGGCGTGACCCCGTCGCGAGCGGTGGCTGGCGGCCTCCTGGTAGGGCTGCTGTTCTACGTCGTGACACACGACCTGCCGACGGCCATACGAGTACTGGATCTGGTCTTGGTCGGTCTGGTCTACGGATTACTCCACGTTCACACCGGTGACCTGGGATTCCCAGTGGGAGTGCACCTGGGAATATGGTTTCTCGGTAGCGTCCTCTTCGGGCCCCCATCGGGACCCGGTTCCGGAACTGTCGTGTTTGCAAAGACCGGTTCTCTTCCCGCGGTACTGGGAGTTATTGATGCTCATGGATTCCCGAAGGTACTCCTTGCATACCTACTGTTGCTGGCCTGGATACGGTGGACGCAAGGCCGCGTACCACTCCACCGGGAGATCGCACGGCGGGCGGATCGGTGATCGAACCCCCCGCGTCGACAGGATAGTCCACCACGCGGACCCTGAAACCGCTATTTGAGTTTCCGGACGTCTTACGACGGCTGGCGGGAAACGAACGCGTATCGAAACGTGACGTCACTCACAAAAGCGAACACTTCTGCAGCCGTGCAGATCGGGCTCGTGGTCATCGGGGGAGGGACCGCGGCGGCGACCGTGTTCCGTTTGATAGCGATGCCGCCACCGCCGCCGGGGAGTGATGGGTTCGCCTACGGAATGGCCGGATTCTTCGGAGGGGTCATCATCACCGCGTCGCTTGGTCTCGCGGCGACCAGTATCATACTGCCGACGCTGCTGGGACGTGATAGCGCCCTGGGGTTCGATCGGGGGCAACGGCTCGCGGTGAAGGTCGCCGGCGGGATGATCGGCCTCGGTGTGCTCATCGCGGTCGTATGGGGGTTGCAAGGAGTCGTCCCGTTGTTGGGCCTGTTCCTGCTGGCCTATGTGACGATCTGTGTGATACTCGTCTGGCGAGGAATCGAAGTGGTCCGCGACCGGCGAACAGGGACGGAGGGGGTGAGTCGATGACGATGGCGGACGACGGGCGAACCCATGCGTCGAGGCCTCCTGTTGGGACGGATATCCGCTATCCTGCTCCGGACTGACAGCCATCGAGTGTTGAATGCGTGCGCTGTATCCAGCACCGGATTGTACGAGATATTTGATATATGTCGGCAGAAACTACAGCTACGTCTGCCGATCGCTATCAGAGCCGTCCGGCGTCGGCGTGGTCGACGAGTTCGGACCCGGCGGCCCGCCAATCGTCGGCCGCCCGCTCGAACAGGTCCGTCGCCCGCTCCCGTGCCTCGGCGACGATGGCGTTCGCGTCGGCCGGCAGGAACTCCCCCTCGGCGACGACCCGCTCGCCGGCGACGAACACGTCCCGGACCTCGCGCCCGGTCGCCGAGTGGACGAGGTTCGGGACGACCGTGTGGAACGGCCGGTCGACGGTCGGCGCGACCGCCGGCGCCGTCGTGTCGACGGTGATCACGTCGGCCGCCTTGCCGACCTCGAGGGTCCCCACCCGGTCCTCGATGCCGAGCGCGCGGGCCCCGCCGACAGTCGCGAGCGAGAGGGCCTCCCAGGCCGGCATCGCGGTCGGATCGGTCGCGTCCGTCTTCGAGAGGACCGCCGCCGTCCGCGTCTCCCGAAAGGTGTCGTGGTGGCCCGGCCCGGGCGCCTGGTCCGTGCCGAGCCCGACGGTCCCGCCGAGATCGGCGTAGTGAGCCATCGGCGGGACGATACCGTCGATGGCGGCGATGGAGCTCGGACAGCCGACCATCCGTGCGCCGGCATCGACCATCCGTTCCCGCTCCCCCGGGGTGGTCCCGTGGCAGTGGGCCGCCAGGAGGTCCGGCCCGAGCAGGCCGAGGTCCTCGAGCACCGACACCGTGGTCTCCTCGGCGCCGTAGCGTTCCTCGATCTGTATCGCCTCGCGCTCGCCCTGTGCGACGTGCATGTGGACCAGCGCGTCCCGCTCGCGGGCCGCGTCGTGAACCCGCTCGAGCAGGTCGGGCGAGATCATGTCCAGCGCCTGCGGGCCGTACATCGGCTCCACCAGCGGGTCGTCGCCGTAGTCCTCGAACAGGGCGTTCGCGCGGGAAAGCGCGCCCGCCCCCCGGTCTCGGTCGAACTCGTAGAGGTCACGCGGCCCGAGGTCCGAGCGGTCCTCCCGGACCTCGTTGATCGTCTCGATGGCGGCGACGCGGGTCCCGAACGGCCGGTAGACCGCCTCGACGAGGTCACCGACGTGGTCGGCGTACTCGCCGATCGTGGTCGCGCCCGCGAGCGTCGCCTCGAGGACCCCCAGCCGCGCGCCGGCAGCACGGTCCTCCGGCGTCGCGGCGGCCGAGAGCGGCCCGAGCGCACGGTTCATCCACTCGATCTCCGGCACGTCCTGGGCGCCCCCGCGCAGCAGCGTGTGCTTGCTGTGGACGTGCGCGTCGACCAGTCCCGGCATCGTCACCAGGCCGGAGCCGTCGATCACCTTCTCGGCATCGCCGGGGTCGAACCCCTCCACCGAACCGACGTAGGCCAGCTCGTCGCCGGCGATGGCGACCGCGCCGTCCTCGACGACACCCGGGGAGCCGTCGGCGAACGTCAGTAGCGTCGTGTCGACGATGGCCGTGTCCATGGGCCGCCCTCTCCCGACGGTGTAATCAAACCCTATCACGGGACCGGCCCACACCTCGGGACGTCTCCGGTGGTGCCTCTCGTCGCGAACGACGCGACCGGACGGAACGTGGGATACGGAGGTCCGCGTTCGGCCCCTCGAGGGTGCCGACCTGCGTCAGTCCTTCGAGGGCGGCGATCCGCCGATTTTCCTCGGGATTCTCCCCGGCGGAGTTCCGGAATCCCCGGGTTAACCACCCGTTAACCCGGTTTGAACCCCTCGTTAACCCCGAGCGAACGATTCGAACTCGCTCCAACGGTCCGAACGCTACGCCCCGTTTAGTTGGATGCCGTCCGAAGGTGTGCGTGACCGAGCGCCCGGTCACACGGAAAGCGGGTGCGGGGAGCGGGGGGAGCCCGGTGGTGCCTCCGGGCACGGCCCGTCGCTCACCGCCGCTCTCGGATCGTGTGACGGGCACGCGGGGAAAGCCAGCCATGAACGTGAAACAGCTGTTCGCGGACGGGGGGACGTCCAGCACCACGACGAGCGTGTTCGGCCGATTTCGAACCCTCCTCGGCGGGGACCGGACGTCCGGTGTCTACGCCGAGTGCCGGCGGTGTGGTCGCACGGTCGAGCACGAAGCGCGCGACTGTCCGCAGTGCGGGACGGACGCGATCGCCCGGTACGAACTCAACTGACCGGCGGGGTCGGTCCGCCACCGGGTCGCCGGTCCCGAGCGGGAAACAGTCACGCCAGACGGGTCACGGCGAGCCCGTAGTCCCGACCCGTCCGTCGTGTTCGGGAACCGGTTCGAACGATCCGGGGCGGGAGACGGTCGGGACCGCGGGAACGTCGACCGGGCGTACGAGAGGGACCGAGAAGGGGTGGCGTGTCACTCCATCCGCGAGCGCGGGTCGAGGATGTCCCGCAGCCCGTCGCCGATGAGGTTGAACCCCATCACGAGGACGAAGATGAACAGCCCGGGGAACACCGAGTACCACCAGTGGGTGGGCATGAACTCCCGGCCGTTGGCGACCATCAGCCCCCACTCCGGCGTGGGCGAGGAGGCCCCGATGCCGATGAACGAGAGCGATGCGGCCACGAGGATGACCCACCCCATGTCCATCGTCGCCTGGACGAGCAGGCTCGTGACGCTGTTGGGGAGCAGGTGCCTGAACATGATCCGGATCCTGCTCGCCCCGAGCCCCTCGACGGCCTGGACGTACTCCGCCTCCTTGACCTCCTTGACCTCGCTCCGGAGGAGCCGCACGTACCACGGCCACCAGGTGACGATGAGCGCGAGCATCACGTTCCGGAGGCTCGGTCCGAGCGCCCCGGCGACCGCGACCGGGAGTATCAACCGCGGGACCGAGACGAACACGTCGGTCACACGCATGATGAGCATCTCCGTGCGCCCGCCGACGTAGCCCGCTATCAGACCGAGGGGGATACCGATCGCCAGCGCCGACCCGACGACGAAGACGGCGATCCGGATCGATATCTGCGCGCCGTACAGCACGCGCGTGAAGATGTCCCGGCCGAGCTCGTCAGTGCCGAACGGGTGCTCGGCAGAGGGGCCCTCGAGCCGCTGGTCGAGGTTCGTCACCGACCCGACGTCCTCGGGGTGTGGCGCGAGCACCGGCGCCGCCAGCCCCGCGAACACCACGAACAGCACCATCAGGATGCCCGCGATGGTCAGTCGGTTCTTGCCGAGGATGTAGGCGGCCTGTCGGAGCGCCTCGATGAGCCCCCGGTGACGCTCGCGGAACGACTCGGCTCCCGTGGTGGCGTCCCCGGTCGCCATCAGCCGCTCACCTCCACCTCGGGGTCGACGTACGTGTGGACCACGTCGACCAGGAAGTTCACGATGAGATACCCCATCGCGAAGACGACCGTCACGCCCAGGATGCCGTTGAAGTCCGTCGTGAGCACGGCGTTGTAGAGGAACAGCCCCAGCCCGCGGATGTTGAACACGATCTCGATGACGACCGAGCCGCCGAGCAGCAGACCGTAGGACAGTCCCACCGCCGTGATCACGGGCATGATGGCGTTCCGCAGCGCGTGCTTGAGCATGATCACCTTCGTCCTGAAGCCGTGAGCCCGCGACCACTCGATGTAGTCCTGGTTCAGCGTCTCGATCATCGACGAGCGGGTGATGCGGGTGGTCTGGGCCAGCGTCCCCAGCGAGAGGACGACCACCGGTAGCGCGAGGTGTTCGAGCGACGCGAGGAACGCGTCGGGCCGGAGCGACAGCATGCTGTCGACCAGCATCAGCCCCGTCACCTCGGCCGGCCGGACCATCCCGTCGGGGAACCGCCCGCCGGAGGGGAGCCAGCCGAGATGCCAGTAGAACAGCAGTTGGGCCAGGATGGCCATCCAGAACTGCGGGACCGAGACGCCGCTGATCGCCATGAACCGCGAGCCGTGGTCGAGCGCCTCGTCCTTGTAGATGGCCGACCCGATGCCCAGCGGGATGCCGACCCCGAGCGCGAACAGCACGGCCCCGGTCGTCAGCTCGAACGTCGTCGGGAACCGCAGCACCAGCTCCTGGACGACCGGCCGCTGGGTCGCGACGGACTGCCCGATCTCCTGGTTCACCAGCAGGTCGTACATGAAGTCGACGTACTGCTCGTGGAGCGGGTCGTTCAGCCCGTAGTCCTCGCGGATGGCCCGGATCTGCTCCTCGGTGGCCTTCGCGCCGGCGATAACCGCCGCCGGGTTCCCCGGGACGACCCGGGAGATGCCGAACACGAGCGTCAGGATGCCCCAGAACGTCACCACCATCGCGACGAGCCGGCGCACCAGGTAACTCTTGAAATCCATCTGATTCGAACGGTGTGAGCGGTGGGTCGCTACCCGTTACCCGTTCTTCGTGAACTGGTGGGCGGGGACGTAGTTGAAGTCACCCGGCGTGTAGCTGTAGTTCGGGACGTTCGCGTTGATTGCCCGCTGGTACTTCTCCTGGTAGAGCCAGATGATCGGCACCTCGTCGATGAGGATCTCCTGCATCCGTTGGTAGAGCTCCTTGCGCTTCTGGCGGTCGCCGGACTCCCGCGCCTGGATGTACAGCTCGTCGTACTCCTCGTTGGCGTAGTAGGCCGTGTTCCAGCCGCTTGGCGGCCAGTACTCGCTCCAGTAGCGGACCGCGGGCCCGTCCGGGTCGGCGACGTCCGGCCACCCGCTGTACATCAGCAGGTCCGGCATCGTCTCCGCGGAGGTGAGCTGCTCGTAGAGGTTCGACCAGGGGATGTCCTCGTGGTTCATCTTCACGCCGATCTGCTCGAAGTTGGCGACCAGCGCCGAGCCGACCTTGTCGTTGGTCGACCCCTTGATCGAGCGGAACTTCAGCTCGCGGCCGTCGTAGCTGCTCTTCTGCAGGAACTCCTTGGCCTTCTCGATGTTCTGTCGGTACTGGCCCTCGGTGACACGGAACGGGATACCCTGTGGCCACGGCACCCCCCACGGGACGCCCGTGCCGAAGAGCTCCTCGGCGATACCCGTGTAGTCGGCGGCGTAGGCCAGCGCCTTCCGGAAGTTGACGTCGCTCGTCGGCTCGCGCTGGCACATCATGAAGACGTACTTGGCGTAGAGGTCCGGCCCCCCGTCGTAGAGCACGACGTTGTCGTTGTTGTTGACGATCTCCTGGGTGTTGGTCCAGTTGATGTCCCGCGAGACGTCGACGTCGCCCTTCGCGACGCGCTGTTTCTGGGTGAGCTGTTCGCGGATGATCTCCCCGCGGAACGTCCCGATGTTCGCCTCCTCGGGGATGACCAGGTTGGCCGGCGGGTCGTCGATGTCGAACCGCCAGTTGTCCGTGTCGAGCGTCGCGACGAACTTGTTGCCCTTGTCCCACTCCTGGAAGTCGAACGCGCCCGTCCCGTGGACGTTCGTCTTGAAGTACTCGTGGCCCAGGTTCTCCTCGTCCCGGTGCTCGTCGAGCGCCGTCGGGTTCATGATCGACGTCGTGACGAAGGTCAGCTGGGCGGGCGCCGGCCCGTAGGCGCCGTCGGCGTTGATGGTGATCTCGTAGTCCCCTGACTCCTCGACGCTCTCGATCCACGCGTAGGGCTTGGACTGACCCGCCTCGAGGTTCTTGGCACGCTGGAGCGACCGCATGGCGGCGTAGGCGTCGAACGGCGTGCCGTCGTCGAACTCGACGCCCTCACGGAGCGTGAGCACCCACTGCTGGGCGCCGTTGACCGGCTCCCAGTCCGTCGCCAGCATCGGCTTGATCACCGTCGGGTCCTCCTTCTTGTAGTCCAGCAGCGTGTCGTACACCGTCCCCAGCTCGATCATCGTCCCGTCGTTGATCGCCTGGGGGTCGAGGTGGGTCAGCGGCTGGTTCTTCGCCTTGATGAACATCTTCATCTCGCTCGAGGCGCCGCCGTTCGAGCCCTCGGTTTCGGTACTGCCGCCGTCACCGCCGTCACCGCCGTCGCCACCGTCGCCACCGTCGCCGCCGCCGTCCCCCGACGTCGGGGTCCCCGACGGCTCGTTACCCGTACAGCCAGCCAGCCCGACGAGCCCCCCCAGTCCGACGGCCTTGAGGAACTGTCTGCGGTTGTCTTCGCAGATCCGGTCGCCGTTTTTCTCGCGTGACATGAGAACGCGTTGTCCACCCGCATTCTTAAACATTGGTGACACCGGTACGGCGGAGGGGTTGACGGGCGTCGAACCGCGTTCGGGGAGCCCCGGTAATATTATTCTTCTAGCGATGAACTCGGCGCATATGTCCGACGCGACGGTCTGTGTGACCTACGACTTCGACGCCGTCTCGGCGTGGACGGCAAACGGGATGCCCGGCTATCACTCCTGGGGCGTGTACGGCGCCGACGTGGCCGCCCCCCGGCTGCTCGACCTGCACGACCGCCTCGGGGTCCCGGCGACCTGGTTCGTCCCCGGGCACACCGCCGAGAGCTTCCCGGGGGTCTGTGGCGACGTCTGGGACCGCGGGTACGGGATCCAGCACCACGGCTGGAGCCACCGTTCGCTCCCCTCCTTCGAGAGCCGGGCGGCCGAGCGCCGGGACATCGAGCGGGGGATCGAGGCGATCCGGGACCTCACCGGTCGCCGTCCCCGGGGGTTCAGGACCCCCGACGGCGGCTTCTCCGAGCACACGATCGACCTGCTGGTCGAGCTCGGGTTCGAGTGGGACTCGAGCGACACCGCCCACGACTTCCGGCCCTACCGGCTCCGCGGGGCGCCGGAGACGCCGGTGGAGCAGCCCTACCGCCGGGGCGAGCCGACCGACCTCATCGAGGTGCCGTACGTGTGGCACCGGGACGACTGGATGCAGCTGTTCCCGGTCGTCTCCGGGCCCGAGTGGGTGGCCTACAGCGAGGAGGGGGCGGTGTTCGACCGCTGGGCGGCCGAACTCGACTGGCTGGCCGAGCACGAACCCGGCGGCGTCTACGTTCTCCTCCTCCACCCACAGTGTGCGGGTCGCGCGCCGTTCCTGGAGCACCTCGAGGGGTTCCTCGCCGGGCTCGCCGAGCGGGAGGACGTCGGGTTCGCGGAGACCGGCGACGTCGCGGCGTCGTTCGGGGGGTGATCCCCGGGTTATCCCGGCGACCCGCCGTCCGTCGCCGCCTCCGTCCCCTCCCCGGTCGTGTCGGCACCCCCGGACGCCGCGTCCCCCACCGCCGGCTCGTAGAGGTGACACGCGACGGTGCGGGGGCCGTCGCCCTCGATGCCCTCGCGCTCGGCCAGCGCGGGCTGCTCGGCCATGCACCGCTCGCCGACCTCCTCCTGGCGGTGACAGCGGGGGTGGAACCGGCAGCCTTCCGGCGGGTCGATCGGCGACGGCGGGTCCCCCGTCAGTTCCACCCGCTCGCGCTCCTCGTCGGGGTCGACGGGGTGGAGCGCGGAGAACAGCGCCCGCGTGTAGGGGTGGGCGGGCGAGGAGAACACCTCGCGGGTCGGCCCGCGCTCGACGATCTCGCCCAGGTACATCACCGCCGTCCGGTCACAGAGGTGGTTGACGACAGAGAGGTCGTGGCTGATGAACAGGAACGTCAGGTCCATCTCCTCCTGGAGGTCCGACAGCAGTTTGAGGATGCGGGCCTGCACCGAAACGTCGAGCGCGCTCGTCGGCTCGTCGAGGACGAGGAAGTCGGGGTCGAGCATCAGCGCCCGGCCCAGCCCCACCCGCTGGCGCTGGCCGCCCGAGAGCTCGTGGGGGAACCGCGACCGGTAGGTCGCCGGGTCGAGGTCCATCCGCTCGAGCATCTCGTTGACCTTCCGGTCCGCGTTCTCGGTCCGGTCGTGGATCTCGAGGGGCTCGACCAGCGTCTTCGTCACGGTCCGCCGGGGGTTCAGGCTCGAATCGGGGTCCTGGTAGACCATCTGTATCCGGCGGCGGAGCTCGTTGAGCCGCTCGCCGGACGCCTCGGTCACGTCCTCGCCGCCGAGCTCGATGGAGCCGCCGGTGGGCTCGATCAGCCGCAGGAGCGACTTCCCGAGGGTGGTCTTGCCGCAGCCGGACTCGCCGACCAGCCCGACCGCCTCGCCCCGCGCGATGTCGAGGTCGACCCCGTCGACGGCCTTGACGCTCCCCACCTGGCGCTTCAGGATGCCCTCCTTGATCGGGAAGTGCTTCTCCAGCCCCCGGATCCGGACGAACGGGTCGCTCGATCCGCTCACGACGGATCCACCTCGAAGCAGGCCGCGTGGTGGTCGTGGGCCGGTCGCTTCGCCTCCATCGGCGGGTGGTTGGTCCGACAGTGCTCGGTGGCGAGCGGACAGCGGTCGTAGAACCGGCAGCCGTCGTTCGGGTCGACGAGGTCCTGGACCGTCCCCTCGATGGACTCGAGTTCCCGCTCGGACTCGTCGCCCATCCGGGGGATGGCCCGGACCAGCCCCCGCGTGTAGGGGTGGACGGGGTTGTTGATGACCTCCCGCGTCGGGCCGACCTCGGCGGTCTGTCCGGCGTACATCACGACCACCCGGTCGCAGAGCCGCGAGATCACCCGGAGGTCGTGGGTGATGATCAGCACCGAGAGCCCGTACTCCTCGCACATCTCCTCGATGAGGTCGAGCAGCTGTGCCTCGGTCGTCTTGTCGAGTGCCGTCGTGGGTTCGTCGGCGATGAGGAGGCTCGGCCGACACGCCAGCGACTTCGCGATGAGCACCCGCTGTTTCATCCCGCCGGAGAACTCGTGGGGGTAGTCGCCGTAGCGCTCCTCGGCCTCCGGGATCCCCACGTCGTCCATCAGTTCGACCGCCCGCTCGCGGGCCTCCTCCTCGCTCAGCGCGCGCACCTCGCGGGCGACCTCGGCGATCTGCTCGCCGACCCTGAACGCCGGGTTGAGCGCGTTCGTCGGGTTCTGGAAGATCATCGCGATCTCCCGACCCCTGATCTCGTTGCGGACCTCCCGCTCGGGGAGATCGAGCAGGTCCCGGCCCTTGTACCGGACGGTCCCGTCGACGATGCGCCCCGGGTCGCGGACGAGTCGGAGGACCGAGCGGACGGTAACGCTCTTGCCGCACCCGCTCTCGCCGACGATACCGACGATCTCGTCGCCCCCCACGCTCAACTCGACGCCGTCGAGCGCCTCGACCGTCCCGCGGTAGGTCTCGAACTGCGTGACCAGCCCGGAGACGTCCAGGAGCGGCTCCCCGTCGGTCCCCGGTCCGGCGGCAGTACGCGAATTCACTGGGGGCGCATACCCGACCGCAGGTATTAAATCCCTGTGCCCCGCTGTCACTTCCCCCGCAGCCGGGACACGGCGCGGTCGTGGCTACTCGCCCTCGTAAACGAGTTCGCCGCCGAGGACCGTCGCCTCGACCCCGCAGTCGGCGACCGCCTCCGGGCCGTCGTAGGGGTCGCGGTCGAGGACGACCGCGTCGCCGAGATACCCCGGGACCAGCCGGCCCTTCTCCCCCTCGGCGAACTCGGCGTGGGCGGCCCCGCGGGTGTAGGCGGCGACCGCCTCGTCGACGCTCAGCCGCTGTGTCCCGTGGCCGGCCGTCACAGCCTGCTGGATGCCGAACAGCGGTCCCGGGGGCATCTTGTCGCTCCCGAACGCGAGGGCGACCCCCGCCGCCAGCATGTCGGCGTACCGGTTGTTCGCCGCGAGCGCGTCCGCACCCAGCCGGGCCTCGTAGAGCCCGCCCTCCCGCGACCACTTGAGGAAGTTGGGCTGGACGCTCGCGACGACCCCCGCGTCGGCCATCCGCCCGATGGCCCCGTCGGTCGCCAGTTCGGCGTGCTCGATCCGCAGGCGCGGCTCGACGCCGTCCTCGCGCTCGTCCAGCACGGCCTCGTAGCGGTCGAGCACCTCGTCGATGGCAGCGCCGCCGATGGCGTGGGTGGCGATCTGCTGGTCCGCCCGTGCGGCCTCGCGGAACCACGCCTCCAGCCGGTCGCCGTCGTGGACCATCAGCCCGTCCTCGCCCGGGGCGTCGGCGTAGTCGCCGTGTATCTTCGCCGTCCGGGCGCCGAGCGACCCGTCCGGGAAGGTCTTGAGTCCGCCGACGCGGAGCCGGTCGTCGCCGAACCCGCTCGACAGTTCGAGGTCCGACAGCGACCCCGCCTGCGAGGCGTGGACGTAGTAGGTGACCCGCAAGTCGAGTTCGCCCGCCCGTCGGGCGGCGTGGAGCGCCTCGTGGCGGACGTTGCCGTGGTCCCGGACCGCGGTGAGCCTCGCCATCGTCCCCACCGAGGTCACCCCGAGTTCGTGGTATCGCTCGGCCGCCGCAGCCAGCGCCCGCCGGAGCTTGTCCGCGTCCGGGTGGGCCGCGACACGGACCCGCCCGACCGCCGCCTCGACGACGCGTCCGGTCCGACGGCCGTCCCCGACGACGTCGTCCTCGACGCCGTCGAAGTCGATCCGCTCTATCGCCGCCGTGTTGAGCCCGGCCGTGTGGCCGTCGACCCGGTAGGCGACGACCGGGTGTGACTCGCTCACCGCCTCGATGTCCTCCCGCGTGAGGTAGTCCCGGTCGCCCGCCGGCCAGGTGCTCTCGTCGTAGCCGAAGCCGAGCACCCACTCGCCGGGCTCCGTGTCGGCGGCGTTGGCCGAGAGCCGCTCGAGCGCCTCCGCGCGGTCGGTCGCATCGGAGAGGTCCGTCTCGATGCGCTGGATACCGACCGAGAAGACGTGCGTGTGTGCGTCGACGAACCCCGGGAGGACGGTCCGGCCGTCGAGATCCATCGTCCCGGGGTCGGTCGCGGCCGCCCGGCAGCCCTCGGCGTCGCCGACCGCCTCGACCAGACCGTCGCGGAAGAGGACCGCGTCGGCCGTCGTCCGGTCGTCGTCGAGGGTGCGAACGGTGCCGCCGTGCAGGAGGAGCTCCCCGTGCTCGCGCGTTCTGGTCACGGCGGGGCGTCCGACCCCTCCGGATCAAGCCTGCCGGCGACGACACCGGCACTGTTCATTTGGCAACGAGATCAGTGCCACACCGACCGATACCAGCCAGAAAGCCCCCGTCCGGTCGACGCGGGCTCGGGGTCTCAGCCCTGCCGGTCCCCGGGGGCGGACATCTCCCGGCGGGCCGCCCGGGCCAGCGCCTCGACCGCCCGGTCCATCTCCTCGAGCCCGACGTGGCTGAACGAGAGCCGCAGGCACTCCTCGCCGCGGTCGTCGGGGAAGAACAGGTGGCCGGGGAGGTAGGTGACCCCCTCCTCGGTGGCCGTCGGGAGCATCGCCTCCGTGTCGACCCCCTCGGGGAACGCCACCCAGACGAAGAACCCCCCGGCGGGTTCGGTCCAGTCGACGCCCGGGGGCATGTGCCGCTCCAGACAGTTCAGCATGTGCTCGCACCGCTCCTCGTAGCGGGCGCGCAGCTCCGCGACGTTCTCCCCGTAGTCGCCCTCCGTGCAGTAGCACCCGAGCACGCTCTGGGAGAACGTGTTCACGCCGCCGGCCCGCATCCGGGTGACCTCCTCGACGAGCCCCTCGTCGCCGAGCACCCACCCGGACCGCACGCCGGGAGCGACCGTCTTGGAGAACGTGTTGACCCGCACGACCCGGCCGGACCCCTCGAGCGAGGCGAGCGGGGGAACCGGCTCCCCGCGGTAGCGGAGCTGGCCGTAGGCGTCGTCCTCGAGGACGAGGAAGTCGTACGCCTCGGCCAGCTCGAGGAGCCGCTCGCGGCGGTCGAGCGACATGGTCGTGCCGCTCGGGTTCTGGAACGTCGGGATGGTGTAGAGGAGTTTCGGGGCCGCCTCGCGGGCCTCGAGCGCCGCCGCGACCGCCTCGACCCGGAGGCCGTCGCCGTCCATTCCGAAGCCGGTCACGTCGACGCCGTAGTTGTTGAGCAGCTTCAGCGTCCCCATGAACGTCGGCGCCTCCACGAACACGTCGTCCCCGTGTTCGAGGAAGGTCTGACAGACCACGTCGATGGCGTGGGTCGCCCCGTTGGTCAGGAGGACGTTCTCCGCCGCGCAGTCGACCCCCCGGCCGCGCTCCTGCTCGACGACGGCGTCGGTCAGCCGCTCGGCGTAGTCGCCGCCGCCGTACTGCAGCGCCCGGTCGCCCTCCGCCTCGAACACCGTCTCGGCCGCGTCGACGAGCTCCTCGTTCGGGAACGACGCCGGGTACGGGAACCCGAAGCTGAGCGACACCGCGCCGGGGGCGTCGTAGAGACCGAGCAGCCACGCCGCCGCGACGCGCACGACCGAGATTCCAACCAACACCATCGCCAGCACGCCGACGAACGTCGACTGGTCCAGTTCCAGCGAATCGAGGTACGCGACGGTCTGGACGGCGACGTTCGACGCCCCGAAGACGACACCGGAGGCGAAGCCGAGGGCGGCCTTCGCGGGTCCCGTCGGGCGGAAGCAGTAGTCGGTCGCGGCCGCCCGGCCCGGCACGGGGACGTACGGCTGTTTCAGGCCGACGTACCCCAGCGTCAGGACGCCCAGCGCGAGCGCGAGCGCACGGCTTGGTAGCCGGTCGAGCAGCGCCATCCCGAGGAGCGTCCCGACGATTGCCGCCGCGAGGTACGGTCGGAACCGCGTGAAACACGCCGACAGCGACTCCCGGTCGAGTTCGGTCACGAGCCGAAGGTTCGTCGCCAGCATCGGGAGTATCATCACGACGACGGCCGTCGCGGGGTCGAGCAGCGCCGCGAGCGTGGCGGTCCCGACGAGCGCGTAGCCGAACCCCGTGACGCCCATCACGACGCCCCCGACGAACAGCACCCCG
>PXRQ01000105.1 GCA_003022005.1 Halobacteriales archaeon QS_5_70_15
TGGCGGGAGCGCAGGTCGACCAGCGCGTCGATCGGGTCCATCCCGGTGTTCTCCGCGAGCGTGCGCGGGAGGATGTCGACGGCGTCGGCGAACGCCTCGACGGCGAGCTGCTTGCGGCCCTCGATGCCCGCGGATCCCTCGCGGATGTGGTCGGCGATGGCGATCTCGGTCGCGCCGGCGCCGGGGACGACGCCGCCCCTGTCCAGGGCGGCGGTGACGACGTCCAGCGCGTCGGTCAGCGCGCGCTCGAGCTCGTCGGCGACGTGCTCGGTGCCGCCGCGGGCGAAGACGGTGACGGACTCCGCCGCGGCACCGCCCTCGACGAACGCGAGCTCGTCCTCGCCGAACGTCTCGACGCGGATCTCGTCGGCCTCGCCGAGGTCGTCGGCCCCGAGGTCGTCGACCGAGCCGATGGTCTTCGCGCCGGTGGCCTTCGCGACCGCCTTGGCGTCGCTGTCACCGACGGACTCGAACGCGAGGATGCCCTGCTTGGCGAGGTACGAGGCGACGCGGTCCTCGATGTCGCCGGTGACGAACGCGACGTCGACGCCGGCGTCGGCGACCTTCTCGGCGTAGCTTCGGAGTTCGCCCTCCTCGGCCTCGATGGCGGCCTCGAGCTGGTCGACGCTCGTGATGTCGTACTCGGCGTCGATGTTCGACTCCCGGATCTCGAGGTCGAGGTCGAGCACCGCGACGGTGGCGTCCTCGACGGAGCGGGGCATGTCGTCGTGGACCGGCTCCTCGTCGACGATGACCCCCTGGACGAGCTCGGTCGCCGAGGAGGACGCGCCGGTCTGGGTCCGGACGGTGATGCTGTCCCGGTCGATGCCCTCGTCCGTGCGGACCTGCTGGACGGCGGCGACGATGGTCTCGGCGAGGGCGTCGGCCTCGATGTCGCCGGTGCCCTTCCCGGTCATCGAGGACTCGGCGACGGCGACGAGATCGTCGTCGTCCACCTCGTCCGTCAGCCTGGACGAGCAGCTGTCCCGCCAGTACCGACGCCGTCGTCGTCCCGTCGCCGACCTCCTCCTCCTGGGACTCGGCGACCTCGACGATCATCTGCGCCGCGGGGTGCTCGATGTCCATCTCCTCTAAGATGGTCGCGCCGTCGTTCGTGATGACGACGTCGCCCGAGTCCGAGACGAGCATCTTGTCCATGCCGCGCGGGCCGAGCGTCGTCCGTACGGACTCGCTGACCGCTTTCCCCGCCTGGATGTTCGAGGACTGCGCGTCCTCCCCTCGTGTCCGCTCGGTGTCCTCCGCGAGGATGAACATCGGCTGTCCGCCCATGCGCTGACGCTGTTGTGCCATAATCGCTTGGTTATCGCCAGCGGTTCTATATAAAACCTTCTGATATCGCCCCGAATACCGACGGACGGCGTCGTATGCCGACTGTTGACAAGGGTCGGAACGACCCGCCGAGACGGGTCGGAGCGGGGCGCCGGAGCGACGAACGGCGCCCGCCGACACTTCACCGGAGTCCATCACTGCCCACCGCCGTCCGCATCCACCCGCATCCACCCGCATCCATCCGCATCCATCCGCATCCATCCGTATCCACTCCGAGCGGCTCACCGAGACCGGGCGACTCACCGGGACCCGAACGGCCCACCTGGATCCCGAGGACCCACCGGCGTCGTCGCGGCCCGTCGTATCCGCTACGTCCCGACGACCTCGACCGGCTCGATGCCCCGCTCCTCCAGTTCGGCCTCGACGTGCTTCACCCGCGGTTCGATCTCCGCCGGCTCGTGGCTGTCGGTCCCGACCGTGGGGCCGACGCCGTGCTCGAGGAGGACGTCGAGGAACGCGTCGTTCGGGTGGAGTCGGCCGTAGTCGCCGAGCGCCCGGCCGGCGTTGATCTCGGGGACGGTCCGGGAGTCGGCGAACGCCTCGGCGGCCCGGCGGTAGTGGTCCTCGGTTGCGAGCCCGCGGAGCGCCGGGTTCCGCTCCACGATGTCCGGGTGGGCGGCGATCTCGAACAGCTCCGACTCGGCGAGCGCGACCAGTTTCTCGAAGTAGCGGTCGACGAGGTCGCGCCGCTCGGCCTCCGACTTGGGGGCGAAGTGGGACTCGACGTGGACGTTCACCCCGTCGAGGACGTGGACGCTCCCGACGGCGTACTCGAACCCGGCCTCCCCGAGGAACTCGCGGACGGCGTCCTCGTCGTCGGGCTCGTAGTCCATCTCGACGGCGTCGAACACCCGGAGGTCGAAGCTCTCCCGGACGGCCTCGATGCCCCCGTGCCGGCGCTCGTAGGTCAGGTCGAGATTGAACCCCATCGCCTTCTTCCGCCTCGACTGCCGGTCGTCGGTCGAGACGTTGCAGTGGTCGGCGATGCCGACGGCGTCGAGGCCGGCCTCCTCGGCGGCCCGACACATCGACCAGATGAACGAGCCGTCCGAGTAGTTGGAGTGGACGTGGTAGTCGGCGTTCACTGCCGGACCGGACGGGCCGGACGGTTACGTAGCTTCGGGTCCGCGGCGGGGAGGGCGACTCGTCGGTGCGTTCCCACACGTCGGTGTGCGTCGCTTCCGGGGCGTGAGCGTTCGGATACCGCCACTCGGGACGGTCCGTGCCGGGCGCTACGTCGGCTTCGACGGGCGCAGAGACCCGGTCGTCCCCGGCGGGCGCAGGTACTATGGCCGACTCGTCCGTACGCGCCCGTGTGTTCAGGAACCGAGAGGGGACCCGGGTCGACCCGGTCCCGTTCCTGGTGGCGACCGGCCTGTCGTTCGCCGGGAGCCTCTCGTTCGTCCCGGTCTACTGCCTCTCGCTGGGGTTCCGGGTCCACATCGCGGTCGGTGCCGGGGTGGTCGTCTTCCTCGGGCTCGCGGCCGCCGCGTACCACCGGATGGTGTGGCACGCCCGGCCCGAACTCAGAGCCGAGATACCTCCCGAGAAGCGGCTTCTCGACCTGTTCTACCTCGCGCTCGTCGTCACGGCGGTGCTGGCCGGGCTCACCCTCCTGCTTTTGTCGCGGTGACCGGTAGGGGGTGGTATGCGCGAGGTGGAGGTGTCGCGGTTCGTGCAGGTCCCGCCGGCCGCCGTCGCCCCGGTGCTCTCCCCGACCGGCCTGATGGAGGCCGAGGGGAGCTTCGAGGTGCGGGACGTGACCGGGACGGACGACGGGACTCTCGTCACCGTCGGCGGCTACGGTCTCGAACTGACGTTCCGGTTCGCCGAACGCGAGGACGGCATCGCATACGAACAGGTGTCGGGGCCGCTCGAGGTGCTGGAAACTACCGTCACGTACGCCCCCGAGAACGAGGGAACCCGGCTCACCGCCCGGTCGCGGGTCGCCGTCGGCGGCCCCGGTGTGATAGACCGCCTCGCGGCGTGGAAGCGCCGCGGCGAACTGCGGCGGGCGCTCCGGACCGTCGCGGACGCGGCCTGAGGCCGTCGGCTCGCGGGTCAGTCCGACCGCACGGCCGTGTCACGGCGACCCGCCTCCCAGATCGTGTACCGTCCGCCGGTGTCCTGCCGGACCCGGCCGGCGCGCTGCAGGTCCGTACACCGCCGTTCGACGGTGAGCGGGTGGGCGTCGAGCAGTTCGGCGAGGGCCGGCCCGGTCGCCGGCCCGTGCTCCGCGAGCAGTTCGGGTATCGTTCGGTTGCGTCGGTCGCTCATCGGTTTCGTCCGTGCCACGGCTTCGCACCGGGCCGGCATCACTCCCGTCCCCCACTATTCCACCCTTTTATACGGAAGGCGGAGCGCCCGACGCGAACGCATGGGAGATTCGTGGCCCGCCTGGCGGTAGCGGACGCCGGTGCGCGTGCGAACGGTTGTGCGCTCCGATCGCACGCCCCCGGATGGATTTAGACCGTCGCGTCCGGTCGACCGGACATGGGCGTCTTTAACACGATCAAGGAGACCCTGCAGGCGTCGACCCAGTCGGCCAACCGGGGGGACGTCACCGAGAACGAGTCGAAGGGGGCCTACTGGTGCCACGACTGCGACGAGCGGCTCCGGGACGTGGACGTCGCCGGCGACGGGCCGCCGGACTGCCCGGACTGCGGCGAGGAGATGGAGTTCGAGCGGTCGATCGGCTCCACCGGCTGCGCCTGCTGAGAGGACCGGTCGTAGCGATCTACCGTCGATCCGACCGGGGTCGGAGACCGCCGGTAGAAGACTACGACCGACTTACGAGCCAGCGGTCCCGGCCGTTCTGCCGGTTCGAAACCGCCGGATCCACGGGGGCGGGGACACCGACGGGGGACTACCCGAACGTCAGTTCCTCGCCCTCCTCCTGGGGAAACGGGTTCTCGAACGTCGAGGGGTCGGCCGCAATCTCGTCGTCGAGCACGCAGTCCGCGAGCCGCTCGCGGAGGGACCCCTCGTCCATCCCGCGGCCGATGAACACGAGCTCCGTCCGGCGGTCCCCGTGCTCCTCGTCCCAGGGCAGGTCGGGGCGCATCCGCCGCTGTGTCTCCCGGCGCTCCTCGGGGAGCGCGGCGATCCAGTTCCCGCGCACCGTCACCGCCCGGTACGACGGGCCGACGCCGCTGTACCGCAGCGCGACGTCGTCGCGCCCGGCGACCCAGACGATGCCCTTCGAGCGGATCACCGAGTCGGGCAGGTCCGAAAGGAACGAGGCGAGCCGTCCGGGGTGGAGGGGTCGGTCGGCCCGGAACGGGAACGAGGTCACGCCGTAGGTCGCCTGGGGGTCGTGCGCGCGTCCGTGGTCGCCGTCGGCGTGACCCTCACCCTCCCCGTCCCCGTGGTCGCCCTTGTGGGCCTCGGCGTGTTCGATGGCCCGCTTCCAGGACTCGGTCTGGCTCACGGTATCGTGGTCGAACAGTCCCGTACCGAGCACCACGTCGGGGTCGACCCGCCCGCGGGTGGTCCGGTAGCGACGTGCGTCGGGGTTGAGCGCCTCCAGCAGCCGCTCGGTCGCCTCGATGCCCGCCTCCCCGGCGGCGTCGCACTTGTTCACGAGGAGGACGTCCGCGCACTCGACCTGTGCGACGAGCAGGTCCGACAGCGGCCGGACCTCGCCCTCGCTCTCGGCCTGGCCGGGCCGGGTCCGTTCGATGTCCTCGACGGTGACGACCTCGCCGTCGGCGAGGGTCGACCGGAAGTCCGACGCGTCGACCACCGTGGCGAGCGTGTCCAACCGGTAGGGCGCGCTCGCGGGGCCGGTGGTGAACAGCCGGGCGACCGGCGCGGGCTCGGAGATGCCCGAGGACTCGACGACGAGGTGGTCGAAGTCACCCCGCCGGGCGAGCCGGCTCACCTCGACCTCGAGGTCGTCCCGGAGGTCACAGCAGATACAACCGTTGGACAGTTCGGTGATCCCGTCCCCCCGTGCCTCGACCAGTTCGGCGTCGACGTTCACCGCCCCCATGTCGTTGACCAGCACCGCCAGCCGGCGGCCGCCGGCGTTCGTCAGCAGGTGGTTCAGCGTCGTCGTCTTCCCGGCGCCGAGCGCCCCGCTGAGGACCGTCACCGGGATCCCATCGTCGCCCGTCAGGCTCATTTGGGCCCGCTACGGCGGTGTCCCACTTAGCCTCCGCGACGGTTGTGCGGCGGCGACGCGCGTGCGATACGCTTTTTCGCTCGACCCCACGAACGGGTGACATGGACCTGGCCGCGCGCATCCGGGCGTTCCGGGAGGGGCTCGAGGAGTGGCTCCGGGGGCTCTATCACGGGATGATCTCCCACCCCGCGTACGAACTCATCGAGAAGGAGGCCGAGGACCGGGAGGACGCGTTCATGCTCGCGTGCTTCCCCGACGCGTTCGGCATCCCGAGCCCGGTGTCGTACTACACCGCCGAACTGCTCCCGTACCTCGTCGACGAGTTCGAGGCTTGGGAGCGGCGGATGTGGGACCGCGAGTCGATGCTGGAGCGCAAGGGCCAGCAGTACCACTTCTGATGGCGGGGACCGACGGAATGGGGACGTTCGTCTTCTTCGGCGGAAAGGGTGGCGTCGGCAAGACCACGGTTTCGAGCGCCTACGCCCACCGGTGTGCGACCGCGGGCGCGGAGACGCTGCTCGTCTCGACGGACCCGGCCCACAGCACCGCCGACGTGTTCGACCAGGCGTTCGACGACGACCCGACGCCGGTCGACGGGTACGACTCGCTCTCGGTCATGGAGATCGACCCCGAGGAGGCCGTCGACGAGCATCTCATGGAGATAAAGCGGACGATGGGCGACCAGGTGAGCCCGGCGATCGTCAACGAGATCGACCGGCAGATCGAGCTCGCCCACCGGACGCCGGGCGCCCACGAGGCGGCGCTGTTCGACCGGTTCATCGAGGTGATGCGCGGGGCCGGGGACCACGACCGGGTGGTCTTCGACACCTCGCCGACCGGCGGGACCCTGCGGCTGCTCTCGCTTCCCGAATATCTCGGTGGGTGGATCGACCGCCTGCTCAGCAAGCGCGAGGAGAGCGTGAAGCTGTTCGAGCGGGCGGCGCTGGGCGACCGCGAGCCCCGGCGCACGCGCGTGGGCGACCCCATCATCGCCCGGCTGCGCGAACGGAAGGAGAAGTTCGAGTTCGCCGGCGAGACCCTCCGCGAGGAGGCGTCGTTCTACCTCGTCATGAACCCCGACCAGCTCTCGGTCCGGGAGACCCGGCGGGCGATCGAGTCGCTGCGCGAGCAGCAGCTCCGCGTGTCGGGGCTGGTGATGAACCGGCTGACGCCCGAGCCGGACCCCGGGGAGGACGGCCGTGGGGCGCGCTACCTCCGCGATCGGGTCGAAACCGAGCGCGAACGGGTCCGCGAGGCCCGCGAGACGCTCGACCCGCCGGTCGTCGCCACCATCGAGTCCCGCGTCCGGGAGATCAAGGGCGACCTGCTGGAGTCGGTCGCCGAGGAACTCGACGTCGAGGCGAGGACCGACCCGACCGCCAGGTAGATCGGTAGCGCCGGGGGAGGACTCGGGCGACCCGGACCTCTCTCGAGGGACCCGGAGCTCCCGGCGGGTCGACGCCCTCCGGACGTCGCCGGGTGGTCCGTGCTCGGGTGAACGGGAGATGCGTCGGCCCGAAAGTATTCAAATACTACTTCCTGTAATAAATAGTATATTAGTTCGAACGAATCGGTTGTGTAGTGGACACACACGGGCGTCGCCAACGGGTGCAGCGGTGTAGAGTGAGTTATACGTCGGAGTAACGTTTAATACTCGCTGGGGAACCATAGTGAACCGGGGTAAGGTACCATGGTTCAGGCAGTAGTGCTGGTCGCACTCACGCTCGTAACGTTCAGCATCGGGTATCTGGGCTACTCCAGATACCTCTCGCAGTTCGTCGATCTGGACGAGAAGCGGGAGACACCGGCGCACAAGTACAACGACGGACAGGAGTACGTCCCGTCGAAGAAGCCGGTACTGTTGGGGCATCACTACTCGAGTATCGCGGGCGGGGCACCCATCGTGGGCCCGATCACCGCGGGGGTGGTCTGGGGGTGGGTCCCAGCGTTCCTCTGGATCGCCATCGGGAACCCGCTGTTCGGTTCCGTCCACGACTTCATGGCGCTGTCCTCGAGCGTCAGGCACGAGGGCAAGTCCATCGGGTACATCATCGGCGAGTACGTCGGCGACCGTGGGAAGGACATGATCCTGTGGTTCGCCTTCCTGACGATCATCCTGGTGGTGGCCGTGTTCGGGCTGGTCATCGCGCTGGTGTTCAACGCCTATCCACAGTCCGCGACCGCGAGCCTGATCTACATCGCGCTGGCGCTGGTGTTCGGCGCCTACATGTACCAGTTCGACCTCCCGTTCCTGCCGGGGGTGGTCGCGTTCGTGGCGATGGTGTTCGCCGGCGTCTGGGTCGGCGTGCAGTTCCCCCTCGCGCTGGTGCCCGGGGACTACCCCGCCGGAACGATCGTGCTGCTGAGCGGGAGCCCGCTGCCGCCGGTCCTCGGGAGCGTCAACATCGCGACGTGGATCCCCGTGATCCTGCTGTACGGGTTCATCGCGAGCGTGCTCCCGGTGTGGGTGCTGCTCCAGCCGCGCGACTTCCTCACCTCGAGCCTGCTGTACGCCGGCGTCGGCGGGACGCTGCTGGCGGTCATCGTCGGCACCGTCATGGGTGCCGGCGGGCAGCTCAGCGTCGGGCTGCCGGCGTTCAAGGGGTTCTGGGGCGGCGACATCGTCAACAACTCGCTACCGCTGTTCCCGCTGCTGTTCGTGACCATCGCCTGCGGGACGATCAGCGGGTTCCACTCGCTGGTTTCCTCGGGCACGACCGCAAAGCAGCTCGACAAGGAGACCGACGCCCGCGCCATCGGCTACGGCGGGATGCTCGGCGAGGGGCTGCTGGCGACGGTCGCGCTCGTGACTGTCGCGGTCTACAGCGCCACGCCCACCGGGGGCGGCATCGGCCTGGCGCTGCCGAACTTCGCGACCGGCGGCGGCCTCATCCTCAACATCGGCTTCGGCATCCCCGAGTCGCTGGCCGCGCCGTTCATGGGACTGGTGCTGGTGAGCTTCCTGCTGACCAGCACCGACACGGCGGTCCGGCTCGGCCGGTACATGCTGGAGGAGATCGTCGGCGTCCCCGAGACGGGGACCCAGGAGGTCGTCACGAACCGCTACGTCAACGCCGCCATCCAGGTGGTCCCGGCGTACGTGCTGGTCGCGAGCGGCCGGTGGGCCGACCTCTGGCCGCTGTTCGGCGGCGCGAACCAGACGCTCGCGGCGCTGGCGCTGCTGGTCGCGACCGTCTGGCTCGCCAACTGGGACGAGTCCAAGCAGCTCATCAGTACCGGGCTGCCGATGGCGTTCATGCTGACGATCACCACGACGGCGCTGCTGTACCTGGCGTTCTGGCAGAACCTCTACCAGAAGTTCGTCCAGGGTAACTGGGGGGAGGGCGGCCCGACGCTGGTCGCCCAAGCCTCGACGGCGCTCCAGATCGTCCTCGCGCTGGTGCTCGTTGGACTGGCCCTGTCGATCGCGTACATGGGCGTCTCGAACATCCGGCAGGTCCGGGACCGGGGCGCCGTGGCCGCCGACGGCGGTGAACCGTCCGACGACTGACCGCGATCCCCGTTTCCACGCGGCATCATACGGATCGCTGTAACGATTTACCGGCGAGCACCCGAACGGGTCCGTGCTCGCGCACAAGGAACTCCAGCAATCCGTATCACTCGTTTCTCCCGCCAGGCGGGTGAGCGGCCCCGGCCCGATCAGTGCTCGATCCCGGCGAGCAGCCGCTCGACCGCCGCCCGCTCGTCGGCCGACCGGGGATAGACGGCCGCGGCCGTGATCTCGTCCGTCCCGTCCCGGACGGTCGCGACGGCGACCGTCGCCGCCGCCTCCTCGCCGTCGCGGGCGACCGTCCCCTCGAACAGGCGCAGCGTCGTCTCGTTGCCGAGCATCGTCACCGTCCGGTTCTCCCGGTGTTCGAGTCCCGAGACCGCGTGGCCGGTCGCGTTCGCCACCAGCGCCGCCGCCGTCCGGTCGCCGAACGGGTCGACCCGAGAGGCAAGCGCCTCGGAAGGCTTGACCGTGGGTGCCGAGAGCACGGCGAACGTCGCCCGGCCCTCGGGGAGCGAGCGCCGGTAGACGGCCCGATGGACCGTCGCCGTCACCTCGAAGGTGGGCTGTGCCTCGACGTCGCCCTGGATCGAGAGCGTGAAGGAGGTGTTCAGCGTCTCGTTCGTCGACGAGACCCGCTCGTAGCCCGTCTCCGAGAGCACGTCGCCCCCGACCGTCGCCGGCGACGCCTCGGCGACGATGGGACCGTCCGATCCGCTCCCCCCGCCGCTACAGCCGGCCGTCGAGACGACCACGACCAGCACCAGTACCACCCATCGCACGGGACGGGGTTACGCCGCCCGGAAGTTCAATTCCCCGTCCGCGTTCCGAGTTCGTCGTCCGAACGGCCGACGTCCACCGGTCGTGGACGCCGGGAGCAGGGACCGGCCGCTACCGCCAGATGCGCCGGACCAGCCGCTCGACGAGTCCGGGCTCTCGGGCCTCTAGCGGCTCCCACACCCGGAAGGCGTCCTCGACGTCCGCCTCCCGGCTGGCGACGGTCCTCTCCCGGTCGGGGGCCACGACCAGGAGGTTCACCTCGTAGTGGCCGTAGTAGCCGTGCTTCAGGAGCGTCCGGTCGCGAAACCCGGAGACGTACTCCCGGACCGCCTCGGGGATCGACGGGACGACGAGCACGAACGTGAACTCGGTGCTGAAGTGCTCCTCGTCGGGATCGATCCACCCGTCGGCCAGGTCGTGTCCCAGTTCGACCAGCGATTCGAGGTCGCGACGGGCCACGGTCTCGGCCCGCCGGACGAACAGGTACTCCCGCGACCGGTAGTGGCCGAACTGCAGCGACGGGTGGAAGAACTGCTTGTGGCTCTCTACCCGGAGGTCCCCGTAGAGGGTGAACGGCTCGCCCCGGACCCGGTAGGACTTCTCGAGGTCGTAGGAGTGCATCACCCGGTCCCGGACGTGGTCGAGGTACTCGTCGTCCCACTCCGGGGGCTCGGGCTCCCCCTTCTCCTCCTCTCGGGTCTCGTCGAGGTGCCGCCCGGGATCGGCGGCGTCCCTCATGGACCGCAGGCGGGGAGCCGCTCGACGGACGCGTCGAGCAGCGCCCGGACCTCCTCGCCCGTCCCCCCAGGGGTGAACGCGAACCGTCCACCCGGTCCCGGTTCGCCGTGTCCGATCGTCGGCGTGTCGTGCCCCATACCAGTCCCAACGGGTCGGTTCGTATAAAATACCGCGTTCGTACCGACGCCGCCGGACCGCCGCGTCGCCGGGCCGTCCGAACGCGGGTGTAGGAAGAGTTTCCGAACGCGGGTGTGGGAAAAGTTAACTGGCTGGCAGCCCCACCTCCAAGTATGGGAGGCAAGAAGGCCGAGGCCTGTGGCCGCTGTTCGATGAGTACGGTGGTCGAGGTCGCCGACGACGGCGAGGCCGAGGACGAGCGGGATCCGTTCGACGGCGAGCGGATCGAGGTCGACGAGTCCGAACTCCGGAAGGTCTCGCCCGCCGCCTGGCTCGGCCGGGTCAAGCACCGGCTGGACGGCTGGGCGACCCGGGTCACATACGGCCGCTGACGACGTGGGACGCCCGCTACCTGGTTCGTCCGACGAGCGCGCGACAAGACGTATTATGCTTCGTAGTGTAGTCACGGCGAGCGAATGGAAGAGAGCGTCTCCGGATTCAAGGAACGCGGGTCGTGGGCCGAGGTCGTCGAGCACGGCGAGCGGGTCACGCGGACGCTGAATGACCTCGCCGACGAGGGCCACGAGATACCCGAGGAGCCGCTGACAGAGTGGGACGAGTGGCGCCCGAAGGTCGCGGAGCGGCTCGACGAGGACGTCTCGGAGAGGACCGCCGAGCAGGCCGCCGTCGGCGAGGGTGAGGGCGAACGTGCCGGGAAGGAGCCCAACGAGGACGTACAGGCCGCCGGCGAGAAGCTCACCGAGTCCTACGACAACCTCGACGAGCCCGACCGGGCCGTCGAGAAGGCCGGGGAGTCGATCGACTACATCAAGCGCGCCGCCGACTCGGCCAGCCGACGGGCGATACGGGCCGTCGAGGGAACGGTGTACCGGACGGTGATGACGCAGGTCTCGCCGTACTACTTCGACAACGAGCTCGTCAGCGCGAACGTCCGCCGGGCCGCGCGCGACGACTACGTCTTCGAGGTGAACGTCAACGACGACGACCTGAAGATCCACGTCTCGAACCGGCTGGCCGACCTCGAACGGTCCGTCGACCGCTGGCACGTCGACACCGAGAGGTCCTCGACGAGAACGGCAGCGGTACCGAGGGCCGGTCGCGGCCGACCTCGAACTGAGACGGTCGCGGCTCGTTTCGCCGTTCACCGTCGGGACCTCCCTGCGTTCGCTACGACCTCCTGCGGCTCGCGGCTCGCTTCGCTCGCGCCTCGCTCTTCCGAAACGTGTTTCCACCGACCACCCGAGGTAGCGACCATGGACCCACGTATCCGGGAACACGCGGAGGTCATCGTCGACCACTCGGTCGATCTGGAGGCCGGCGACGACGTCGTGATCGTCGCGCCGTCGGTCGCGGAGGAGCTCGTGATCGCGCTCCACGAGCTGATCGGTGCCCGGGGCGCCAACCCGGTGTCGCTCGACAGCTCCTCGCGGGCGTCCCGGGCGTACCTGCGGGCATCGGATCCCGAGGACTTCGAGCTCCCGAGCCACCAGATGGCGCTCTACGAGGAGATGGACGTTTACATCGCCGTCCGGGCGGGGACGAACGCGACCGAGACCGGCGACGTCGACCCCGAGATTACGGCCGCCCGTCAGCGGGCGATCCAGCCGATGCTCGACGAACGCCTCGAGAAGCGCTGGTGTGGTACGCAGTTCCCCACGCCCGCGCAGGCGCAGCTCGCGGAGATGTCCACCGAGGCCTACGAGAACTTCGTCTGGGACGCCACGATCAAGGACTGGGACGCGGTCCGCGAGCACCAGGAGCAGCTGGTAGAGATACTCGATCCCGCCGACGAGGTCCGCATCGTCTCCGGGGACACGACCGAGGTGACGATGAGCATCGCCGGCAACCCCTGCCTGAACGACTACGGCGAGAAGAACCTCCCCGGCGGCGAGGTGTTCACCGCGCCGATCCCCGACAGCGTCGAGGGCGAGGTGCTGTTCGACAAGCCGGTCTACCAGCAGGGCCGGGAGGTCAACGGCGCGCGGCTCGTCTTCGAGGACGGCGAGGTGGTCGAGCACTCCGCCGAGAAGAACGGGGCGGTGCTGACGAGCATCCTGAACACCGACGACGGGGCGAGGCGGCTCGGGGAACTCGGCATCGGGATGAACCGCGACATCGACCGGTTCACGTACAACATGCTGTTCGACGAGAAGATGGGCGACACCGTCCACATGGCCACCGGTCGGGCCTACGAGGACACCGTCGGCGAGGGCAACGAGCGCAACGACTCGGCGACCCACGTCGACATGATCGTCGACATGAGCGAGGACTCGTTCATCGAGGTCGACGGCGAGGTCATCCAGCGCGACGGGACGTTCGTGTTCGAGGAGTAGCGCGGTCGACCGCAGGGAGACCGCTACCGAACGGCGAGCGGAGCGAACCGTGAGGCGTGGCCCGACCGGTCAGCCTTCCTCTATCGTGCCGTCCTCCGACATCATCCGTGCGGCCCCGAAACAGTCCTGGGCGACCTCCTCCAGCGGATAGTCCTCGAAGTGACGGTGCATCAGGAGCATCTGCATCCCCACCAGGTTCACGTACGGCGTGTTGTCCTTCGAGGACCCGACGTGGCTCTGGATGGAGAGTTCGTCACCGGCGTCTCCGGCCGTCTCGCTCGCCACGAAGATGAAGTCGTCATCCTCGTCGATCCCCTCGAGCGTCTCTATCACGTTCCGTTTGGCGTCTTCGAAGCCGGGCGGCATCGATCGATCGAGGGAGCGGGCCGCAAAGCGCCTTGCGGTACGGCGGGGCTGGTCGACGGAGGGCGGCCCCCGGGATCCACGACCGGCCCCGCGAGAAGTGATGCGACGAGCACGGTGGGATTCGAACCGTGATCGGACGTGCTCGCTTCGCTGCGCGCGCCCTCCCGGATTCGAATTCCGCGGCTCGCTCCGCTCACTGTCGTTCGCAGAAGCGAGCACGGTGGGATTCGAACCGGAACCAGACGGTCGCCCTCGCTCCGCTCGGGCGCTGCGACTGGTAGGGTCCGAATCCACCTCCATCCGTTCACCACGCCTCGCTGTCGCTCGGCGGGTTCACGAGCACGGTGGGATTCGAACCCACGGCCATCGGATCTCTCCCCACGACACGGACGTATCGCGGTTAGAAGTCCGACGCTCTGTCCTAGCTGAGCTACGTGCCCGACGATACCGGCACGACCACTCCCGGGAGTGGAAGCGGCCGCTCGTTCGACGAACGGAGGTCTCCGAGGTCACCCAGTCCTCGCCTCTCGCGGAAACGGCCGGGGAAAACGAGTCCGATCTAGCCGTGGAACCGGTACAGCGACGTCACGAACGGCAGGCGGTTGAACATCCAGAACGCCACCGGGGGCCCCACGACCGAGAGCGCGAGGAGCGTCGCGACGTTCGCCCAGACGAACGAGAGCCACCAGCCCACGAGGACGAAGTAGACCGCGCGGACGAGCAGCGACCGCTGGCCGCGCGCGGAGTCGGGCTCGGAGAGCGACCGCGGTTCGGCGAGCGTGAGCGCCGTCGGCACGAGGTTTACCAGCTTGATCCCGAGCGGAACGAGGACCACGGTGACGTTCAGCGCCTAGGCGACGTTCACCACGATGGGCGTGAGCCACCAGCCGACGGCGAGGAACCAGAGCGCCCGGACGAGGAAGGACCGCTGTGTGGTGGCCCCGGTAGGGCGCCGAGCGGGAAGGCGGTGTCGACTGCTACCTGACCCGGGTATCGACCAGTTCGAACGGGTACCCGTTGTCGTTCTCCCGTGCGTGCTCGTAGACGACGTGTGCGGCGGCGACGTCCTGGATGGCGAGCCCGGTCGAGTCGAACAGGGTGATCCCGTCGTCGGGCTCGCGACCGGGCTCGTCCCCGGCGACGATCTCCCCGAGCTCCGCGTAGATGTCGTCCTCGTCGAGCACGCCCTGGCTCCACGGAACGTTGATCTCCCCGGAGTGGGTCGTCTGGTCCCAGTCGTCGATGACGAGCTTCGCGTCCAAGAGCGTCCCGTCGCCGTGTTCGTGTTTTCCCTTCGCGTCGGCGCCCATCGCGTTGACGTGGGTGCGCTCGCCCAGCGCCGACCGGGGGACGATCGGCTCCTCGACGGGCGTCACCGTCGAGAGGACGTCACAGGCGGCGGCCTCCTCGATCGACCCGGCGCGCACCTCGAAGTCCTCCTCGTAGCGGTCGATGAACCGCGCGACGGCCTCCTCGTCGATGTCGGAAACGACGACCTCCTCGATGGGCCGGATCTCGGCGATCCCCTCGAGCTGGGTGTAGGACTGGACGCCGGCGCCGACGATGCCGAGCGAGCGGGCGTCCTCGACCGCGAGGTGGTCGGTGGCGACGGCCGCCGCAGCACCGGTCCGGAGGCGGGTGAGCGAGGTGCCGTCCATGACCGCGAGCGGGAGGGCGTTCCGCGGGTCCGAGTAGACCATCGTCCCCATCACCGTCGGGAGGTCGAACTCGTCGGGGTTGTCGACGTGGACGTTGACCCACTTGATGCCGGCGGCCCCCCAGTCGCCCGCGTCGAGGTAGGCGGGCATCGACCGGAAGTCCCCGTCGTACTGCGGGAGGTCGATGTAGGACTTGGCCGGCATCTGCGCGTCGCCGCGCTCGTAGGCGGCGAACGCGTCCGAGATGGCGGGGATGAGCTCGGACATCCGGGCGTTCGCCACGACGTCCGAGGGGTTCAGCATGAGCGTCTCCATACCCGGCAACTGTTACAGCCGCGACTTAACTACCACTATCTGCTTCCGGGGGCGCCCTCAGGAGGGTCCCTACCAAGCAAGGGGGCTCGGATGGACGCGGTTCGGACTGTGGGTGCCGGCGGTGTCCATCGAGAGCGGCCGCCAACTGAAGGCAGCGGCGACGGGAGATCGGTCCGGGGTGGACGGGAGGCCTGGCCGCGGTGGGCGGAAGGCTACTGTGCCGCGAGCGAGAGCCGAAGGCCCGACCGAGCGGCCTTTTTCACCCATGTTTTTGCGGCGAGTGGTTCCCGCAGGCCGCGCCTCGCGCGGCCGAGGAAGCCCGAACCGGAAAAAGATGGTTAGAAGGAAACGTCGCTCTCGGACTCCATCCCCTCGGTCGCCTCCTCGAGGCCGTCCTGCTTGACCTCGGAGGTCATCTGCTCGGAGAGTTCGGCGTCGGTGAACTGGTCCTCGAACCCGGCGCGGAACCGGTCGGAGACCTGCCGGGCCTCGTGCTGGGCGCGGAGCACTCGCCTGTATCGACGGACGGTCGACTCGCTCACCTCGAGCCGCTCGGCGATCTCCGAGACCGGCACGTCGTCGACGAGTAGGTCGCGGAGGTCGGCCATCTCGAACGGGGCGTCCGTGTCCCGGTCCCGGAGCAGCTGGAGGTCGAGCCGGGCCCGGAAGACGGTCCGGCGGTCGGTGTCGATCGCCTCGGCGATCTCCGTGTCCGACTCCCCCTCGAAGTAGCCCCGCACGACACGGACGAGATCGTCGTCGTCCAGGCCGGTATCGAACTCGTACCGCTCCCGCATCTCCTCGACGACCGCCCGGATACCCGCCTCCACGTCCTCCTCGGACTGGTCGTCCGCCAGGGACCCGCGACCTTCCTCCTGGCTCTCGGTCACGGTGTCCTCGTCCGTGACGTCCATGAAGATCTCACGGAGCTCCTCGGTCTTCTCGTCCATGTCGCTAAGGGATGATTCGAGGGGGCTATTTGAACGTTTGGGGAGGTGCAACCGGCGGTGTTAAGTTAGGAGTGAGGCGGTCGGTGTTCGGATGCCCTAATGCCCGAAATCGACCGCCTCGACGTTGATACCGAGTGGATCGACTTAGACT
>PXRQ01000106.1 GCA_003022005.1 Halobacteriales archaeon QS_5_70_15
CTCATCACTGACGTGCTCCCAGAGATCTCTGTTGTAGAAGGACCCAGCACGGGCGAGGAACACCACCAACGCCTCACCGAACCGCTCCTGGAGCGCCCCTCCGACGAACTCTCCGAGACAGCCGGTAACAAACACTCCTCCTGCAAGAGCCACGATAGCAGACCGGGAAGAACCACTGGAGGGCGTAGCAACATCAGGACACAGATGTCTATTAAAATTACCCACTCGCTGCTCGGTGGTCACTACCCGCGACTGCTCTGGACCCTCTGCCACATAGATTCTCTGTACTAACCGGTTCATAAATTCCATGAGAGGCGTTCTATAACACGCTGCTAAACGTATAAATGTCGGTTGCCGTGAAGCGTACCAGTACGTTCGCCGTGCGACCACTCTCCAACGGTGGTGAGCAACTGCTACGGGACCTGTTGGACGCTTCCGCCGCGCTCTGGAACGAGATCAATTATCAGCGCCTCATGCGGTACAACGACGAGGACGGATTTGAAGACGACGTATGGGACGCCGACACAGGCAGCCTTGAAGGCCGATATAAAGGGGTTATCGGTGCGTCCACCACCCGACAAGTCATTCCGAAGAACAGCGAAGCGTGGCGCGGGTTTTTCCGTCTGAAAGACCAGTATTACGACGAGTCGAACATGTCTGTTACGCACCATCCGGAGCCCCGGGCTTCCGTGGCAACGAGGACGATGGACGCCAACTTAATACCGTCATTCGCAACACGTCGTACACCGTCGAATGGGGCGAGCGGTCCCGGCTTGAGATACTGGTCGGGAGCGAGTTGAACGACAGATACGGCCACACCGGGCGGCTCCGGCTGGAAATCGCTGGCGTTCCGAATTGGCCCGACTACAAGAAACAGGACCGGTTGGACCTGTGGTACGACGAGACTGACAGCACCTTCCGAGCTTCCCAACCCGTGACTGTTCCTGACGATGCACGGGCGACTCCACTGGCCGATGAAAAGGCCGCTCTGGACATTGGTGCGAACGATCTCGTCGCCTGTACCACGACGATCGGCGAGCAATATCCGTACGAGGGCCGGGACCTGTTCGACCGCTTCCGCGAGACGACCCGAGAGATCGCCCGGTTGCAGTCCAAGCTACCGAAAGGGCGATACAGTAGCGAGCGTATCCGGCGACTGTACCGCAAGCGAACCCGTCGCCGCGACCACGCTCGAGAAGCACTGTGTCGTGACCTGCTGGAACGACTGTACGAAGACGGCGTCGACACGGTGTATATCGGTGGCCTGACTGACGTGCTGGAAACGCACCGGCAGTCGAAACCGACATCAGGACCTACAACCTCTGATCGTTCAAGAAATCCACCGAACGACTGGTCCGTACCGCCGAGGAATACGGCATCTCGGTGGAAGTCCGGTCGGAAGCCTGGACCAGTCAAGAGTGCCCGCAGTGCGGTTCGATAGACCCGACGATCCGGCATCAGGACACGCTCACCTGTCCATGTGGGTTCGAGGGTCACGCCGACCTCACGGCGTCAGAGACGTTCCTGAAGCGGCACGCAGAACAGGCAGTCAGGCCGATGGCCCGGCCTGTGCGGTTCGAGTGGGACGACCACAAATGGTCGGAGCCACCATGCTCTCACCGTCCCAAAGAACAGCGCACAGACCCGAGTACCGTCCACAGTGACGGGAATGTTGCCTCCGGAGAGTCGTCGTAGCCGAGACTCCCGCCGAGGAAACCCCGTCGTTCACGACGGGGAGGATGCCATGCGAGCGAGGAGTAGCACGTCCGAGGCAGCCGGACCCGACGGACCCTCCGCCCGGGGGAGTCCGATCGCCGGCGCCTCCACCCTCTGCGGAGCCACGCGCTTTCCTCGGTCGGTCGCGAGCCGGTCGGACGCCCCGACAGCGGTGCCCGGAGCCGTCACCCACCGGGTCCCGACAGGCTTATCGACGGACCGCCGCACAGGACGGGGTACGGGGATGGTGTCGGCGACACAGCTGCTGGAGATACTCCTGAACGGGCTGACGATCGGGACGGTGTACGTTCTGGTCGCCGCGGGGCTGTCGGTCGTGTTCGGCGTGATGGGCGTGTTGAACGTTTCCCACGGGGAGCTGCTCGCGCTGGGGGCGTACTTCGCGTTCTCGCTGGTCGTCGGGTTCGGCGAGGGCGGCTTCTGGATCGCGCTGGTCGGCGTCCCCCTGCTCGTCGGCGTCCTCGGGGGGTTCCTCGAGCGGGTGTCCATCCGGCGGGTGTACGGTCGCGGACAGCTCGCACAGATACTCCTCACGTTCGGGCTGCTCCTGATGATCTACGACGCCAAACAGCTCGTCTGGGGGAAGGACCCGAAGTTCTACGCCCCGCCCGGCGCCCTGAACCGGGCGGTCGAACTCTTCGGGTTCTCGTACTCGCTGTACAACTACTTCATGATCGTCGCGGGGGGGCTACTCGCGTTCCTCACGTGGGCGCTGCTTCGCTACACCCGGTTCGGGCTGGTGGTCCGGGCGGGCTCGGAGGACCGCGAGATGGTCCGTAACCTCGGCATCGAGGTCGACCGGTACTACACGCTCGTGTTCGGGTTCGGCGCGGCGCTGGCGGCGTTCGGCGGAGTCGTCCTCGGGGGCTACCAGAACGTGAGCCTCGAGATGGGCAACGCGGTCGTCATCCCGGCGTTCGTCATCGTCGTCCTCGGGGGGCTCGGGAGCTTCCGTGGCGCGGTCCTCGGCGGGCTCCTCGTCGGCATCGTCCAGAGCACCGTCAGCACGTTCCTCCCCGCGTTCGGGGGGATGGTGATCTTCCTGCTGATGATCGGCGTGCTGCTCGTCCGCCCGCAGGGGCTGTTCGGCGAGGGCGTCGAGGGGGTCGATAGCGGCCGTTCGGAGCCGAGCGCGTTCGTGAGCGGGCTCGGGGAGGGCGTCCTCGGCGACGGGATGCGGTCCCGGCTCGGGGTCGCCGTCGTCGCCGCGCTCGCGCTCGTGCCGGTCTTCGAGGGGGTGCTCTACTCGGACTTCGTCGTCTCGCTGGGGATCACGGTGCTGGTCTGGGCGCTGTTCGCGCTGAGCCTCGACGTCATCCTCGGCTACGCCGGGCTGATATCGCTCGGCCAGGCGCTGTTCCACGGGCTCGGGGCCTACGCAGTAATGCTGACACTGATTCACGTCTCCCCGTCGGCGTTCGTCGCGCTGGGCGTCGCGCTCGCGGCCGCCGCGCTCGTCGCCTGGGTCGTCGGTCGCCTCGCCATCCGCGTCTCGGGTGTCTACTTCGTGATGATCACGCTGGCGTTCGCCGAGGTGGTCCACGAGGCGGTGTTCAGCCTCGACGTCACCGGCGGCAGTAACGGGCTGTTCGGCGCGCCCGAGCCGCTGTACGGCTTCGGGGGCGTGGGCCTCCGACTCGACGAGGTGATAGTCGGCGTCGAGCCGCTGGCGTTCACCGGCGACGCGCTGTTCTACTACCTCCTGCTGACGACCGTCGTCGGGTCGTACTTGCTCGTCCGCCGGCTGATGGAGGCGCCGTTCGGTACCGCCCTCCAGGCGATCCGCGAGAGCGAGCCCCGGGCGCGGTTCGTCGGCTACGACGTCCGGGCGATCAAGCGGCGCGCGTTCGTCCTCAGCGGGACGCTCGCGGGTCTCTCGGGCGCGCTGTTCGCGCTCCACGGCGGGTTCGCGGCACCACCGCTGATGAGCTGGATCAACAGTGGCGACGTCATCCTCATGGCCGTCCTCGGCGGGTCGGGAACGCTCTACGGACCGATGATCGGCGCGGCCGCCTTCACCGTCTTCGAGGAGGGGCTCTCCTCGCTCGTCCCGTGGTGGCGGCTGCTGCTCGGCGGGCTGTTCGTCCTCGTGGTGCTGTTCCTCCCGAGGGGGCTCGTCTCGCTCCCGACGCGCCTCGCGGAACTCCTCGGCAGCCGGACCGATCCCGTGGCCTCCCCTGATGGGACGGGAACGGGGAGCGACCCCGAGGTGGAGACGGATGACTGACGCGAGCGCGCCGTCGGCCGGGGCGGACGTCGTGCTCCGGACCGAGGGGCTCACGAAGCGGTTCGGCGAGTTCACCGCCGTCGACGGCGTGGACCTGGCGGTCGAACGCGGGGAGTTCCGGAGCGTCATCGGACCTAACGGGGCGGGCAAGACCACGCTGTTCGACCTCGTCAGCGGGGCGCTGGCGCCCACCGAGGGGCGCATCGCGCTGCTCGGCGAGGACGTCACCGCGCTCGATCCCGCCGAGCGCGTCGCCCGGGGCCTGGCCCGGTCGTTCCAGCTCACCACCGTCTTCGACGGGCTCCCCGTCCGGGAGAACGTCCGACTAGCGGCGCAGGCGGCCGTCCTCGGGGAGCTCTCGGAGTTCCGGCGGCTGTTCGCCGACACGACGAGCCTCGGGGCGGTCGAGCGGCGGACCGACGCGGTGCTCGACCGGGTCGGACTCGACGCGTTCGCGGACGCGAGGGCGAGCGACCTGTCGTACGGCGACCGCCGCCGGCTCGAGATCGGGCTCGTCCTCGCGACCGACCCCGAGGTGGTGCTGCTCGACGAGCCGACCGCGGGGATGAGCGGCGAGGAGACGGCCGCGACGGTCGACCTCGTCGAGGAGGTGCTCGCCGGGAAGACGCTCGTCCTCGTCGAGCACGACGTCGACCTCGTGATGCGGGCCTCCGACCGGATAACTGTCCTCAGCGGCGGCCGGACCGTCGCGACCGGGACGCCCGAGGAGATCGCCGCCGACGAGGCGGTCAGGGAGGCCTACCTCGGAGGGTACGAGGCGTGACCGACGGAACCCCACGGGACCGATCGGACCGACCGGACGGAGCGAATCGGGGCGGACGGGACGGGGAGAGCGATCGGAATGATGGGGCCGACCGGGATGACCGAGCCGACCGGAACGGCACGCGTCGGCTCGAGGACCCGCTGTTGCGCCTCGAGGGTGTGACGGCGGGGTACGGCGGGACGACCGTCCTCCGCGGGGCCGACCTCGACGTGGGCGACGGGGAGGTCGTCGGTATCGTCGGGCGGAACGGCGTCGGCAAGACGACGACGCTGCGGAGCGTCGTGGGCAACGTCACCCCCCGTTCGGGGTCGGTACGGTTCGACGGCGCGGGGATCGCCGACATCGGACCGGAGGCGACCGTCCGCCGGGGGGTGGCGCTGGTCCCCGAGGAGCGGCGGGTGTTCCGCGATCTGACCGTCCGGGAGAACCTGGAACTCGCCGCGCTCGGCGGGGCCGGGGCCGGCCGGGACGTCGACGCGGTGCTGGGGACCTTCGAGAACCTCGCGGAGCGCGAGCGGGCGGCCGGCGGCACGCTCAGCGGCGGGGAGCAGCAGATGCTCGCCATCGCCCGGGCGCTGGTCGGCGGCGCCCGGCTGTTCATGCTCGACGAACCCACCGAGGGGCTCGCGCCCTACGTCATCGAGCGGGTCGTCGAGACCGTCGAGGAGCTCCGGGACCGGGGGTTGACGGTGCTGCTCGTCGAGCAGAACGTCTACGTCGCGCTCGAGGTCTGCGACCACGTCTACGTGATGGACGACGGCCGGGTCGTCCACGACGGCTCCGCTGCCGAGCTCGCGGCCGACGAGACGGTCCTCGACCGTTACCTCGGCGTGAACCGCTGACCGTCGCGGTCCGCCGGGGGGTTCCGGGCGACGGTCCGGACGTCCCGGGGTTCTGCCAACAGTACGCTTTTGTAGCGAACATCGGTACGCGAGGTCATGACGGACGAGGAGGCGGCGGACGCGGGCGAGGGGACGGGCTCCGGGGCCGGCGTGAACCGGCGTCGGGCGATGAAGTACCTGACGAGCGGGGCGCTCGCGACGTCGCTCGGGCTCGCGGGCTGTATCCAGAGCGCCGACGAGGGCGACGGCGGGGGCGGCGGGTCGACCGACACCCCCGGGGACGGCGAGGACACCCCGACGGAGACGACGGGCGGCGGCGACGGCGAGTCGACCGGGACCCCCGGGGACGGGGCGTCCGACATCGGGACGGTCACGTTCGGCGTGCTCGTCCCCACGAGCGGCCCGTCGGCGCCGCTCGGCCAGGCCCAGCGCCGGGGCGCGGAACTCGGGGTCCGGTACGTCAACGGGAGCGACGAGTTCGACTTCGAGATCGAGGCGGTGTACGAGGACACCCAGACGGACCCCGCGACGGGTCGGCAGCGGGCCGAGAAAGTCGTCGACGAGGACGGCGCACGGTACATCGCGGGCGCGCTCGAAAGCTCCGTCGCGCTCGCCGTCTCCGAGTTCGTCGCCGGCGAGGACCTCCTCTACACGTCCGGGGCGGCGACCATCGAGCTGACCGGCGAGGGGTGCAACCCGAACACGTTCCGCAACGAGACGAACGCGGCCCAGCAGATGGCGGGGCTGGCCGACTTCGCCGCCGCCGAACTCGGCACGAACTGGTGGATCCACACGACCGACGACGCGTACGGCAACTCGGCGGTCGCACAGATCGAGCGGCGGGTCGAGGCGCAGGGCCTCGACGTGGAGATCGTCGGCCGGACGATGCCGGACAAGGGGACGACGAACTACGGCCCGCAGATCAGCCGGATCAGCAACTCCGAGGCCGAGGTGGTCGCGCTCCCCGAGACCGGCGCCGACCTGGTCAACTTCATGAAACAGGCCAGCAACGCCGGGCTGACCGAGGAGGTGGAGATCATCGGGACGGCGCTGTTCGCGGGGGTGAGCCGCGCGGCACTGGGGGAGACCGCGGTCGGCACCTACTCCTCGACGCTGTACAACCACAAGCTCGACACCGGGGACAACGCGGGGTTCGTCGAGGCGTACCGGAGCGCGCACGACGGGCCCCCGGGCAGTTTCGCCAGGGTCGGCTACGAACTCGTCAGGACGGCCGCCCGGGGGATCCAGGCGGCCGGGACGGCCGACCCCACCCGGGTGCGGGACACCCTGGAGGGGCTGGAGATGACGACGGTGCTCGGCGGGACCCCGTACCGGTCGTGCGACCACCAGTCGGTCAACCCGGTCTGGGCCGGGGAGATCGTCGAGTCCGAGTCGGGACCGCCGGACGTGGAGATCATCGCCGAGGTGTCGGGCGAGGACGCCATACGCCCTTGCGGGGAGACGGGTTGTAGCCTGTAGCCCGCCGGAGGACGACAGGGTGACGGGACCATGACGGTACGGGACGTCCTGCTGGCGGTCGATGCCGGCACGACCACGGTCAAGACGGCCGCGTTCGGGGTCGACGGAACCGAACTGACGAGGGCAGCACGGGAGACGGAGACGCTCCGGCCCGAACCCGGTCACGTCGAACAGGAGATGGTCGCGGTCTGGGAGCGGACGGCCGCGGCTATCCGGGAGGTGCTGGCGTCGCTCCCGGGGGACGCCGAACCCCTCGGGGTCGGCGTCACCGGGCAGGGGGACGGCCTCTGGGCGGTCACCGGGGCCGGCGAATCCTCGAGGAGTGGGAGGCCGACGGGACGATGGACGCCATCGTCGAGCAGTGCGGGTCGGCGCCCTACCCGGGCATGAGCCTACCGCTGCTGGCGTGGCTGGCCCGCGAGGAACCGGACGCGTTCGACCGGGTCGACACCGTCCTCTCGTGCAAGGACTGGTTGAACTACCGGCTGACGGGCGAGCGGACCACCGATCACAGCGAGGCGACGGTCCCCTACCTCGACCGGTCAACCGGCCAGTACGAGCCCGCGGTGTTCGACCTCGTGGACCTGTCCGGCGCACGCGGGGTGCTCCCCCGGCTGGCGGCCCCGACCACGGTCGTCGGGTCGGTCACGCCGCCGGCGGCCGACGCGACCGGGCTCGATGCGGGACTCCCGGTAGTGTCCGGGGTGTTCGACGTCCCGGCCGCCGGGATCGGGAGCGGCGCCGCGACGCCGGGCGGGAGTGCGGTCACGCTCGGGACCTCGCTCACCCACCAGGTGTTCCTCGAGGGACCGCCGTCGGCGACGTCGGGCATCGGGATGGCCCTCGGTACCGAGGGGCTGTGGACGTACGCCGTCGGGTCTAACGCCGGGACGCCGAGCCTCGACTGGTCCGTCGAGAGCGTGGCCGACGTTGGGGACCTCGCGGCGCTCGAGGAGGTCGCGGCCGGCGTCCCACCGGGGAGCGAGGGCGTGCTCTATCACCCCTACCTCAGCACATCGGGCGAGCGCGGGCCGTTCGTCGACCCGGACGCGCGGGCGCAGTTCCTGGGTCTCGACCCGGAACACGGGACCGAACACCTCGTCCGGGCGGTGTACGAGGGGCTGTCGCTGGCGGTCCGGGACTGCATCGAGGGGCTGCCACGCGAGGTGGAGCGGGTGGCGCTGAGCGGCGGCGGCACCCGCTCGGAGCTCTGGTGTCAGCTGATCGCCGACTGCCTCGACCGACCGGTCGTCGTTCCCGAGGGCCCGGATCCGGGGGCGAAGGGCGCGGCCGCCCTGCTCGGGGTGGGGGTCGGGGAGTTCGACTCGCTCGGGGACGCGATCGACAGGACGACGGCCGTCGACCGGCGGTACGCGCCACGGGCGAACGTCGTGGCGCAGTACGAGTCGTTGTACGAACTGTTCGTGGACGTCCGGGAGGCTATGGGGACTGTCTGGTCCCGTCGGGCCGAGACGTACAGGGAACTCGATGCCGGGGCCGAGTCGGGCTCGGGGTCGGACTAGCCCGGACCTCGGCGACGGGATCTCGACGCCGGGGCGGGATCGCTCGCCGAACCACCGCTTCCGACCGGCACTCCTGCGAGTGGTGCAGCGACGCCCTCGCACACCCGAGCCTCCGGGTCGGGGGCCTACACCAGCGTCTCGACCTCGTAGCCGTTCGCCTCGAGGGTGGCGATGAGTTCGGCGACGTGGTCGTGGCCCCGGGTCTCGAGGTCGAGTTCGACGTCCGCGGCGTTCAGCGCGACGTCCCTCGAGGTGCGGTCGTGCTGGATGGCGTAGATGTTCGCCCGCTCCTCGGCGAGTATCTCGATGAGGCGTTCGAGCGCGCCGGGGCGGTCCTTCAGCACCGTGCGGATGCGGAGGTAGCGGCCGCGCTCGATCAGCCCGCGCATGATGACCGTCGAGAGGACGTTCAGGTCGATGTTCCCCCCGCAGAGCGCCGCGACGATGACCTCGCCGTCCTCGTAGTCGAACCCGCGTTCGAGGACGGCGGCGAGCGAGACGGCGCCGGCCCCCTCGACGAGCGCCTTCGACCGCTCGAGGACGGCGACGAGCGCGCTCGCGATGGCCTCGTCGGGGACGGTGACGACCTCGTCGACCCGTTCGCGGATGATCTCGAAGGTGTGCTCGCCGACGCTCCGGGTGGCGATGCCGTCCGCGATGGTGTCCACGCGGTCGAGTTCGACCCGCTCGCCCCGCTCCAGGGAGGGGACGACGCTCGAGGCCCCCTCGGCCTGGACGCCGACGACGCGGGCGTCCGTCCGCGCCTTCACCGCGGTGGCGATGCCGGAGACGAGCCCTCCGCCACCGATGGGAACGACGACCGTCTCGACGTCCGGGCAGTCCTCGAGTATCTCGAGGCCGATCGTCCCCTGCCCGGCGACGACCTCGGGGTCGTCGAACGCGTGGACGTACGTCCTGCCTTCCTCGCGCTCGATCCCGTGGGCGCGGGCCGCCGCCTCGTCGTAGTCCTCGCCGTGGAGGACGACCTCCGCGCCGTAGCCCTCGGTGGCCTTGATCTTCGAGATGGGCGCGTACTCCGGCATGACGACCGTCGAGGCGACGCCGGCACGGGTCGCCGCCAGCGCCACCCCCTGGGCGTGGTTGCCCGCCGAGGCCGTCACGACCCCCGCCTCCCGCTCGTCGTCGCTCAGCTGCTGGATCCGGTTCGACGCGCCGCGGATCTTGAACGCGCCGGTCCGCTGCATGTTCTCCAGCTTCAGGGAGACCTCGGCACCGGTCCGCTCGGAAAACGTGTGCGAGTGGTCGAGGGGTGTGTGCCGCACGACCTCCCGGACGCGGTCGCGCGCCGCCTCGACGTCCGCCAGGGTTATCATGCGACCGGGGTTGCCGGCCACCGGGTTAATACCCAGGGGGAAGGTGCGTGTGCGTCCGTACGGTGGCGCCGACGGCGTATAAACGCCGGGTTAGCGAGGTGAATGTGAAAATGCCGCCATCGGATGTCCTCGTGGCGATTTCCGGCGTCCGTACGCCGTCCGTCGGACGCTTCCGGATCGGTCCGGGAACGGTTCCCGAGCAGCCGGTGGATCCGGTCGGTTCCGAGGAGGTCGGTCGGTTCGCGGGCGTCTCGGTCGCCTCCCGCCCGGCCGGTCAGTTCACCGGGATGTCCGTCCCGGCGCTCTCGTCGGGGGTCCGCTTCGGGAGCGTCACCGTGAGCACGCCGTTCTCGTGGGTCGCGGTCGTCCCCTCGGCGTCGACCGGCTCGGGGAGCCGGATCGACCGGCTCACGTCCGACCGCCGGCGCTCGCAGCGGACGAAGTCGCTCGCCCCCGTCTCCTCGGCCGTCTCCCGCGAGGCCGAGAGTTCGAGCGTGTCCTCCCGGAGGCTCACGTCGATCTCCTCGCGGTCGAACCCCGGGAGGTCCGCCGTGACGACGAACGCGTCGTCCCGGTCCTCGACGTCGACGAGGACGGTCCCCACGCCCATCCCCGGTCCCCCCGGTAGCCCCGTCGGCTGCATCTCCTCGAACCCCTCGTTCATCCGCTCGAACATCCGCTCTATCTCCTCGAACGGGTTGTCTCGCATGGGCACCCGTTGGACGCCGCCGGACAAAACCCCGTCGGCGGACGCCGACCGCCCGACGCTCCGGCGTCGCAGGCCGGATCACTCCGAGGTACACAGGAGCTGGAAGCTCCCCTCGATCCACCCGCCGTCGACCGCCTCGAGCGGCCGCCACGTCTCCTCCTGCCGCCGGTACCGATCGGCGATCCACACCGAGTCGTACACGTCCCCGAGCGTCGCGTGCATCTCCTCGACGCTCCCCCCGAGCGCCTCGATCGCCTCGTAGTGCATCTCGACCAGTAGCGTCGGCCGGTGCTCCCGGAGGGTCCGGTCGAGTCCCTGCAGCGCGGGGTACTCCCCTCCCTCGATGTCCAGTTTCACCACGTCGGGCGTGCCGTGCGCCTTCGCGTAGTCGTCACCCGCGGTCGACCCGTCCCCGGACCGGTCCGAGAGCCGCGTGTGCTCGACCGTGAACGCACCCCCGTAGTAGCGCCGGTTAATGGTCCGGATGATCCGGGACCGCCCCTGCATCGCCTCGAACACGTACACGTTCGACGGGTCCGTCACCCCGGACCCGATCTGCGCGAAGTAGCCCGTCCGGGAGCCGACGTCCCAGAAGACGTCGCCGGGCGAGAGCTCATCGGCGAGCGTCCGGACGGTCAACTCCTCGTAGTAGGTCGTGTCGTGGATCGGTTCGACCCACCCGGACCGCGCCTGCGGGTAGTACACCGTGGTCGAGAACCCGGCCTCCGGGAACGACACCTCCAGGGCGTCGAACCCGCGGAACCTCGTGAGGTCGTCCGCCAGGCTATGGACCCGCGAGTGTAGTACGACGTCCGTGATCCGCTCTCTCAGTCGGCTCATGTCGGGCGCGAGGGACGCTCGCGTCCGGGAGGACAGGAGGGGATCACATGAAATCGGCGATACCGCTCTGCTTGTTCGTGTCGTCCTCGAAGATGGACTCGAGCGACCGCTCGAGTATCTCGAGGCGCTGTTTCGTGTACTCCCGGCAGCCGAACTCCTCGGCGACGGTCCGGGCGGTCTGCATGTACTTGTCCACCGATCCCCTGTGGACGGTGAGGTTGACGTTCCCGCCGCACTCCCGGCAGTCCCCGGTCAGGGGCATCCGGCGGTACTTCTCCCCGCAGTCGAGACACCGCGTCTCCTGGCGGGAGAACGCCCGGAGGTTCCCGATCAGGTCGGGGAGGAAGTGGTACTCGATGATGCGCTCGGCGACGTCCGTCTCGTCGACCGCGCGGATCTTCCGCGCGAGATCCAGCTGCCCGTCCATCTTCTTCTGCATGTCCCCCAGGGTCTTGTACGCCGAGAGGTCCGGGCCGAGCGCGATGTCGGAGGTGTCGTGGGTGTGCCGGAAGCCCGTGTACTCGGTCTCGGTGCCGAGCGACGCCTCCGCGATCTCGACGTCGACCTCGTCCGGCTCGGTCATCCGCAGCGTCGCCTCGTAGAACGCCCGCGGGTACCGCTCGACGACGTCCATGTTGTGCGCCTCGTCGTCGATCTCGGTGGGGTCGATGCGGGAGGACATGACGAGGGGCGCGTCCATCGAGTTGTGCGCGTAGAGCCAGTTCGTCGTGAACACCGGGTCACCGCCGACCTGCAGGTCGTAGAGGTAGCCGTCGTAATCGACCCGCTCGACGTCCGTCACGCGGAGGTACGAGAGGTCGCCGTCGACGAGCGGACGGAGTTCGTCGAGCTTCTCAGTCGCTCCCGCCGGGAGTTCCCGTCGTTCGATCCGTTCTATCATCTCGCGGAGCTTCTCGAGTGAGACGTTCTCGCCGCGTTTGCGGTACTTCGGGACGACCTGCTTCACGCCCTGGATGTCCATCCCGCGGAGGTCCATCAGCGCGTCGGGGATCCGTACGACGAGGCTCTTCGGGAGGGAGGGCTCCTCCCCGTCCAGCACCCTGTGGAGCGGGTTGTCGTCCGCGCCGCCGGGGGTCGTGACCGTGTAGATGGGCTGGCGCGTTTCGTCGCGCTCCCGGTGGGAGACGTTCGCGACGACGCCGAACCGGTGGAGCAGGAACACGAGCCCGTCCTTGACGTCCTCGCTGGTAGTGTGGAACGAGACGGTCGTGACGTTGTCGTCGATCGTGTCGCTCCCGTCGCCGGCGATGAATCCACGCAGGAACGAGCGCGCCACGTCGTCCGGCGCGCGGAGGACGGCGTCCGGGATGACCTTCTCGCTGGAGTCGTAGGAGTCCTCGTCCGCGAACCCCAGCCCGTACAGCACTTCACGGAACACTGCCGGGAACTGGAGTTCGTACGCCCGGTTCGACCAGCGGACGTGCGGATCGACGCCGAGCGTCTCCCGGGTGACCGCGGCCGCACGTTCGATCAGGGCCTCGTCGGCGTTCGAGATAGCCGGAGGGACGCTCGACGTGCTCCCCTCGGCGACGAACAGCCCGAGGAGCCAGGCGAACTCCTCGTCGACCTCGATACGCCGCCGGACACCGTTCGTCGACCCCCACGGGGCGATCTTCGAGTCGTCGGGAACGGCCAAGCCCCCGTGTTCCAGTATGCGTTCCAGCCGCCCGTACGGTATCTTGTCCTTCGAGAGGCGGTCGGAGAGCCCGCTCTCGAACGCCGCGTGGGCCTCGCTTCCGCGCTCGGTCGACGCCCGGACGGTCCGCAGGAGGTCCTCGGCTCGGTCGTCGATGACCACGTAGGGCTCGTCGACGAGCTCCGCGGCGTCGAGCGTCGTCGCCTCGGAGTCGACTGGAAGCGACCGGGGGGCGAGGATCAGGTCCCCCTCGCTCAGGTCGTCGCCGGCCACCTCCTCGATGCCGTTCTCGTACCTGAACAGACTGTGGTTCGCCGTGATGTCCACCGACCGTCCGAACTGCGTCGAGACGCGGAGGAGCTGTTCGTCCTCGCCGGCGGGATACCGGATCGCCTTCTCTATCGGACGGGGCGCGGCGTCGTGGTTCTCTTCGAACGCGTACGTCTTCCAGCCCTCCGACAGACACGCCCGCTTCTGGAACTTCCCGTCGTGTTCGACCGGGCTCTCTAGCTCGTCCCAGAAGGCCTCGAAGGTCAGGAACCGGGTCTCACCGTCCGGACCGAACGCCACGAGACGGGAGTCCTCCGCGACGCTCCCCCCTCGCTGGTCCGGGAGGTAGGACTTGGAGAAGTTCAGCAGGCCGTCCATCAGAAGCATCACACAGTCCTCGTCGCCGTCACACTGAGCGGCTAGTACCCCGTTCACGGCTAGTGTATGCGTCTCCGGGACGGTCACGCAGTAGACGTGCTCGGTGTCGGATTCGACGAGGCTGACGTCGGAGACGGTATCGAGGGTGGATCCGCCGTCGGTGACCGCGGGTGACGACCTCGTCGCTCCTCCTGCCTCTCCCCACTGCGTCGATACCGGGAGGCACATCCCCGGCTCGACCTCGCTCGCCGGAACCCGCTCGATACCCTCGTCCCATCGGAGCAGTTCGTGTTCCGGTGTAACGATTAGTGACCGACCGCCGTGTGTTTCGACTCGAACGTGGTGGTCCGGTGAGACGTGTTTCGAAACCGCCTCGACCGGCTTCAGCACCTTCTCGCCGTCCCCGGTGACGGACGGTACGCGGACCGCCCCGTCGAGTTCGGTAACGAGCGTTCCGAAGTCGTCGGTGTCCGCGGTATCCTCATCAAGCCGGGCCTCCACGAATCGCTCTATCGACACCTCGTGCCAGCCGTCCCCGTCCTCGTACCGGAGCTTCGTCTCGGGATGGAAGCAGTTCCGACGCTTAGCTGCATGAAAGTAAGGATGCGCGTATCCCACCGCGGCGCTCGTGAAGCCCACCACTCGCCCGACCACGGCGGCGGAGGTGTGCGGCGCCATCCCGAAGACGAGTTCGCCGACGAGATCATCGCGGTCCTCGGCCTCGTAGAACGGCTCCAGCCCGTAGTACTGGGCGAGGAGGTCGTCGACGAAGTCCGCGGTGCGGAGCATGTGCTCGGCGGCGCCGTCCGAGAGGACGACGTCCTGGACCTTCAGCTCGACTAACTGGTCGTCGTGGCGGAGCGGCTGGCCGTGGACGTCCTCGGTGTAGCCGAGTTCCCGGAAGTGGTCGGCGGTGACGCCCAGTTCCTCGGGTCGGACGGACGTCACGGGGAGGTCGGTCATGTCGTAGCGGACGGTGCCGTCTTTGAACGTCGAGACGCCGTGTTTCGCCCGGAGGATCCCTTTCTCCATCGGCTCGGGGACCTTCGAGGCGCTGGTGAGCCCCTTGACGCCCTTGAGCTGGTCGAACGCGGCCTCTCGTTCGCGGACGTTCCCGAGGGCGCTCCGGTACTCGTCGTTCACGTCGATCGTGCGGTTCTCGACGGCGTCGGCCTCGGCTTCACAGCGGGGACAGACCGCCCGTCCGGACTCGTCGGGCGCCACCGTGATATCGCAGTCCCGGCAGACGTACCGCGGGACGGTGACGCCGTTGCACTCCGGACAGCGCGCCAGGAAGGTCTGTGTGGCACACTCCGAGCAGGCGCGTCGGCCGACCTGGACCTCGACGTGGCCCGGCGTGGAGCGACGGTCCGGGGCGTACTTCGCGGCGGCGGCGACGTCGCGCTGTGAGCCGCCCGCCTCACCGATGGGGAACAGCGTGTGGACCGCGGGCGAGAGGTCCCGCCGCTCGGACTTCTCCGGGCGACCCATCCGCGAGCCGATCCGGGTGGGCGCCCGCTCGCGGACCGAGAAGGGCGCCACCTCGTTCACCGCGCGGACGGCGTTCGAGCCCGGCGGGTCGCCCTCGACGGCCCACTCGCGGGCCGCGGTCGAGAGGTCCCCGAGCGTCCAGGTCCGGTCGAGCCCGGCGGTCAGCCCGAGCGACCGCACGAGCGGGAGCGCGTCGGGGATCGTCACGGTCCCGTCGCCCTGGTGGTGCTCGACGAGCAGCGTCTCGAGCGCCTCGACGGTCCCCTCCGTGCGCGGGAGGACGAGGGTGTGCCCGTCGTCCGTGTCCCCGCCGATGCGGTCCGTCCCTCGCGGCGCGCGCAGCCGCTCGCTCGCGCCGTCGGTTTCCGCCCAGTTGCCGTTCGCCGCCGCGTCGGCGAGCGCGTCGAACGCCTCGACCGTGAGGTCGTGCCAGAGGTAGGTGTAGGCGGGATGCAACGGGGCGTCGTACTCGGTCGCCCAGCGGAGCGCCGCCCCGGGGTCGGGCGAGCCGAGGTCGACGTGCGGGTCGTCCCGCATCGCCTGGAGGTCCGCGCCCGCCGCGGCGAGGTCCTCGACCCACCACTCGACGGTGTAGGAGGCGGGCGCGAGCGGGTGGTTGTTCTCGACGAACTCGCCGTAGTTGACGAGGTACTCGCCCAGGTCGAGCACGGCGTCGACGCCGTTGCGGAGCTCCTCGGCCTCCTCGGGGTCGTCGATCCGCCGGACGTCGCCGTTCGCGAGCCGCACGGTGGGCCCCTCGATGGAGTCGACGGGGACCACGCCGGCGGCCTTGCCGGGCCGCTCGGTCTTGAGCTGCGTGCCGGTGGCGAGGAAGTCGTCGACGACGTGCATCGTCGCCGGGTGGACCCCCGCGGTGGCGAACCCGTGGTTGCGCGCCCGGCCGTAGCGCAGCCGGAACCCCCCCGGCCGCGAGGGGTGGCCGAACACCGGTCGCCCCGCGATGAGGTCCCGGAGGAACTTCGTCGCCGGCTCCGGTCGAACCGGGCCCGCCGGTTCGGGTTCGTCGGCGTCGGCCTCCGGTCCCGGTTCGGTCGCCGGGTCCCCCGGGTCGGCCGTCCCGTTCCCGTCGTCGACCGACGCGGCGTCCGGTTCCGGGCCCTCGCCGGCATCGTTCCCGTCGCCGCCCGGGTCCTTCCCGACCCTCCCCTCGATGAGGTCGTCGAGCCAGGGCCAGTCGACCTCCTCGAGTTGCGAGGTGTACCGCTCGATCTTCGGGGCCTTCTGGGCGATGCCCTCCCCGAGGACGAGACACATCCCGCCGCGGGCGGAGTTGGTGTCCACCCGTTCGAGGTCCCGGTAGCCCGAGACCCCCTCCTCGCCCGTGGCCTCCCCGTCGAGCATGACGGGGCTGTTCTGGGCGATGAACCGCGTCTCCTCGTCCTTGGGCGTGTACTGGAGGCCCGTCTCCTTGTCGTAGAGGTCGATCTCCTCGACGTAGCGCTCGACCTCGTCCTCGCGGGGCTTGTACTCCTCGAGGCCGACGAGGGTGCGGGTGTAGTCGGCCACGAGCACCGACAGCGCCTGGGCGGTTCCACCCGCCGACCGGATGGGCCCGGCGTAATACACCCGGACGCACTCCGTACCGTCGTCGTTCTCGAGCACCTCGACGCGGTCGATCCCCTCGATGGGTGCCGCGACGACCCCCTCGGTGAGGAGCGCGACCGCCGTCCGGACCGCGCCCTCGACCTTCCCGGCGCGGGTGTCGTAGTCCCCGACCTCCCCCTCGGCGAACGACCGCGCGAGTTCGAGCGCGGCCTCCTCGCGGCTGATGTCCGGATCGGCCTCCATCCCCCGGACGCGGTCGGCCACACCGGGAATACCGAGGATGTTCTCGACGCGGTCGGCCATGTCCTTCGCGATCGGGATCTCGACGTCCTCGGTCGGGTCGCCGCCGCGCTCCCGGGCGCGTGTGGCGACCGCCATCGCCTCGTCGAGGCGGGACTCCAGCCCCTCGAAGTACCGCTCGTCCTCGGGTCTCACGGTCGATCCACCCCCCGTCCGGCCCGGTCGTCCCGGAGGGGGTCCACCCCGTCGCTCCCGGGGCGGGCGTCGACCCCGCGTCCCCCCCCGACCTGCCGGTGATACATGCACGTCGCCTGGCGCGTCCGGGGCAAAAAGCTTCGCGTGTCCCCCGATCCGGGAACGCCTCGGAGCCGCACGCCCCCTCCGTTCCCTCTCAGAACGACAGGGGCTCGCGTTCGACAGCGGCGGAAGCGTTAAACGGCCACCCGACCGTGGTGAAAGTGAAATGGACGGGGACATGCTCGGCTGGGACGAGTCGGTGTTCCGCGACGAGCACGTCTTCGAGTTCGACTACCTCCCCGAGGCGTTCCTGCATCGGGACACGCAGATGGAGACGCTGAAGTACGCGCTCCGGCCCGCGGTGCGGGGCTCGCGGCCGCTGAACGTCCTCGCCAACGGCCCGCCCGGGACGGGCAAGACGACGGCGGTGATGAAGCTGTTCGACGAACTGGCCGGCGTCTCGGACGTCCGGGCCGTGCGGGTGAACTGCCAGGTGAACTCCACGCGGTACTCGGTGTTCTCGCGCCTGTTCGAGGGGATCTTCGAGTACGAGCCCCCGACGTCGGGCATCTCGTTCAAGAAGCTGTTCGGGCAGATCACCGACCACCTCGTCGAGGAGGACGAGGTGCTGATCGTGGCGCTCGACGACGTGAACTACCTGTTCTACGAGAGCGAGGCCAGCGACACGCTCTACTCGCTGCTGCGCGCCCACGAGGAGCACTCGGGCGCGTGGTCGAGGCACTGGACGGCCGCGTGCAGTCGGTGTTCCGTCCGGAGGAGGTGTACTTCCCGACCTACGGCGAGCCCGAGACGGTGGACATCCTCCGCGAGCGGGTCGAGCGGGGGTTCCGCGAGGGCGCTCTCGGCCCGCAGGTGCTCGACCGGGTCGCCGAACTCACGGTCGACTCCGGGGGCGACCTCCGGGTGGGGATCGACCTGCTCCGGCGCGCGGGGCTGAACGCCGAGATGCGCGGCTCGACCGAGGTCGCCACCGAGGACGTCGAGGACGCCTACGAGAAGGCCAAGCACGTCCACCTCTCCCGGCACCTCCGCGGGCTCTCGGATTCGGAGCGGTCGCTGCTGCGCGTGCTCGCCGAACACGACGGCGACCGTGCGGGCGACGTCTACGAGGCGTTCCAGGCAGAGAGCGGCCTCGGCTACACCCGCTACTCCGAGATCGTCAACAAGCTCGATCAGCTGGGAGTCATCGAGGCCGAGTACACCAACGTCGAGGGCCGCGGGCGCTCCCGGCGGCTCACGCTGGCGTACGACACCGAGGCCGTGCTCGACCGGCTGGATTGAGTGGTGTTTCGAGTGTCGTCTTTCGAGCCCGTCCACCCCATCGACGGGGAGATCGTACCAACTCCTGACAGAAACGACGTTCGAGATATAGAGGGTGGATTCAGCAGCGGAAAGCTTGCATCCGCCTGGGATTCCAGTGGTCAAGCTGGCGGTCCATCCCGGATGCGCGCCATATTCTGCTCTTTCTCACCTGGTTCGAAGCCGTCCGTAGCCAGCAGCCACGTTGCCCCCAACTCAATGCACGTCTCGATATAGTCGGGGGGTGCGTCTGGTGGGGATAATGGCAGCACGATTTCACCCGGCTCATCAGTCAGTCCATGATAGTACCCCAGCATCTCTCGAAGCTCTTCGACCAGCGAGCCCGTCGCCTGTTCACCCTGCGGGCCTTCCCCGGATTCGGTCATCGCCGGCCAGTTCGGCATAATTCCATCCCACTGGGCTGCGCGCTGGAACGGTCTCTTGTTCGGCCACCACCCACCCAACACGATTGGAATACGAGGCGTCTGGACTGGCAACTGAGCTAGTTCAAGTTCTTCTACGAAGAAGTGGTCGCCGTCGTAGCTGAAGTCTTCCCCGCCCCAGAGTCCACTGATAATTTCGAGCGCCTCATCGTATTTCACCCCCAGCTGTCCCGAGTCCGATTGCCGACCCATGGTTGTATGCTCGGATGGTGTTCCGAGTCCACCGCCGAGGAGGACCCGCCCGTTCGAGAGCTGGTCGAGGGTCGCAAGGTCGTGGGCGAGTTGCCATGGTTGCCGCCGCGGGATCGGCGTGATCCACGTCCCGAGCTGTAACTGGTCTGTGTGTGTTGCGCTCCCAGCCAGCAATGTCCACGGATCAGTATAGTTCCATGAAATCGAGTCACTCAGAAACACACCGTCCCAGCCGGCTTCTTCCGCGGCGACGGCGTATTCGACCACATCGGTGACATCCACTGCGGCGGGGTTTTTAACCCAGAGGCCATACGACACGTCCGCAGTCTGAGTGTCTGATGGTGTCATCTCGGATGCTCCTTGTCCGGGCTTTAGGGATTGCGCGTTCAAGCGCATTCAATCCCAGACGCCCTCATATCAGCATCCGCATCGAGTGTGTTAAATTCTAACCTATTTCGAACCGTCTACTGATCGATTCGCGCCTACATCTCGCACGCGCCAAGAAAACTATCCAATATGGAACAGGTGAGCTAGTGGGGTACGAAACTGCAAGTCCGAGGTTGACGAACCATTGAGCCGCGATGCCCGACCGGGCGCCGAGGGGCAGCGCCCGGTCCGCTCGGAGACGGCCGTACGGGTCCGCGACGTGGACCATCCCGGTCGACGAGGACCGCACACCGAAGAGAACCATTTACCACCGGGGGGTCCGTCCCCCCGACCATGAGCAAGGTGAGCGTCATCGGCGCGGCGGGCACCGTCGGGGCGGCGGCCGGCTACAACCTCGCGCTCCGCGACATCGTCGACGAGCTCGTGTTCGTGGACATCCCGGACCAGCGCGAGAGTACCGTCGGCCAGGCCGCGGACACCAACCACGGCATCGCCTACGACTCGAACACCACGGTCCGGCAGGGCGAGTACGAGGACACCGCCGGAAGCGACGTGGTCGTCATCACCGCGGGCATCCCGCGCCAGCCCGGGCAGACCCGGATCGACCTCGCCGGGGACAACGCGCCCATCATGGAGGACATCGGCTCGTCGCTCGACGAGTACAACGACGACTACGTCTCGATCACCACCTCGAACCCGGTCGACCTCCTCAACCGACACCTCTACGAGACGGGCGACCGCCCCCGCGAGCAGGTGATCGGCTTCGGGGGCCGGCTGGACTCCGCGCGGTTCCGCTACGTCCTCTCCGAGCGGTTCGACGTCCCCGTGAGGAACGTCGAAGCGACCATCCTCGGCGAGCACGGCGACGCGCAGGTCCCCGTCTTCTCGAAGGTCCGCGTCGACGGCACCGACCCCGAGTTCACCGACGACGAGAAGGAGGGGATCCTGGGCGACCTCCAGGAGTCGGCGATGGACGTCATCGAGCGCAAGGGCGCCACCCAGTGGGGACCGGCGACCGGCGTCGCCCACATGACCGAGGCCGTCCTCCGGGACACCGGCGAGGTGCTCCCCGGCTCGGTGAAGCTGGATGGCGAGTTCGGCCACGAGGACACCGCCTTCGGCGTCCCCGTCAAGCTCGGGTCGAACGGCGTGGAGGAGGTGATCGAGTGGGACCTCGACGACTACGAGGCCGACCTGATGGACGAGGCCGCCGAGAAGCTCCGCGAGCAGTACGGGAAGATCGCCTGAGTGTCACTCGGCGCCCCGTCCCGCGCGTACCGGACCGATCCGGTTCGCCGGTTCGAGCCGCCCGGGTCGGACCGGGGCTCCGCTCGGGGTCGCGGTCTGTAGTAGCGTTTTGAACTCTTTACTCACGGCCGGGGGGACCGCCCCCGTCCGGAGTGTGGCATCGGTTCCAAACCCTACTATAGCTTATCGCGTCCGCCGATGGGGTATCGTCGAACGGGCGGTCGTACCGTCCGGCGACCACGTACTCGCCGCCGTCGGCGCTCGCCGTGCCCCGTGCCCGACGTATCCCCGGCCGTGGCGTCGCCGATCACTCCCGGTCGATGCGCCGGTCGGCCGCGTCGCGACGCCGCTGTCGTGCAGCGATCCCGACCGGAGGCTCGCTGTGTGACCCTATCCGGTGTCGAGACTGACGTTTGCGCGTGGACACGCGCTACGCTACGGGTCGACGGTCGAAGCTACATCGCGGACGGGACCGGGCTACTCGCGGTCGGTCCACCGGTCGCGTCGGTCACGCCGGTCCCGCGTGACCTCCTCCGGCACCCTCTCGCCGACGAGGTCGGCCCACTCCTCGACGTGCGTGCGGTCGTCCCGGGGCATACCAGTGAGTTCCTCCGCCGGCCAATATAACGGTTGTGCCTGCTCCCGGCCGGCGGGGACCACGGGTCCGGTGTCCAGTGGCGGCTCGGGACCGCTCGACCGGACCGGGGACCTCCACACGACGGAGGGGAACGCGCGCGGCGAGGGGAACAGGCATACCCTCCCGGGCGCAAGCGGGTGCGAATGCGCGAGTTCGCGTTCGGCGTCGCTTACCAGCGCGGGGTCGATCCGCTGATGGACGAGTTCGTCGAGTGTCCGGGGCTCGCGGCGGACTCGATGGAGGTCCCCCTCGGGCCGGACGCCTTCTGCCGTATCGAGCGGTTCACCGGCCCGCGTTCGGTCCTCGACGACGTCGAGCGGCTCCGCACCGACCCCGCGTACGAGAGCGCCTCGTTCGGCGAGACGGCCTGTGACGCGACCGCCGACCACCACGTCCTCGAGCGCGACCGGAGCGGCGTGTGGTCCACTCCTACGTCGAGGGGGTCGCGGGCTGTACTGCCGCCTACGCCCTCGCCGGGAAGCGCCTCGACCCGGGCG
>PXRQ01000107.1:0-10554 GCA_003022005.1 Halobacteriales archaeon QS_5_70_15
CGCCGCCGGGCCCGCCGGGCCCGGTCGTTCGAGATGAACTACGACCCGGAGGGCCACCAGGACGAGCCCTGGTACCAGGTCACGGAGGGCGTGGGGTACAACTACAATTTCACGGACATCCAGGCGGCGCTGGGGCTCGCCCAGCTCGACCGGCTGGAGTCGTTCAAGCGCCGACGCGACGAGATCATCGATCGGTACGACGAGGCCTTCGCCGACCTGGCCGGGCTCCGGACCCCGCCCGATCCCGGGGAGGCCGACCCGATGTACCACCTCTACGCCGTCGAGGTGCGCGAGCCGTTCGGCTGCGACCGGACGGAGTTCGTCAACGCCATGCACGCGGAGAACGTCGGCGTGCAGGTCCACTACGTCCCGCTCCACTACCACCCGTACTTCCAGGAGGAGTACGGCTACGAGCGGGGCGACTTCCCGAACACCGAGCGGGTCTACGAGGGGCTGGTGAGCCTGCCCCTCTTCCCGGCGATGACCGACGGGGACGTCGAGGACGTGGTCCGGGCGGTCGAACGGCTCCACGCGTACCGCGCGGCGTAGGCGGACGCGTAGCGCGGGGTGCGCGGGGTGCGCGGGGTGCGCGGGGTAAGCGGGGTAAGCGGGGTAAGCGGGGTGTGGCGCGGCGGCCACGGGAGCGAGCGCGTGCGGGGCGCGAACGCGTGAGAGCGAGCGCGCCACGCGGCAAGCGCGCCGCTCGCGGAGCAGGTGGATTTATTTTCGTCCGTCGACGGCTCCGTATCCATGGGAGGGTTCCACGTCGGCGACCGTCGTGTCGGTCCGGACGAGCCGGCGTTCGTCGTTGCCGAGGCGGGGTCGAACCACAACGGGGACCTCGGGATCGCCAAGGAACTGATCGACGTCGCGGCCGAGGCGGGGGCCGACGCGGTGAAGTTCCAGACGTTCCGGGCGGAGGACCTCTACGTCGAGGGCAGCGGCGAGGTCGAGTACCTCGAGGACGACCGCTCGATCTACGAGATCATCGAGTCGATGGAGATGCCCTACGAGTGGATCCCCGAACTCCACGGGTACTGTCTGGAACGGGGGGTCCAGTTCATGTCCACGCCGTTCGACGAGCGGTCCGCCGAGGAGCTCGCCGACTACGTCCCCGCCTGGAAGGTGGCGTCCTACACCAGCAGCCACCACCCCTTCCTCCGACACCTCGCCGGCACCGACAAGCCGATCGTCATGTCCACCGGAGCCCACGAGCTGGCGGAGGTCCGCGAGTCGGTCCAGGCGCTCCAGGACGCCGGCTGTGAGGAACTGGTGCTGCTGCAGTGCATCGCGGCGTACCCGACGCCCCTCTCGGAGATCAACGTCCGAGTCGTCCGGACCCTCCGCGAGGAGCTCGGCGTCCCCTCGGGGCTGTCCGACCACACGCTCGACCCGGTGACCGCCCCCGCCGCGGCCGTCGCGCTCGGCGCGAGCGTCGTCGAGAAGCACTTCACGCTCGACAAGTCGATGGAGGGTCCGGACCACCAGTTCGCGCTCGAACCCGCCGAACTCGACGCGATGGTGACCGCGATACGGGACGCCGAATCGGCCCTCGGCAGCGGGGAGAAGCGGGTGCTCGAGGTGGAAGAGGAGCTCTACCGGAAGGCGCGCCGCGGGATCCACGCCGTCCGTGACATCGAGGCCGGAACGGTCATCACCGAACGGGACGTGAAAGTGCTTCGCCCCGGAAAACACGACCGCGGGCTGGACCCGAAGTTCTACGACGAGGTCGTCGAATCCACGGCGGCGCGCGACATCCGGGCGGACGAGGGTATCCAGTGGGAGGACCTCGACCGCTAAGCGCGCTCGACTCGAACTTCGACGTGGTAGGTCTCCCCGTCGACCTCGATGCGGGCGTTGTCGTGTGGCGGGAACGTGAGGGCGCGGAGCCGGTCGAGCAGCTCTCTGACGCCGTACTCGGCGTCGGGATCGAGTTCGCAGAGCTCCTCGAACTCGTCGGTGACGTGGTGCGTTCCCCGGTCCGGGTCCTGTTCGACCGGGTCGACATCGCCGGCGACTACACGGGGCCAGGCGTCGACGAACAGGTCGAACTGCGCGTCCTCCAGCCGGTGGTGCAGGTCCTTGCCCGTGTCGGCGAAGTCCGTCTCGACTTCCCGGCGCTCGATGATCGCACCGGTGTCGATGTCCTCGTCCATGTAGTGCAGGGTGACACCGGCTGGTGTTCCCTCCACGATGCTCCAGACGTTCGGGTTCGCCCCGCGGTTGTACGGGAGGTACGCCGGGTGGACGTTCAGACAGCCCCGGTCGGGGACCGAGAGGACCTCCGGCGGGACGATGTGACGGTAGCCACACGAGACGAGGTAGTCGGGTTCGAGCCGTTCGACCAGGTCGAGCTGTCCGGCGGTGGTCAACAGCGCGCGGACGGACACGTCCCCGCGGTCGCAGAGCCAGTCGTAGATCCGTCGTCCGGCATCGTTCAGTCCGAGGAAGACGACCTCGGCGTCGTCAGTCATGCCTCCCCCTTCGACCGGAACGTGATAAGAGCACGTCCGCGATACGGGCCGCCCCGCAACCGTCGACGATTTCACGCCCCCGCTCGACGCAGCCTTCGCGGAGTTCCGGGCGGTCGACCAGAGCTTCGAACGCCTTCGAGAGGTCCTCGCTCGTGACTGGGAGGTCCCCGACGACGGCGAGCTCCCGCTCCCGGAGCGCGGTCCCGATGGGCTCCTGGTTCGACGCGACCGGCACGGCCACCATCGGGGTCCCGAGCGCGAGCAGTTCGTAGGTGGTGCTGCCACACGCGGCGACGGCGAGGTCGGCATCGAACATCCGTTCCGGGAGGTCCGGCGGGTCCCGGACGACCCGGGCGTCGGCGTCCGTCTCGGCCGCGGCCGCGCGGACCTCGGCCTCGAGTTCCGCCGAGAACCCCGGTCCCACGACGGCGTCGACCCGGAGCCCAATCCCGTCGAACGCCCGGACGGCTGTGGGGGTAAGGCCCGACGCGTCGCTCCCGCCGAACGTCACGAGGGCGCGCTCGGGCGGGTCCCGCCAGGGTGGCTCGCGACGGGCGAACTCGCGTACCGCCCCCCGGAGGGGGACGTAGTCCGGCCCGAGGTACCACTCGGGTTCCCCGCCCACGAACTGGTAGTCGAGTTCCGGCGCGTAGAGGTTCCCGTTCACCACCGCGTCGGCACAGACCGGCTCCCGGTCGTCGTCGACCTGGACGACGAGGAGGCGTCGTTCCCGGACGCTCCGCTGGTAGTCGGTGCCGACGGGGTATGCATCGGCGTACGCGACGTCGACGGTCGACCCGTCGAGCCACCGGCAGAACGGGTCCGGGTCGTCACGGACGGGGAGCCCGGCGGTCGCGACGCCGTCCGGACATGTTTCCCGGACCCGTTCGGGGGTGGTGGTTGCGTACGTCACCGCGTGCCCCCGATCGAGCAGGACCTCGGCGACGGCACCCGTCCGCACGAGGTGGCCGTAGCCGATCTCGCCGCCCCCGTCAGCGCGTATCGCGGCGTGCATCGGTACGGGCTCCCGGCGCCTGTGTCCCCTCGGTTCCCCGGGTCGCTCGGATCGGACCCCGATCGGTGTCCGGGCGGTTCATTCCACGACGACCTCCAGTGACGGCTCCTCCCCGTAGCGGTCCCGGTGGAGGGTCTCAGCGATCTCGAAGTCGATCATCTCGTCGATGTCGACGGCCTCCGTCGCGTCCACGGCAAACACGGTCGGGTCGTCGCCGATGCGGTTCTCGCGGCGCGCGAGCGACTCGGGCGTGAAGAGGTAGACGTTCGAGTTCTCCTCGTAGACGGGGTCGAGGTCCTGCGTGCGCTTGAGCTCGTCGCGCTCGTGGTTGATCGGAGTGCAGTCCTCGTCCCACAGGCGGGTCCGGAGCGGGGTCACCGAGAACAGCGAGTCGCAGTCCCGCTCCTCGAACGCCTCGACTGCCTCCGAGATCGTCTCGGGACGGAGCAGCGGGTTCGTACAGTGGGTCTGGAGGTAGCGTTCCCCCTCGGTGTTCTCGACGTCGTGCCGGATGATCCGGTTCATCGAGACGTGATCCCCCCGGAGCTCCTCGGGCCGCTTGAGGACCGTCGCGTCGAACCGCCGGGACACCTCGGCGATCTCCGCCGAGTCGGTGTCGACCACCACCTCGTCGATCACCGGGACGGCGTTCAGCGTGTTCAACATCCAGTGACACAGCGGGCGGCCGTTGAACTCGCGGAGGTTCTTGTTCGGGACGCGCTCGCTGTGGCCCTTCATCGGGAGGAGCGCGAGGAGACGGGTCATGGCCCAACCCGCGGGGCGACACTCAAAAGTGATTGCGTTCGTGGCGACGATCGGACGGCCGGGCCGTCGAGCGGGCGACTACCCTCCCGATCCTCGAGAGCTTCGAGGACGACCCCGTCGGGGTGTCCGGAAGCTCGTGGGGGATCGTGTGACCGCTCGCGGCCAGTGCGCACGGGGGGCGCCGTCGAGCGGCGATCACAAGAGTATTGCGCGCGAGCGTCGACCCCCCACGGATGACAGGCCGGGACACCGTCTACCTGACCCGCGACGTCCCGCAGGAGGGCATCGACCGGCTCGAGGAGGAGTGCGAGGTCGCCGTCTGGCCGGAGGGGACTCCCCCGCCGCGCGACGTCCTCGTCGAGCGGCTGGCAGAACTGGATGCCGAGGGGCTGTTCTGTAACGTCTCGGACGTCGTCGACGCCGAGGTGCTCGACGCCTCGCCCGCGCTGCGTGCGGTCGGGACCATGTCGGTCGGCTACGACCACGTCGACGTCGAGGCGGCCGCGGAACGGGGCATCCCCGTCGGACACACCCCGGGTGTCCTCTCGGAGACGACGGCCGACCTCGCGTGGGCGCTGCTGATGGCCGCCGCCCGCCGGATCGTCGAGGCCGACCGGTACGTCCACGAGGGCGAGGGGGAGACGTGGGGGCCGAAGATACTGCTCGGCCGCGACGTCCACGACGCGACCCTCGGCGTCGTCGGCCTCGGCGGCATCGGCACGGCGCTGGCCCGGCGCGCCGCCGGGTTCGACATGGACGTGCTCTACTCGCACACGGCCCGGAACGAAGCGGGCGAGGCCGAACTCGCCGAGTACGGCATCGATGTCGAGTTCACGCGCCTGGAGGACCTGCTCGAGCGGTCGGACTACGTCTCGCTGCACGTCCCCCTGACCGACGAGACGGCGGGGATGATCGGCGAGCGCGAACTCCGGTTGCTGGGCGAGAACGGCGTCCTCGTCAATACCGCGCGCGGCGAGGTCGTGGACACCGACGCACTCGAACGGGCGCTGGCGGAGGACCGGATCCGTCACGCCGCGCTCGACGTCACGGACCCGGAGCCGCTCCCCCCGGACCACCGCCTGCTGGAGCACGCCCCCGAGAAGCTCACGGTCGCGCCGCACATCGGGAGCGCCTCGGTCGAGACCCGGACCGAGATGGCGGTGATGACCGCCGAGAACATCCTCGCCGGGCTTCGGGGGGACGAGATGCCACACTCGGCACTGGAGGACGCCGGGATGGAGGAGTAGCCGGGTCACGGAGGGTGTAGCGACCGGAACCCTGACGGTACGAACGGCGAACGGAGGGAGGAGCGAGCAGCGAGCCCCCCGAGCGGGCGTCTCGGAAACGCGAACGGCGAGTGGACCTACGAGGGGGTAGCCCCGTCGGCCCCCGTCGAATGCCAGGGGAGGTTCACGGTGTCGTCGGTGACGGTCGCGGCCAGGTGCCAGAGGTACCCGGCGACGACCGGGCGGATCAGCACCCCGACGACGAGACCGAGACCGATCAGGTCCCCCTGTCGGTAGTTCAGGGCCGCGGTCACGCCCCAGAGCAGGAGCCAGCCGGCGAGCGCCCCCAGCAGCAGCAGTTCGCGCAGGAGCCGGGCGACGAACGCGGTGACCGTACTGACCGTCCGTTCTCCCCCGCCCCGTAGCTGTTCCGTCCCAGCGGCTGTCTCGGAAACGGACATCCCCGGCTGGTGTCCGGACGAACGTAGAGGGGTCAGGAGCGCTTCGGGAGGAGAACTCGCCGGGGAGTTCGCGTGACCGAACGCGAGGGATCGGACCGGAACCGGCGGTGTACGGTCGGTGACGGGCGACTTCAGTCGGCGAAGCGGCGTTCCGAACCGGCCCGGCGGAGGACAGAGCTATACCCCCGCCGCGAGACGCACCCCACGATGGGACACGTCGAACGGCTCACCGTCTACCCGGTGAAGGGGCTCGACGGCATCGACATCGAGGAGGCGCGGATGCTCGAGGGGGGGACGCTCGAGCACGACAGGGAGTTCGCGCTGTTCGACGCCGCGGGCGAGGTCGTGAACGGGAAGCGGACCGACAGGGTCCACGGCCTCGATACGGGCTTCGACCCGGCGACGGGGGAGTTGACGGTCGGGACGAACGGGGGCGAGCGCCGCCGCTTCGACCTCGGGGTCGAGCACGGGCGCGACCGGGCGGCGGCGTGGTTCGGCGAGTTCTTCGGCCTCGACCTGACGCTGGAACGGGATCGGACGCTCGGCTACGTCGACCGCCGGGAGATGGGTCCCTCGGTGATCAGCACCGCGACCCTCGAGGCCGTCGCGTCCTGGTTCGAGGACGTGACCGTCGAGGGGGCACGGCGACGGCTCCGTGCGAACGTCGAGGTCGGGGGCGTCCCCGCGTTCTGGGAGGACCGGTTCGTCGGGGAGAGCGCGCCGGCGTTCCTCGTCGGGGACGTCAGGTTCGAGGGGATCACCCCCTGCGGGCGGTGCGTGGTGCCGGAGCGGGACCCGGACACGGGCGAGCGGACGCCGGGGTTCCGCGAGCGGTTCGTCCGGAAGCGACGGGAGACGTTCCCCGTGTGGGCCGACCGCGATGCGTTCGACCACGACTACACGCTGATGCTCATCGCCGGGGTCGCCGAGGCGGACCGCGGGGGGGAGCTACGGGTCGGCGACTCCGTTCGGGTCGCCGGGGAGTGACCGGCCAGTCGGGGCGCCGACGCCCGATGGCCGGCCGTCCCCTCGCCGCCGGAGGCCCGGGCGCCGACCGCGGGGTTTAGGCGCCCGCCCCTCCCACGGCAGCACGATGGAGGTCACGCTGCTGGGCACCGGCGACACGACCGGGACGCCGACGGTCGGGTGCGACTGTGACACCTGTACCGAGGCGCGCGAGCGCGGCGTCGAGCGGACCCGCTTCTCCGTCCACGTCCACAACGAGCGGACGGGCGAGTCGCTGCTCGTCGACGCCAGCCCGGACTTCCGCCACCAGTTCCTCCGCGAGGGGGTCGACCTCCCCGACGAGATACTGATCAGCCACATCCACTTCGACCACCTGGACGGCCTCGGGAACGCCTACCGCCTGCTCTCGGACGTGGCGGTCCACGCCGCCGACGAGATCGACCCCGAGACCGGCGAGTCGGTCCGCGGGACCGTCGACCGGAAGTACGACTACCTCGACGCGGTCGTCCCGACGCCGCAGTCCCCGTTCGAGCCGTTCGAGGCCGCCGGCCTCGAGGTGACGCTCGTCCCCGTCGACCACCCGCCGCTGCTCTGTTACGGCGCCCGCATCGAGGACCCGGAGACCGGCGGGACGCTCTCGTTGTCCGGGGACACGAGCTATGACGTCCCCGACGACTCGCGGGAGGCCCTCTCGGACCCGGACCTGCTCCTGGTCGACGGCATCGTCCCGGCGCACCTCTGCGAGTACCACCCGCTCGGCGGCAGGCACGAACGCGAGGACGGCACGCCCCGGACGTTCGGGACGAAACACATGACCGTCGAGGGGGCCCGCGACTTCGCGGCCGACCTCGACGCGTCGGAGCACCGTATCGTCCACCTCTCGCACTTCCCGCCCGCCCGGGAGTCGTTCGAGGCCGACATGGCGGTCGACGGCGAGCGGTACACGCTGTAGCCGCCGCGGACGGTCACCGGTCGGTCGCCGGTCGGTCGCCGGGCCGCCCGCGGTCGGGCACCGGTCGCCCCGTCCGGTCCGGCGTCCGCATCCGACCTCCCGACAACGGTTAACACGTCACGGCGCGTAGCGTCGGCGGACGGCATGGGAGACGCGAGTCGGGCGGTCCTCGTCGCCGTGCTGATCCTCCTCGTGGGATGCGGCGGCCCGGCGTCCGCCCCGGCACGGACGGGGGCGACGACCGAACCGACGACAGTGACGCCCGCGCCCGTTCCGACAGACACCCCGTCGACGTTCCTCGCGCCGGGCGTGACGCCCCGGGGTGTCGTGAACCCGGTCGCGCTCGTGGCAGCACACGAGCGGGCGCTCCGCAGGACGAGCGTCACCGTGCGCTTCGAGGAGTCCCGGCGGTACGCGAACGGCTCTCTCCGCTGGCGCCGGACCGCCACACAGCGGATCGACGTCGATTCCGACGCCGACCGCCCGATCCGCTCGCGCTACACGAGCGAACTACGGGGGTCGGCGCCGACCGGGGACCTGCCGTCGGCGTTCGTCCGGTTCCCCGACACCACCCGCGTCGAGCGCTACACGGTCGACGGGGGAGCCTACCACCGCTACCGGCTCCGGTCCGGCGGCGTCTGGTACGTCGGGGGGACCGCCGACGAGGTCCGCCCCCTCGACCCCGGATTGTTCCTCCTGTTCCGGTCCGTCGAGACCCGGGTGGTCGGGCGCGAGGCCGGCGCCGGGCCGACGCGCTACCGGCTGTCGGGGGCCGAGGTCACCGACCCGGCGGCGCTCGGGCGGGCCCTCGGCGTCGGCCGGTTCGCGCGGATCGGGAACGTCTCGTTCGTCGCTACGGTCGACGCGAGGGGGACCGTCCGCGAATACCGCCTGATCTACACGCTCGCCGGCGCCGACGGCGTCCTGCTCCGCGGGCGGGAGTCGACCCGCCTCACCGATCTCGGGGAGACGACCGTCGAGCGGCCCGACTGGTACGGCGACGCCGTGAACGCGACCGGGGAGTGGGGTGGGGATCGCGCGGAGGACGGGAACGACGAAGGGGAGTAGGAGACCGGGGGAACCGACCGACGCGACGGGCGGACCGGCGACCGTCGTGGTCGGGGCACCCCGGGGTCGGGTCAGCCCCGGGCTGGGTCGGCCCGGGGTCGGGTCAGCCCCGCCTGACCAGCAGGACCGATCCCGCGACGACGAGGATCAGCGCGACGAGGCCGACGATCAGGAGCGGACTCGGTCCGCCGGAGGGGGCCGAGGAGTCGCCGGGGGAGCTCCCGTCGGTCCCGTCGAAACCGTCGTCGGTCGAGTTCGGCCCCTGGTAGCCGAAGCCGCCGCTCCCGTCCGACCCGTCGAGGAACCCGAGCACGCCGCCGTCCCCGGAAGGAGCGAACCCGCGCAGGGCCTGCCCGCAGTCCTCGATGCGTGCGCGGTCGAAGCCGGCGGAGTTCGTCAGTTCGACCGACCCCGCCGTATCCATGTCCGCGCTCGTGGGACCGCCCGGTTCGTCGCCGAGGCGGGCGCGCTCGGCGTCGTATGGCTGCCACGGCGTGTACACCTCCCACACCACGGTGCCGTTCGGCGCGACCTCCATCGTCCGGTGGCCCTTCCGGTCGACGACGAGGGTGTTCCCGTTGGGGAGGCGGTCGGCGTCGCGCGGTTCGTCGAGGCCGCCGCCGACCAGCTCCCACGTCCGGACCCACTCGCCGTCCCGGCGGGTCCACTCCACGACCCGGTCGTTCAGCGAGTCCGCGATGAGTATCGTCGGCTCGCCCGCGTCGGTCTCGAGGTACTGCGGGTTGTGCTGCTCGTTCATGAACCGGTAGTCGTCGTCGGCCCCGAGCGAGAGCTCTATCTCCTTGGTCTCCCGGTCGACGACGATGACCCGGTCGAAGTTCCGCACCGAGGCCATGTACTTGCCGGGCCCGATCTTGTCCACGTCGTTGACGTGGGTCCAGTCCCGCTCGTACGGACCACCGCCGGACCTGGGGAACTCCTCGCTGTGCTCGTCGAACCGCCACTCCCAGACCACCCGCTCGCCGGTCCGGTTGTAGATCAGCAGCCGGTGGTGGCCGGTCCCCTTGTCGGCGATCAGGAGTTCGTCGCCGTTTATCACATCGACGTCGTGGGCGTCGGTGACGTTCTCCGGGTGGTAGCCGGGCGCGTCGCCGTTGTGCCCGTCCAACCGCTTCAGCCAGACGTTCTCGCCGGTCCGGGGGTCGATCTCCTGGACGACCGAGACGCCCGGCTCCGTCGAGGCCAGCAGGATGTTCCCGTTCGGTAGCGGGTCGACGTCGTACACCCACCAGCGGCCGCGGGCGGTGCCGTTGAACGCGTACTGGAACTCGCCCTCGGGCCCGAACGCGACCATCATCCCGGGGGGTTTGGTGAACCCCTCGCCCTCGACGAACTTCACGCCCTGCACGGAGACGAGCGTGGTGCCGTCGGCCGGCCGTTCCATCGTCCCGACGCAGGGGTTGGCGTCCCCCTGTCCCGCCGCCGTGCCGGCCGTCGCGTACGCGAGGCTCCCCGTGAGCACCAGCGCGAGACAGCAGGCGACCACGGCGGGGCGGAGGGCCACGTCTCGCATACAGGGCGTTCGCGGGCCGCCGTGTATGAGTCTTCCCTATCCGTTCGTGCCGCCGAACTCACACGTCCGCCCCCCTCCCCCCCTGTCGGCTCC
>PXRQ01000107.1:10563-14307 GCA_003022005.1 Halobacteriales archaeon QS_5_70_15
CGACCCGCCGGGTCGGGGTCCCACGGGGAGTTCCGTGCCCGCTCCCCCCGGACGTCCGCATCGGGCGGGTCCGCGTGCTCGTACCCCGGGCACGACGGCCCGCACTCCCGGGCCGGATCGACGAGCCGTCCCTTCCACGTACAGTCCGGGAGCGACCCCGCGCCGAACCGCTCGCCGGCGACGCACTGCGCGCAGTCCGGGAACGACTCCGGGGGCGGTCGCCACCCCTTCCCGTAGGCGCGCTCGGCGATCCGGCGGCGCTGTCGGGCCTTCTCGGCAGCCGTCGCCGGCCGCACGTCCGCCCGCGCCGGGAACGTCTCCAGCACCTCGATCCCCGGCCCGTCGGGGTCGAGCGGGGTCGGCTCGCGGACCACTCGACGCTCGCCCGTCCCGGGATCGAACCGCCAGACGCCCGCCTCGTCCGGGATGCGGTTCAGGTGGGCGCCGGTGACGTGCGAGGCCGTCGCCAGCACCACCTCGTCGAACAACCCCAGCGAGACGTCCTTGCGGAGCTGGAGCTCGAGGTCGCCCGGTCTGTCGAGGTCGGGCTTGTTCTCGACGCCGACGATCCGGTCGAACCAGTCCGGGTAGCGGACCGTCTGCCGGACGTACTCCCGGCCGCCGCGCCGCTCGCGTTCGAAGAACCCGACCTCGACCGCGGCCTCGATCGTCCCCCGTGCCCACCGACGGCTCGTGCCGGGGAACGCCTCTCGGGGCGGCCGCGTCCGGCCCGGGGTGGACGAGCGCCACGTCGATCACGCGCGTCCCCTCGATCCCCGCGCCGAGCTGTCGCCCCACGACGGCGTCCCCGGTGGATTCGAGGTGGGCACACAGGGACAGCTCGAACGGGAACTCGCGCACGGTCGGCCGGTGGCGTCGGGCGAACAAAAGTCCCGCGTCGGCCGAGTCCGGAACGCCGGCCCGCACGACGAGCAGGAGCAGGTCCACACGGCAGAGCGGCCGGCGTCAGATCGTCCACTCCCCCTCGATGATCTCCACCGCCCGCTCGGCCTGGTCCGGGACGCCTCGCCCCATCGCCTCGTACATCGGGTCCTCGACCCCGCCCCGGACGAAGCGGGCGTAGAACATCTCGGCGAGGGCGGCCATCTTGAACGCCGCGAGCGCGAGGTAGAACCGGCGGTTCCGGAACTCGATCCCGGTCGCGTCCTCGTACCGGCGGACGAACCCCTCGCGGGTGGGGTAGTCGGGGTCGGCGAGAAGGCGCGGCGCGAACCGGTCGGCGACGATCCGTTCGGCCTCCGTCTCGTCCGGGTCGGGCCAGCAGTGCAGCGCGTAGGCCAGGTCCGCGAGCGGGTCGCCGAGCGTGGACATCTCCCAGTCGAACACCCCCACGATCTCCGGCTCCTCGCCGGGGCCGAACATCACGTTGTCGGGTTTGTAGTCGCCGTGGACGAGCGTGGGCGTCGAGAGGTCGGGGACGTTGTCGGCCAGCCACTCCCCCACGCGCTCGAGGTCGGGGACGGCCCGTTCCTCGCGGGTGGTCTCGAGCGCCCACTCGGAGGCCTCGCGGAAGGTGTCGACCTGCCGTTCGAGGTAGCCGTCCGGCTCGCCGAGGTCGCCCAGCCCGACCGAGCGGAAGTCGACGCCGTGTATCGCGGCGAGCACGACGACGAACTCCCCGGCGAGCGCCTCGCGGCGGTCGGGGGTGGCGAACCGCGCCGGCTCCTCAGTGCGGATCACGTCGCCGTGGAGCCGCTCCATGACGTAGAACGGCGCGCCGAGGGTCGAGTCGTCCTCGCAGGCGGCGACGACCCGCGGAACCGGCACGTCGGTCACCGAGAGCGCGTCGAGGACCTGATACTCGCGGAGCACCTCGTGGGCGCCCTCGGCGGTCTCGTCGGGCGGCGGGCGGCGGAGTACCAGTTCCCGTCCGCCCCACCGGACGAACAGCGTCTCGTTCGAGTAGCCCGCGCCCCGCCCCTCGACGGCGAGCTCCCCGGGACCGAGTTCGGCGTCGAGGAAGGCCGCGAGCGCCTCCCTGTCGGGGCCGGTCATGGAGGGGCGTGCGAGCGGACGGTGATAACGGCTTCCCTCGGGTGGGGTGCCCAGCTCCGGTCCCGGCCCCGACCGTATCAGTCCACGCCGAGGACGTCGAACGCCCGGTCCGCGTCGCCGTCCATCCGCTCGAGCAGGTCGCGGACGACGGCCCGCTCGTCCGGGCTGGTCCCGGCGCGGACCATCCCCTCGTCGGGCTGGCCGTAGACGACGCTCGCGCCCTCGGGAGCGGCGAGCACCGCCGGGAGCGCCGCGAGGTCCTCCTCGCCGTCGACGACGAGGACGGTCGTCCCCTCGCCCGCCCCGGTGCGGTCGAACGCCGAGCGGAGTTCGGTCAGCAGCGACGCCGAGAGCGTCGCGGGGGGGTTCGACACCCCGATCCGGCGGTCGAACCCGTCGATGGCCGCCCAGATGGCGTCGTCGACGGTCTCGCGCTTCGTCTTCCGGTCGACGAGCGCGACGTCCGGGCGACGGTCCGCCCGCAGGAGGTGGTACGTGACGACGTCGCCGACGGTCACGACCGGGTCGCCGGCGTCGGCGAGCAGTCCGGCCGCGTCGGTGTAGACCGGTCCCAGCGGGTCCTTCAGTTCGCCGCGGAGCGAACGCGGGAGCGAGAGCAGGACCTCCGCGTCGAGCTCCGTATCGTCTCCCGGTTCGGCTTCCCTCCCCGGGGCCCGGGTCGGGTCCGAGTCGGCCCGCCCGTCCCCATCGGCGTCCGCGCCCGTGTCCGCGTTGCCCGTCACGCTACCGGACCTTCAGCGCGTACTTGCCGGGCTCGTCGACCTCCATCTCCCGGGCGATCTCGCTCTCCTCGGGGTGGGCGATGATGACGTAGCCGGCCCAGTCCTCGGTCAGCGAGTTCGACCCGCAGACGGGGCACTGTTCGCCCTCGCTCACCTCGAGGACGCGGTGGCACTCCCGACAGACGAGTCGCGTGGCCATGCTAATCCCCCGCCTCCGCTTCGCGGCGCCGGCGCTCGTTCTCGAGCCACTCGTGCTTGCCGAGGCCGGGCTGTTTCGCCGTCAGACCGATCTTCGAGTCGCGTGGGTTCCGCTCGTCGACGCTCTTGGTGACGATCCGCGTCCGGACGGCGTCGCCGACCCCGAGCGCGTCGTTCGAGTCCCGCGAGGCGAGCCGCTGGTTCTCCTCGTCGAACGCGAGGTACTCGTTGGAGATCTGCGAGACGTGGAGCAGGCCGTCGACGGGGCCGATGCCGACGAACGCGCCGAAGTTCACCACCTCGACCACCTCGCCGTCGACCACCTCCTGCATCCCCGGATCGAAGGTGATGGCGTCGAACTCCGCCTCGTAGTAGACGCCGGGTTGGTTCGGGAGGACCGCGCCGTCGCCGATCTCGTGTACCTCCGCGACGGAGACGACGGAGCCCACTTCCTCGTCCATCCGCCCCTCCAGTTTCTCCTGTAGCAGCCGTTTCACCAGTTCCGGGGTAACGTCGTCGAGGTACTCCGGGGGGACCTCCACGGTGTCACGCAGTCGTGCACGCTTGTACATTATGGTCGAGTTACGTCGAGTTTGTTTCGCCCGCGTAAACAGATTACGGGGACCGCTCGGTCCAGCAGCCGTTTCTTCAGGGGACCGTCGTTCGTCACCGCGTAGTCACAGTCGTGCGTGGCGGCGACCTCGAGGACCGCGTCGTCGGCGTAGCCGGCGTCGTGTTCGACGACCTCGTGCCGGCGGGCGAGGTCGGCCCCGACGCTCGCGGCGAC
>PXRQ01000108.1:0-12139 GCA_003022005.1 Halobacteriales archaeon QS_5_70_15
TTCTCGTTCAACAAACTCTAAGTCAATCTCGTCTAAACACCCGTTGAGGCGGTCGTTTTCGGGCATAGATCACTCAGAAAACGAACCGCCTCATCCTTCATCCTTATCTGAACACCGCCTTCCGACCCGACGACTCTTTTAAACACCGAGGACACGGCAGGCGTTCCCTTTCGCCGGGATCGGACGCTATCGACGCGCGGGGTGGGAGGACGCCGTCCGCGAGGTCTCACAGTCCCTCGCCGGTCCGTCGTCACCCTCGCTCGGTAGGAACTGGCTGTGAGAGACAGTAGACACCCGCCTCTGCCGTCGTGGACGCGGGGTTCCGTCCGCCGTCAAGCGGTCCGTCGAGGATGCGAGAGTAGCGTGACTGTCCGGGGAGGATCGTGAGAGATCGCGGACGACGCGATCCCGTGCAGCGGTGCGTTCGTCCAAGCCACGTTCCGTGCGGTGGTCTATATGACGCGGTTCTGGAGGTAGTCGAGGTGCTTGGCGTTGTAGACGATCTGGACTTGGTCGGCCGCCGGCGACCCGATGCAGGTCAGCCGGACGCTCTTCTCCTCGACCTCCTCGTCGGAGAGGATCTGCTGCATGTCCATGTCGATGTCGCCCTCCGTGACGATGGCGGCGCAGTTCGCACACGCGCCGGCGCGGCAGGAGAACGGCCAGTCGTAGCCCTGTGCCTCGGCGGCCTCGAGGATGTACTCGCCCTCGTTGACGTCCAGGGTCCCGTAGTCCTCGTCGCCCAGGCCGGCGTCCGCCGCCTGCTCGAACAGGTCGTCGTCGTCCATCGACCAGCCGTGGTCGTCAAGCACTTCGTAGTTGAGGTATTCGACGGTGGGCATCACCTCGCTGGTACTCACGCCGGTATGTTATGTCTTGCTGTTGCGTACTCGGATGCGAGTTAGGGCCGCGACGGGACCGGGGGGCGCCCGGACCTACAGCGCGAACCGGAAGACGAGGTAGGCGGCGACGGTCGCGATCGAGGGGACGAAGTTCTGAAGGAGGATGACACGTGCGGTGGTCTTCGGTTCGAACAGGTCCGCCGCCCTCGGGATGTCCTCGGACTCCTCCTCGCCGATGGGCGTCCGCTGACCCGGGGTCGGCGTCGACTGGCCGCCGCCGACGGTCGGGGCGTCCTCGGACTCGGCGGCGAGCGCCCCGACCGAGACGTCGGGGGTCTCCTCGCCCGTCACGGTGTCCGAGAGCGTCGTCGTCCGGGTCGCCCGGCCCCAGCCGAGCCCGACGATGCTCATCGTGGCGATGATGACGAAGCTCGCTGGGATGCCCAGTGCCGAGAGGAACGTCACGAGCGACGCCGAGACGACGGCGACGACCAGCGCCGCCAGCAGCGGCAGTTCGGTGAGGTCGTTGCCGACCGTGTCCAGGGTGCGGCGGGCGATGGTGAACGCACCGAGCCCGATGGCACCGCCGCCGAGCAGCACCCCCTGTTCGATGGTGATCGACTCGTTGCCGACCAGCGGCGCGACGGCGTTGGCGACGTTCGACGCCCCCGCCGAGAACGCCATGTAGCAGGCGATGAGCACGACCAGCGACGTCCCGACGACCTCCCGGGGGGTCGTCGACGGGCCGAGCGCCGGCCGGGGGAGCGACCCCGAGCGGCCGAGGACGAGCAGCGACCCCTCGGTCCGGGTGACGGCGAACCACTCGACCAGCCGGGGGTAGAAGTACCGGCCGATGACGCCGCTGACCCAGAAGGCGACGATGGGCGAGACGATCCACCACGTCACGATGCGGCCGAGCACGCCCCACGCGAGCGTCCCGCGGGCGAGGCCCAGTCCCGCGATGGCCCCGACGGCGGTCATCGACGTCGAGGCCGGGACCCCCACGACGTTGGAGAGGAACAGCGCGAACCCGATGAAAAAGAGGACGGCGATGCTCGCCTCGATGGTGAAGAAGCTCGAGGGGACGATCCGCCCCCCCATCGTCTCGATCACCTGCCGGCCGACGGTCCACCCGCCGAGCAGCGCGAACACGGTCATCAGGGCGGCCGCGCCGAACTTCGAGACCGTGTTGCTCCCGACAGCCGGGCCGAACGCCACGCCTGTCGAGGAGCCGCCGATGTTGAACCCCACGAAGACGGCAACGAGGATCCCGACGGCCAGGAGCGGCGATATCACGACGGGCGATTCGAAAGCAGCCGACTTAAGCCGTGCTTTCCTCCGGTGTCAGTCGAGGGTCGGGGCCGATCCGTCCGTTCCGGCCTCCCCGCCCGACCGGACACGGTTCGGAACGCTTAGGCCCGCCACGGCGGACCCTCGGACATGGACGCGTTTCCCGAGTTCGAGGTGGTCCCCGCCGTCGACGTCCAGGAGGGGCAGGTGGTCCAGCTGGTCGGCGGCGAGCGCGGCACCGGGAGACGGTACGGCGACCCCGTCGAGGCCGCCGAGCGGTGGATCGAGGCCGGCGCCCGGACCCTCCACCTCGTGGACCTCGACGGCGCCTTCGAGGGCGAGCGGGCCAACGCCCCCGCCATCGAGCGGGTCGTCGAGGCCGTCGGCGACGACGCCGGCGTGCAGGTCGGCGGCGGCATCCGGGCGCCCGAGGACGCCCGCTCGCTGCTCGACTCCGGCGTCGACCGGGTCATCCTGGGGACCGCCGCCGTCGAGGAGCCCCGGATCGTCGCGGAGATAAGCGACACCAACCCCGGTTCGGTACTCGTCTCGCTCGACGCGAGGGGCGGCGAGGTGGTCGTCTCGGGCTGGACCGAGGGGACGGGACTCGATCCGGCGGAGGCCGCCGCCCGCTACGAGGACCTCGGGGCCGGCGGGATCCTGTTCACCGACGTCGACGTGGAGGGCCGGCTCGAGGGCGTCAGGACCGACCCGGTGCGGCGGGTCGTGGAGGCCGTCTCGATACCCGTGGTCGCGTCGGGCGGGGTGGCGACCCTCGAGGACGTGCGGGCCCTGAAGCGAGCGGGCGCGGCGGCGGCGGTCGTCGGAACGGCGCTGTACGAGGGCCGTTTCACGCTCCGGGAGGCGCGGGGGGGCGTCTGAGCGATTCGACCGTACGAGAGGTTTATTGCGTAGGCCCCATTCATAACAATTGGTATATAACGCGGCCACGATCCCCCGCAGCTACGGAAGTGGTTGGACACGCCCGACTACATCACCACGCTGGAGATCGACGCCTACGAACGACTGCTGAGCGCGTTCGGAAGCTGATCGCCTGTCGACCCCGATCCCCGAACGGGTCATCCCGTCTCGTCGTAGAACGCGACGTCGAGGCCCGGAACCGAGTCGAAATCGCGGTCCCGGGTGACGAGCGTGTAGCCGCCTTCGCGGGCAGGCGAAGCAACGAGCGCCCCGCGGGCGCTCAGTGGACTTCCGTCGGCGTGGAGTCGTCCGTCGAGGTCACCGGCCGCGATGGCATCCGCGAGCCCGGACTCGAGGACCTCCAGCGTGCGCAGGAACCCGACGGCGCGGTCGAACCGGTCGCCGCCGGCGCGGGCCGCCCCACGGAGCACCTCGAACGCGCAGACAGCGGGCGTGGCGAACGGTTCCTCCGACCGCTCGCGCATCCACCCGGTCGCTGCGTCGTGGTGGTCCTGCTCCGGGTCGAGGAAGTCGACGACGGACGAGCTATCCAGACAGTTCATCCTGCCGTTCGTCGAAGTCCTCGGCGGGTTCCTCGCGGGTCTCGTCGACGTGCTCGCCCAGACCCGGACAGGTCCCGGCGAACTCCATCGGGTCCGCCCGCTCGGTGAGGCGGACGACGAGTTCGCTGGAGCTCTCGCCCTCCCGCTTGAGCGCCTTCAGGCGGTCGTAGGCGTCCTCGGTGACGGTGATGTTCTTCGAGGCCATTCGATACACGTACACGTACTTGTGAATTCAATTTACGCCTCCGGACGGTACCGGCGGCTCCTGGGCCCGACTCACCGACGCCGGAGCACGAGGTAGCACACGACGGCGAGACAGCACGCCGCGAGCGGCGCCACCACCGAGAGCCTCGGCACGGTCCGGCTCCCGAGTGCCAGTCCCATCCGCATCAGCGTTCGAGCGCTCATCGACTGCATGGGTCGACGCGGGCGTATTTGAACGTCAGTCATCGGTCCGTCGGACGGGGAGCCCACGCGCTCGGGGGCCGCCCCGTTCGCGGCCCGAAACGCGCTTGTATGGGGCCCCGAAAGGCGTGGTATGGCAGACGAGCGGACCGCGGCGGTGTCCCGAGAGACGGCCGAGACGGAGGTGACGGTCACACTGGACATCGACGGGACGGGCGAGTCGACCGTCGAGACGGGCATCGGCTTCTTCGACCACATGCTGGCGTCGTTTGCCGAACACGGCCTGTTCGACCTCACCGTCCGGTGCGACGGCGACCTCGAAGTCGACGAGCACCACACGGCGGAGGACGTCGCCATCACCCTGGGGGAGGCGTTCGACGGGGCGCTCGGCGAGCGGCGGGGCATCGTCCGCTACGCCGACCGCCTGGCGGGGGTCGTCCTCGACGTCTCGGGCCGGCCGCTGTACGAGTTCGACGGGGCCTTCTCGCAGGAGCGGGTCGGGGAGTTCACCAGCCACATGGCGACGCACTTCTGCCGGTCGCTGGCGACCAACGCGGGGCTCACGCTCCACGCGGAGGTCGAGGGCGAGAACGCCCACCACGAGATCGAGGCGCTGTTCAAGGCGACGGCGCGGGCGCTCGACGACGCCACGCGGGTCGACGAGCGCCGGGGCGGCGAGACCCCGAGCACGAAAGGCGAGCTCTGACCCGCATCGCGCCGCTACTGCCGTAGCTTCCCGCCCGCCTCGCGCAGCCGGTCGTGCTTGACCGCGTGGTCGATTGCCGCCGCGACCGCCTGCCGGTCGATCCCGTAGGCCTCGGCGGCGAGCGTCTCGGCCTCCTCCCGGTCCATCGGGAACTCGCGCCCCTCGAGGAAGCGCACCACTTTCCGGTACCCGCTGGGCGTCCCGCTGCGTGCGGACCGCGGCCGCCCGCCCAGTGGCTCCTCCAGATCGCCGCCGGTCGGTTCCCCGCCGCTCTCCCCGCTTTCGACGTCGCCCCGAGGCCCGCGGTTCTCCGGCGAGGCCCCGTCCGAGGCCGGCCCCCGGTCCCGCCCGTTCCCGCCGGCCCCGTCCCCGGGCGAGGGCTCCGGTTCGTCCCCCGCCGGTTCGTCCCCCGCCGGTTCGTCCCCCGCCGGTTCGGCGACGACGGTCGTCGTCCCGGGCTCCGCGGTCGTCTCCGGAACACCTTCGGTGCCCTCGCGATCGAGGAGCGGTTCGAGGACGGAATCGAGGGTATCCCGACAGGTCGGACAGAGCACCATCCGTCGTCCCTCGCCGCTCGGATCGCGCTCCGGTGGGACCACCTCGAACGTGCCGGCCGCCTCCTCGTCGCAGAAGTCGCAGGTGCGGACCTCTCGCATGGGTGTCCTATCCGTGCCCCCGGTGAAAACCGCTCCGGCAGGTTCGGGCGTCGACCCGAAGGCGCCGGTCGGGGAACTGCCACGGGGACCCCCTCCTCGACCGCCGACGGCTCGCGGTCGTCGGTGGATCGCCGCGACCCGGTCCTCGCGGAACCGGTTTCCCGGATCGAGGGCTCGCATGACGGGGGGGACGAGCGCTGGCGGGTCACTCCCCGAGCAGCGAGTCGACCAGCCGGGTGAACCGGTCGACGAGACGGCCGGGGAGGGAGGGCCGCGCCCGGCGGAGGAGTCGGGCGGTCCGCTCCGGCCGGCCGACGTCGAGCACGACCCTGCCTCGATCGTCGCGGCGCTCGGTGACGAGCCCCGCGTCGACGAGCCTGTCGAGGTGCCAGGAGAGCGTGCTCCGGGCGATGCCGACCCGCTCGACCACCTCGGTCGCGGGCGTCTCGCCCGACTCGAGCAGCACGGCCGCGACGTCGGCGCTCGTCTCCCGGCGCAGGAGCGCGAGAGCCCGTCGCTCCCACGCGTCGAACGACGGGGGGTAGTATTGGGTCCGGCCGTAGCAGTCCTCGGCGACGATCCGGTCGCCGAGGAGCCGCCCGAGGTGGTACTGGACCTGTCCGGGGGACATGTCGAGCCCGCGGACGAGCGCGTTGAAGTGGACGCCCGGGTCCGAGCGGACCCGCTCGACGATCCGCCGGCGGGCAGCCTCCCCCTGCTCAGTCACGGTTCTCACCCCCGCGTCCGCCGCCTCCGCCGACATCGAGCCGCTCGCGCGCCGGGGCGGGGCGGCGTGCGGACCGCGCGGTGACGACCGCCGCGATGACCAGCCCCGCTATCGCCACGTCCAGCGCGTGCTCCAGCGTGTGATGTGTCTCCGTGCCGACAGTTCCCGTCATCGAGCCGACGGCCACGGCCGTCCGGGCGAGCAGGGTCAGCAGCGCCAGCGCCACGAGGAGGTACGACCGGGAGCGCCGCCGGAGCAGCGCCACCAGCGCGAGGCCGACGAGACCGGCGCTGGCGAGGCCAGCGATCGACAGCACCAGCGCGAGCGCGAGATCCGGGGCCATCCGTCTCGGTCCGTGTAGTGCCCCGAGCGGAAAAGCGGTTCCGGTGGCGAACCTCCGGACGTCCTGTCCCGTCCCGTCTCGTCCCGTCCCGGGTCCATCACCGGTCGCGCGGGAGGAGCACGGCCGACACCAGTACCGTCAGCGCGGCGACGAACGCCCCCGGCCCGAACCCGGCGCCGTCACCGCCCGTTCCTTCCGGAGTCGTCCCGGACGCGCCGGTCGCGATCGGGGGCACCGTCGGCACGGCCGTGTCCGGCGAGGATTCGTCCCCGTGGCCGAGCCGCGACCGGTTCAGGTCGACCGTGACGTTCCGGTGTGTTCCGGCCGACAGGGAGGCGTGTCCGAGGACCCGACCGCCTCCGGCCCCCTTCCGGTGGCGTTCCGAACGACGAGCGGACCGGGTCGCCCCCGCGTGGTTCGAAGTCGCCGTCGCCGTCGTCGTGGTGGTGGACCACGAAGTGGACGGTCGCGTTCGGGCCGAACCCGCGCCACCGCTCCCGGGATACCCGGACGGGCACGTCGCGTTCGAGCCCACCGCACCCCTCGACGGCGGCGGTCCCGTCCGCCGAGAGTTGCGGGTCGGCGTGGACGTCGTTCGCGTGCGCGAGCACCGGGAGCGGAAGCCGCCAACGAGACGACGGCGACGACCGTACATCCGACGGCGACTGCCCGGCACATGCACCGGCGTGAGGGAAACCGGGTGAAAGGCGTTGTCCGAAATTCGTCCGAACTCCCGGTCAGGATCGTCCGAGCGCGAGGAGGGCGATCGCGGCTAGCGCCACCAGAGCCGCCGCCGGGGCGAACCCAGGACCGGCACCCCCGGTTCCCGGGGGCGGGGTCGCTGTCGGTGAGGGCGAGCGTGTGGCCGGCGGCGCGGCCGTCGGAGTGTCGGTGGGCGCCGTCGCCGTGGTCGTCGGAGTCGACGGCGGGTCGGTCGGCGAGTCCGTGACGACGATCGAACCCTCGTCGGGCGTCGGGGTCGGCGTCCGGCCCGGGAGGACCTTCTGAACGCCGAAGCGCGTGCCGACGGGCTCCTCGCCGACCCGAACCGGGCGGTCGTCCCCGTCGAACGTCCCGTCGCCGTCGTCGGCGTACGCCAGCGCCCACAGCGAGAACGTCGCGTTCGCGGGCCGGGCGGGGAAGAACGCGTCGTCGAGGGTGACCGAGACGTTCGCGTGCCCCCCGGCGTCGAGTGCCGTCGCGCCGACCACCTCGGCCGGGGCGCCCCCGGAGGAGTTCCGGAGGACGAGATACCCCTGCTCGGGCATGTGGACCGATCGTACCTCGACGGTCCCGTCGGCGCTCCGCTGGACGCTCGCGCCGCTCGACGCGCCGACGTACGCCGTTCCCCCCCGGCGGACGACGAACGAGTCGTCCGCGGCGCCGCCGAACGACGCGAGCGGGGGGTCGGTCGCGGGGTCGAACGTCCCGTCGCCGTCGTCGCCGTGGAGGGCGGCCCGGAGCGTCGCGTTCGCCGGGAGGTCCGTCCACGCGTCGGCCGGTATCCGGACGGGCACGTCGAAGACGTCCCGCGCCGAGGCGCCGAACGGCCGGCTGGCGACGACGCGCTCCCCGTCGCCGTCGTCGCGGTAGAGGACGACGAAGCCGTCCTCGGTGGCGAAGACCGACTCCATCCGGACGACGCCGTCGGCCGAGACCTGCGGGTCCGCGGCCAGGTGGTCGATGCCGTGCCCCGCCGCCCCCGCGAGCGGGAGAGCGACCGCGAGAACGACCAGCGCGAGGAGGGCGACATCGCGGGGACTGGCCGGGGACCGGCGCATGGTCGGCCATGGGGGACGGCGGCGAAAAGCGTTGTCGGACGGCGGGGGCGACGGCGGCGCGCCGCCACGGCCGGCCGACGCGGACCGGCGTCCCGGATCACCGGACGGCTACGGGACCGGGAGCGTCGCGGGGGCCATCTCGAGGAACGCCCGCTCGTACCCCTCGTGGCGGGCCACCTGCGGGGGGAGGGTCGGGGTCAGCACCAGCTCGTCGCCCGATTCGACCGAAACCCCGTCGAGCGCCGCGCCGTAGTGGTAGTCGAGGTCGGGGTCAAGCGTCCGGGCCAGGTCGCCCTCGAAGACGGTCTCGCCACCACGGGAGAGCGTCACTCCGAGCGCCATCGCCGGGAGGACGATCCGGTTATAGGGCGTCCGGGCGGAGACCGCGAGGTACGGCCCGTCCCCCTCGACACCCTCGGAAGGAGTATCGAGAACCGTCGTCAGGAGTCGGGCGTCGTCGCTCGTCGCCGTCCCCAGGACCCGTCCCGATAGTTCGGACGCCGCCGGGGCGAGCGCCCCTGGCAGCCCCGTCTCCATCGGCTTCACCGCGCCGCGCCGACCGTGGGCGTCGAGTTCCCGGACCGTGACCTTCCGGCGCCCCTCCTCGTCGAACGCGAACGGTATCTCGGCGGTCGCTGGGTCGCCGAGCTCGCCGGCGAAGGCGCCCGTCCGCCGGACGCCGAGCCCGCCGACGCTCACCCGGCAGAGGTACTCCCCGTCGCCGTCGAGCCCGAAATTCCCCCCGTAGTGAAACCCCATCCGCTGGGAGAGCATCGGGTAGATGACCTCCTGACTCACCAGGCCGTCGTCGCGAACGATCTCCAGGGAGACGCCGGCTTCCGGGAGCACCGTCCCGGTCTCGGCGTCCCAGACGACGGCCATCAGGTGGACGTCGCCGCCGCGCTCGATCCGCCCGAGATCGGTCCCCGCGACGGTCCAGAAGACGTGCGGGGCCGCGTACATCAGCCCCGCCCGGAACCGGCCGGCGCTCCCCGTCCCCTGCATCGCCATCCCCTCGCGGAACCGCTGGACGTAGACCCCGTCGGGGAGGTCCGCCTCGCCGTCCGTTCCCGGGGTCGGCGTCGCGACGGGGGTATCCCCGTCCTTCCCCGGCGTGGTCGTACCCGGGGCCCCCGGGGAGGCGCACCCTGCGAGACCGCTCAGGCCGGCGGTCCCGAGCCCCGCGAGGAACGCGCGTCGACGCATGGTCGCCCTTCGGGTCGCGGGCCGTAAGCCGTTCCGGTCCGACCGTCTAGGATCGGGCGACGGCGACGGGGGTCCGGAACTCGCGGCGGCATCGTCCGGATCGTGGACCCGAGCACCGGGGAGGTTCGGGCGACGTACGAGCGGGACGCGAGCGTCTACGCGCACGCCACGCTGGCGGACCTCGACGCCGACGGAGAACGGGGTGTTCGTCCCGTACGGGGACGGGTGGTCGCGCTGAACTCAGGGTAGCCGGGCTACCGATCGACCTCGACGTCCTCGTAGAGCTCGTCGAAGTCGATCTCCTCCTCCCGTCTCTCGAGCGCCAGCTCTATCTCGCGGCGGCGGCGACGGCGGTCCTCGCGGTGACTCTTCTGCACGCGGCCACGCTTCGTGTCGGCCATTGCGTGTGGTATATTGGCACACCCGAATATATACTTGGTGGCGGTTCTCACCCGACTCGAACCGCCGGAACCGCCTCGGAGGTCCCGACCGATCCGGCCCGCGTCCCGGCGGGCCCCGCCACGGGCACGGAGCATGAGCGGGCGATCCCGCGGTTCAGACCGTCTCGGAGAGCGGCTCGGGGGGCCCGCCGGGCAGGCAATCGCGGTCGTGGCGCTCCTCGAAGTCCAGGTCCGGACCGACCGCGACGAACCCGGTCGGGTTGATGTCCGTGTGGGTCGTGTAGTAGTGCTCCTTGATGTGGTCCACGTTCACCGTCTTCGCGATTCCCGGCGTCCGATACAGGTCCCGGACGTACGGCCAGAGGTTGTCGTACTGGCTGATCAGCTTCCGGTTGCACTTGAAGTGGGCGTGGTAGACGTGGTCGAACCGGACGAGCGTGGCGAACAGGCGGAGGTCCGCGAGCGTGAGCCGCTCGCCGACGAGGTACCGCTGATCGGCCAGGACCGCGTCCCAGCGGTCGAGCGCGTCGAACAGCTCCGAGACCGCACGCTCGTACGCGTCCTGCGTGCCGGCGAAGCCCGCCCGGTAGACGCCGTTGTTGATCGGATCGTAGATGGCGTCGACGACCTCGTCGACCTCGTCGCGAACGTCGGCGGGGTAGAGGTCGACGCCGCTGCCGAACTCGCCCATCGCCGTCGAGAACATCCGCATGACCTCGATCGACTCGTTGTTGACGATGGTCCCCTCCTGCGTGTCCCACAGGACGGGGACCGTCACCCGTCCCGTATAGTCGGGGTCGGCGGCGACGTAGGCCTCACCGAGGTAGTCGAAGCCGTTGACCGTATCCGGGGTGCAGTCGTCCTTCTCGGGGGTGAACTGCCAGCCCCGCTCGTCGCGGTACGGGTCCACGATGTCCATCGAGACGGCGTCCTCGAGGCCCATCAGCGAGCGGACCATCGCGGCGCCGTGGGCCCACGGGCACGCCCGGGAGACGTAGAGGTGGTACCGGCCCGTTTCGGCGGGGTACTCCTCGCCCAGTCGGTCGCGGAACGTCGTCTCCTCGCGGTCGAACTCGCCGTCGTCGTCGGTGGACTCGTAGGCGTCGGTGTGCCACTCGCCGTCCACGTACATGTTGACCATCGGTACCGGAACGTAGGGCCCGGCGGCGGATAGGTATGGTGGGGACGCGCACGTCACCCGCCGGCGCGGGCGTTACGGCAGGGACGACTCCACCCCGACGTCGTGCGGGCCGCCGACTCCTCTCCCCCGCCGGGCGCTCGGCGGCCCCGGACTTCGAAGCGTTCATTAACGGCCTGAACGTCGTTTATCTCAATATGGCCGACAAACCCGCCTCGATGTACCGGGACATCGACAAGCCGTCCTACACCCGACGCGAGTACATCACGGGCATCCCGGGCTCGAAGATCGCGCAGTACAAGATGGGACGCATCGACAAGGACGGGGACGACTACCCGGTCCAGATCTCGCTCGTCACCGAGGAGGCCGTCCAGATCCGCCACGGTTCCCTCGAGAGCGCCCGCCTCTCGGCGAACCGCCGCCTGCTGAAGGTGCTCGGCGAGAACGGCGACTACAAGATGATCCTCCGGAAGTTCCCCCACCAGGTGCTCCGGGAGAACAAGCAGGCGACCGGCGCGGGCGCGGACCGCGTCTCCGACGGGATGCGCCAGTCGTTCGGGAAGATCGTCGGCACCGCCGCCCGGATCGGCGCGAACGAGCGGATCTTCACCGCGTGGTGTCACCCGGAGGACGCCCCGCACGTCAAGGACGCGTTCCGCCGCGCGTACAACAAGATGACCCCGCCGTGCCGCATCGTCGTCGAGCGCGGCGAGGAACTGCTCATCTCGTAGGCGAGTCCCCTTCCGACGGTCTATCCGACGGGACAGCGGCGCGATGGACGGCCCTCCCTACCCGAGACTGATCGGATCCTCGCTCTCGCGGAGCGTCACCCCGACGCGGTCGCCGGGCGCGAAGGGGTGACCGGGGTGGACGACCTTCGCGCCGAAGCCGGCGTCGCGGGCACAGAACAGCGAGAGGCCGGTGACCCGCTCGCCGTTCGCCAGCACGTCGAACGATCCCCACTCGATCGTCCGGCCGGTCGCCGTGCCGATCCCGTGTCCGAGCAGCGAGACGGGGCCGCTCCCGTCCCCCGGCCGGCCGTCGCTCGTACCGTCACGGAGGAGGCCGCCGCCCTCGTAGTGGCCGAGGCCGCCGTCGAGGACGCCGCCACCGTCGGCGGCCATCCCGACCCACCCGTCCCCGTCGTGACGCGGCGCGTC
>PXRQ01000108.1:12144-44296 GCA_003022005.1 Halobacteriales archaeon QS_5_70_15
GGGAGCGACCCGCCGGCGCGGAGGAGGTTCTGGTCGTGCCGGCGGACCCCGAGGTGGACGTGGTCGTCGACCCAGGGCGCGAAGAACCCCGAGCGGACGAACCGGCCGAGGGGGTCGCCGACCTCGACGCGGTCCCCCGGCTCCACGTCCGGGTCGACGTGGAGTATCCGGGCCACCAGGTCGGCGGTGTCGAGCGCGCCGTCGTCCCCGCCGGTGGCGTCGAACCCCGAGGCGGCCCCGTCGACGTCCATCAGCAGGATGTGGTCGGTCGCCTCCGCGTACGCCTTCTGCGGGACGCGCCGCTCGTGTGTGCCGAGGACCTCCCCGGCGACCGGCGAGGGGGCGACGTCGTCCTCCCGGTCCGGATCGCGGTAGAGGTCGACCGCACACCCCCGATCGTGGGCCGGGTAGGGGGAGTTGTAGAGCGAGAACCGTACGAACGGTTCCAGCGCCCGCTCGGGGAGTCGGACGCGCGGCCCGTCCGGGTCATCGGTCATCGTCGAGGCGTTCGCCGGGAGGTGGTTTAGCCCCGTCGACCGAGGTAGCGCTCGGGGGGCAACGGGCGGGACGCTGCCGCGGTGGTCACCCCGTAGGCGCCCGATCACGTTCCGACCGAACGGGGGCCTCGAACGAGCGACGGTCGCCAGGGGGCCAGCCCTCGGCCCACGGAGCGCGACCCTTTAGCCGCCGGCCCGCCGAGAGCCACCGATGCGTGTCCTCAGGGGTCGGGCAGGGTCGATCGAGGAGGACCGGGCGGTCACCCGGACGCTCGCCGGCGACGTCGAGGGGAGCGGCGAGCCGGTCGTCCGGGCGTGGACGCCCCACCGGCAGGTCGCGTTCGGCCGCCGCGACGCCCGGAGCGACGGCTACGCCCGGGCGAAACGGGCCGCCGAGGAACGGGGGCGGGGGTTCCCGGCCTACGAGCGGGACGTCGGCGGTCGGGCCGTCGCCTACACGGGCAACACGGTGGCGTTCGTCCGGGTGGAACCCGTCGAGGACCTCCGGCGGGGCACGGACGAGCGGTACGACCGCGCCGTGGCCGACGTGCGCGGGGCGCTCCGGTCGCTCGGCGTCGAGGCGTGGGCGGGCGAGCCACCGGAGGCGTTCTGCCCGGGGGCGCACTCGCTGTCGACGGGCGCGGGGAAGGTCGTCGGGATCGCACAGCGGGTCAGACAGGGATCGGCGGCCACGGCGGGGATCGTCCTCGTCCGCGACCACGGGGAGATAGCGGACGTGCTCGCCCCCGTCTACGGGGCGCTCGGGGTCCCGTTCGACCCCGCGAGCGTGGGGCGGGTGGAGTAGACCGGCGTCCGAGGCCCGGGCGGACGGGCTACGTCGGCGTGCGCGTCCCCGCGTCGGGGATCTCCCGTTCGGGGTCGGACAGCCCCGAGAGCTCCCACGCGAACCGCTCGCGGACCTCCCGCCCGTACTCGCTCGCCGGCGTCGTCCCCTCGACGGTGTACCGGTAGGTGTTCAGCGTGGTTTCGGGGACCAGTGCCGAGCGTTCGACCTCCGCCTCGGTGTAGAGTAGGGTCGTCCCGATGCCGAGCACCTCGCCGCTCGCGAGGCCGTTCCGTTCGAAGACCTCGCGGTCGACGGCCGGGAGCTTCGAGAACCGGACGGTCCGGCCCTCGCGCTCGTCGCGGGTCACCACGTCCACCGTCACCGAGAAACGGATCGCGGGCATCCCCGCCGTGACCTCGGACGCGAGGCGGTAGACGGTGTCCCCGTAGACCAGGGGCTGATCGTCGGGAAGCGACGGGCGGGTCCGGTCGACCGTCGCCGACCCGTCGCGCTCGAGACGGTCGAGGCGTTCGCTTCCCGGCATCCGTTCGTCGCTCCCCTCCGGCGTGACGTCGTAGAGCACGCGCGACGGTATCTCGGCGTCCTCGATGGCATCCATCGAGAGGCGAGCGGTCGGCGGCTCCGCGGCGGCGTTCGATCCCGCCGCCCCTGACCCGCCGCCGGGAACCGCCGACGGACAGCCCGCGAGCGGGAGGAGGGCGACACCGGAGGTCAGGAGGGCACGGCGGCGCATGCCTCCGCCGTATCCGTCTGACGGTGAACGTCTTCGGGCCTCGGGTCCCCCTCACCCGCCGCTTCCGGGAGACGTATACCCCTCGGGCCGCTCGTACGCGTAATGCTCATCGCGAACGCGACGCTCGCCGACGGCCGCGAGGCCGACGTGCGGGTGTCCGGCGAGTCCATCGCGGCCGTCGGCGACCTCGATCCCGACGGGGAGGGGGACGTCATCGACGCGGGAGGGAAGCTCCTGCTACCCGGGATGATCGACATCCACGTCCACTTCCGGGAGCCGGGGTACCCCCGGAAGGAGACGTGGGCCTCCGGATCACGGAGCGCCGCCGCGGGCGGCGTCACCACCGTCGTCGACCAGCCGAACACCGATCCGCCCACGATCTCCGGCGATGCGTTCGACGAGAAGGTCGAACTCGCTGGGGCCTCGTGTGTGGACTACGGGATCAACGGCGGCGTGACCCCGGACTGGAGCCCCGACCCGCTGTTCGACCGGCCGCTGTTCGCGCTCGGCGAGGTGTTCCTCGCGGACTCGACGGGGAACATGGGCATCGAGGCGGACCTGTTCGAGTCGGCGCTCCGGCGGGCCACCGACGAGGGCGTGCCCGTCACCGTCCACGCCGAGGACGCCGGCCTGTTCGAGGACTCCGCACGGGACCGGCCAGCCGACGACTACGACGCCTGGTCGGCCTACCGGACCCCCGAGGCGGAACTCGCCGCGATCGAGCGGGCCTGCGAGGTGGCCGAGGACGTCGGCGCGCGCGTCCACGTCGCGCACACCTCGACGCCCGAGGGGGTCGACGCCGCCGGCGGCGCCGGGATGACGACCGAGGTGACGCCGCACCACCTCCTGCTCTCGCGGGACGACCTCGAGGCGTTGGGGACGTTCGGTCGGATGAACCCGCCCCTCCGGAGCGAGGCGCGGCGCGAGGCGCTCTGGGAACGGCTGGTCGACGGGACCATCGACATGGTCGCGACCGACCACGCGCCGCACACCCGCCTCGAGAAGGACGCGAGCGTCTGGGAGGCCCCGTCCGGCGTGCCGGGCGTGGAGACGGCCCTGCCGCTGCTGTTGAACGCGGCCCGGGAGGGGGAGATCGGCTACGAGCGGGTCCGGGACGTGACGGCCGCCAACCCCGCCGAGCGGTTCGGCCTCGACCGGAAGGGCCGCATCGAGCCGGGACGCGATGCCGACCTCGTCCTCGTCGATCCCGAGGCGACGAGATCGATCCACGGTCCCGACCTCCACTCGCGCTGTGGCTGGTCGCCGTTCGAGACGTTCGAGGGCGTCTTCCCCGAGTGGACGATGCTCCGGGGCCGGTTCGTCTACCGGGAGACGGGGTCCGGTGCGACCGGAGCGGGCGGCCGGGACGGCGCGTTCCGGGAAGGGGTGGGCCGCAACGTCCGGACGCGAGGATAGTCCGCTACGGCCCGTCCGAGGGAGGCGTACCCACGGGAACGGGCGCCGTCCGAACCGACCCGTCGTCGCCTGGCCGACCTACTTTTCCACTCCCGAATTATGAAAAGAAGTCTGGTCGTGGCGATGGGGATCTCTGAGGCACGAATGGCGGTTCTGAGGACGGCTGCGATGCCGGGGCCACAAGAGTAATCGTGTCGGCAGTGCGAACATCGTTCGATGAGGTGCCAGCGGGTGACGATCGTGCTCGGCGTGGCCACGCTGACGCTCCTCGCCGGCTGCGTCGGGTCGATCGCCCCCGACGCCGGTGAACCTATCGACGGCGGGGACGATCCCGGACGGACCACCGCCGCGACCGGCACGGAAACGTCGACGGGCACGGTGGCCACGGACCCCTACGGGGGACGGACGCTCGTCGTCGCGGTCGAGAACCCGACGAACGGGACGCGGGACTACGCGCCGCTGGTGCGTCGGGCGCTCGACTACTGGGAGGCCAACGCCTCCGGATACGTCGCCTTCGACGTCTCCTACCGGCTCGACCCCGACGCGACCGACCCCGACTTCGTGGTGACGGTCGTCGACCGCATCGAGGAGTGCGGCTCCGAGCACGACCAGCCCGCCGGCTGCGCGCCGTACATCACCCGGCCGTCGCAGTTCACCCCGCCCGAGCGGGTTCGCGTCGTGGGTGGACTCACCGACGAGTCGGTAGTACGGGTGCTGATACACGAGTTCGGGCACACGCTCGGGCTCGACCACGACGACGAACCGCGGGCGGTGATGCGGGCGGAGAACCGCCTCGCGACGCTCCCACAGCGCGACGCCGTCGACCGATCGTTCGCGTGGCCGAACCGCACCCTCTCGGTCCACGTCGACGTTCAGGACGACGCCGGCGACCGGGCGGACGTCGAGCGCCGGGTCGAGGGGACGCTCGCGTACTTCGACCGCGGGGCCGCGGGGACCGTCCCGGACGGCGTCTCGTTCGTCCGGACGTCGGACCGGTCCGCCGCCGACGTCGTGATCCAGGTCGGCGGCGACCACCCGTGTGACCGCGACAGCGGCTCGTGTCGTCGGCTCAGGGGGCTCGATCCCGACGGCGACGACCGGCTGGAGCCGGAGCCGCTGCGGACCTCGGCGACGTACGACGAGCGGCGGAGCGAGTGGTGGGCGGCGTCGAACGCCTCGGCCGCCACGACGACGCCCACGGGCTGACCGAGCGCCACGCCGCCGCGCTCAGCGGTGGAGCGTCGAGACGCGGGCGTTCTCCTTGAGTTCGATCCCCGAATCGGGGACGACCACCGGCACCCGCGGGAGCTCCGTGACCCGCAAGGTCGGGTGGAACGCGCCGCGTTCGGCCAGTTCGATACGGGGGCAGAGCGTCACCGGTTCGTCGGCGTCGAGCCGCTCGTTGTACTCGAGGAGGTGGACGCCGCCGTCGAGGGTCCACCAGCCGTAGTCGTCGTCGGGGTCGCGTTTCTCGGGATCGACCTCGACCGTCGCGGCGGGCTCCAGCTCGCCACCGCCGAAATCGACCTGCCCCGGTTCGGTCGGCTCGTGGACCGCCGTGACCGTCAGGTCCAGCCCCGTACCCCCGGTCTGTGTCGGTTCGTGGACGAGCCCCGAGACGGCGTCGGCGAGGTTCGACATACCCCGTCCTACGGCCGCGAAGGACAAGTGCGCTGTCCCGCCCCCGCCACTTCGGTACCGCTCGCGGCACCGCTACGCTCGCGGCTCCCTCCGGTCACCGCTCGGGTGTCCGAGGCGCTCGCTGCGTTCGCGCCTCGCTACTCCTCGCGGCTCACTGCGCTCGCCGCTCGGCAGGGAGGCCTCCCTCCGGTCGGCCTCTCACTCCTCGAACCCCTCTTCCCACCGGAAGGTCCCGTTCCGCTGGACGACCTCGCCGTCGACCTCCAGCCGGGCGTCCTCGCTCACGTCGGTGATCATGTCGACGTGGACCGCCGAGTCGTTGGCCTGGTCCTCGTTGCCGTCGGGGAAGTTCGACTCGTAGGCCCGACCCACGGCGAGGTGTACGGTGTCCCCCATCTTCTCGTCGAAGAGGATGCTGTCGGTGAACCGGTCGATGCCGCGGTTCATCCCGATACCGAGTTCGCCGAGCCGGCGGGCTCCCTCGTCGGTGTCGAGGACCTCCGTCAGCGCGTTCTCGCCCTGTTCGGCGGAGTGGTCGACCACCTCGCCGTCCTCGAAGGTCAGGTGGACGTCACGCACGCGGCGGGAGTTGATCGTCATCGGGACGTCGAAGTACACCTCGCCCTCCGTGGCGTGGGGGGCGGTGAACACCTCGCCCGAGGGGAGGTTGTGCGAGTCGTAGGCGACACTGGCCGCCGAGTTCACCGCCACCCGCCCGTCCACCCGCATCGTCAGGTCAGTGTCCTCGTTTACCAGCCTGACCTCCTCGCCCCCGTCGAGTATCTCCTTCATCCTCGCCATCTCCCCGGCGAGCGACTCCCAGTCGCGGAGGACGGCGTCGTAGACGAAGTCGCGGTACTCCTCGAACGCCATGCCGGCCTGCTGTGCGCCGGCCCGCGTCGGGTGGACCGTGCTCACCCACCTGGTGTCCATCCGTGCCTCGCGGATCGCCCGTCTCGCCCGGCTCGCGGCCTGCAGCCGTTCGCCCGGGACGTCGGCCATCGCGGTCGTGTTCCGCGGCCCGCCGAGCGAGAGCACGCTGTCGGCGTTCTCGTACAGGGCGAGTTCGTACTCCGGATCGGCCTCGAACTCGCCGTCGTGGGCGTTCAGGTGCGCCCGCGAGACCTCCTCGGAACTGTAGAGCGTGACGAGGGTCGCCCCCCGCTCGCCGAGTTCCTGCGCTACTGCCACCGCGAGGTCGTGGGCGCCCTCCCCGACCCGCAGGACCACGTCGTCGCCCGCCCCGATTCGTGCGCTCCAGTCGACAAGCGTCTCCGCGTGCTTGCGTGTCCGGGGATCCATGCCGGCGGGTCGTCGGGCGGGGGCAAATGGATGGCGTTCGAGGCTCCCGGAACGACCCGTCGGGGAACCGGCAACCGACGCGGCCTGCGGAACCCACAGGCGTTCCCCGTTCGTACGGTCGACCGTGAGCGACGACGACGCCGACCCCGAGTACGACGTCGACTTCCGCGAGCGTCCCGAGGCCTACGAGGTCGGCCGCGGGGAACAGGGCGCGTTCAAGATCCAGCCCTACAAGGGCGAGCTCCTGCCGCTGTGGGGCATCGCGGACCTCGACGCCGCCGAGGAGGGCGCGGAGGCCGTCTACGAGCGGTACCGCGAGTACCGCGACCGCGGGGAGTTCCCGGGGATGGACATGGCCCGGAAGTACCTCCAGATGGGGTGGACCCGGGCGATGCGGTACGCGAAGTACCCCGGCGGAAAGAAGTACGAAGAGAACGAGGCCGGCGAGCGGGTTGAGCGGGAACCGCAGGAGTGGTACGACGAGGAGAAACGGGAGATCGCCCTCGTCTACAAGGGGTATCTCGACCGGGTGCGTGAGGACGAGGTGTACCAACGGATGCGCGAGGAGCACGAGGACCGATACGGATGACCCTCCGCGTCGACGGGAACGGCCGAAGGGAATCCCCGAGAGCGGCCTCGCAGTGACGGGGCCTCCGAACCGTTTCGAAAGATCCCGCCCCATCCGGAGCGTCGGCCGTCGACGGTGTGCCCGAAGACCGCCGCCCCCCCGCCGGATTCTTGACCGTTGCACTCCACCCGACGAACGTGACCGACGGGGACCTCCGGCTCGCGGTGGCGACCGACGCCGAGACGCTCGCGCGGATACGGGAGCCCCTCGCCGAGCGCGGCGTCCGCGCGGAGTTCGTCCCGACGAGCGAGCGGACGGTCGCCCTCGACGCGGCGGGAAGGGCGGAGTTCGACGGCTTCGACGTCGGCTTCGTCTTCCCCTCCCGACTGGCCGAGGGTGGCGTCGCCGACGCACTCCTGGGGGTGTCGTGGGTGAACGGCCGCGAGGCGGTGCTCCGCTCGCGGCACAAGGGCGAGGCGCTGGCCCGCCTCCGCCGGGCGGGCGTCCCCATCCCCGAGACGGTGGTGGTGTCGAACCCCGTGAGCGAGGCCGACCTCCGCGAGACCTGGGAGCGGTTCGACCCGCCGGTCGTGGTCAAACCGAACTCGACGACCCGTGGGGTGGGCGTGGCGAAGGTGGCGGACCTCGACTCCTTTCTCGGCGTGGTCGACTACCTCGACCTCGTCCACGACTACCGGGCGACCGGCGACCGCTCCTTTCTGGTCCAGGAGTACCTCCCCGACGCGCGGGACTACCGCGTGATGTGCGTCGAGGGGGAGTACGTCGGCGCGGTCGAGCGCCGGCTCCCGGACGAGGTGCTGGAGTCGGGCGGGTGGAAACACAACGTCCACCGGGGCGCGGAGGCGACGGGCGTGCGCCCGCCCGCCGAGCATCGCCAGGCCGCCGAGCGGGCGGCGCGGGCGCTCGGTATCCGATGGCTCGGCGTGGACCTGCTGGTGTCCGGCGAGCGGGTCGTGGTCAACGAGACCAACGCCCGGCCGACGGTCGACGCCGCGACGAAGTACGAGGACGGCTTCTACGACCGACTCGCGGGGCTCGTCCGCGGGGCGGCCGAGGAGGGGGATGCCCCCGTGGAGCGGAGCCCCTGAGCGGCGCCGGGCGGGCTACCCGAGGCTGATGTTCTTCGATCCGTCGGCCCGCTCGAGCGTGATCTCGACGACGCCGTTGTTGAACGTCGCCCGCGCGGAGTGCTCGTCGACCGTCGTCGGCAGGTCGACGCGCTCCTCGTACTCGCGGGTCTCCGTCCCGGCGACGACGGTCACGCGTTCGCCGTCGCACTTGATATCGATCCCGTCCTTCTCCACGCCCGGGAGGTCGCCCACGACCCGGATGCGGTCGTCCTCCTCGTACACCGAGAAGTGCGCGTCCGCCCCGAACCCCGTCCCGTCCATCTCGACGTCGGGACCCCGGCCGGTCATCTCGTCCATCATCCGCTCGAGTTCGCGGAAGAAGTCCGAGAAGGGGTCCTCGTCGCGGTCATCACGGCGCATGGGGACGGTATGCCCGACCGTGGCAAAAGGCTTCTGACAGCGTCAAGCTCCGACCCGGCGAACGGGGAACAGGTTCACACGGTCGCGTTCCGCCCTCCGCCGGCGATAGCCGGTACCGCCCGGAGGACGGTAGATCGCCACGCACGACCGTATCCGGCCGCGGTTCGGTCCCTACAGCCCGACGCCGAGCGTCTCGTCGGTCCTGGCCATCGACTCCTCCCGGTCCGCGAGCCCGAGCATCGCCCGTATCGCGTCGACGTTCTCCGGGACCACGTCCGACTCCTGGTGGATCGCCTGGAACAGGTAGAGGTCCCGGCCCTCCATCGACACCGACTCCGACCAGACGCCGTTCTCGAACAGGTCGCCGCGGCCGCGGCCGAGGTCGTCGGCGTAGTCGAGCAGTTTCCCCGCGCCGTCGATGCCCATCCCCGGGCGGATCATGAAGAGTCGGGACTCCTCGGCCAGCAGGTCCCGCACCTCGTCCGCCGTGGGCTCGGATTCGAGGGTGACGTTCACCGAGTGGGTGTGCATCAGCGTCGCCGGCACCTTCAGCCCGAGCGTATCGATGGAGAGGTCGGGGAAGACCGTCTTCACGTCCGGGCCGTGGTGGCTCGGGAGCGTGATCGGGTTCGGGAGGATGTCGTTGATCGGCCCGCGGCCGGACTGTGCCGGATCGCCGCCGCGACGGACGAGCGTCACCCGGGCCTTCTCGACGCCGAACGCCTCGCGCAGGGGTGCGAGCAGCCGGGAGAGTCCCGTCGTGTTACAGGAGACGACGCGGACGTGCTCGGCGCCGACGGCGTCCTCGTAGTTGCCGCGGGCGTTGAACGACGCCCCGACGAGGTCGGCGTCCTCGCCGCCCTGGTAGATGGCGGGGGTGTCGTACTCCTCGTAGAGCTCCTTGTTCTCGGCGCCGATGCCGGAGGGACAGGCATCGACCACGATGTCGGCGCCGTCGACGAGCTCGTCGACGGTTCCCGCGAGGTCGATACCGGCCTCCTCGAACAGGTCGAGACGGTCCTCGACGGCCGCGTAGAGGGGATACCCCCGCCGGACGGCCAGTTCCGCCTCGTAGTTGGGGCGGGTCTTGGCGACGCCCGCCAGCTCCATGTCGGGCTGTGCGACCACGGCGTCCGCGACCCGGCGGCCGATGGTTCCGTACCCGTTGACGGCGACCCGTGTCATATCCGGAACTCCCCGACCCGCGAGAATAACGGTTTGGGTTCGGACGCCTCGTGTCGACGGTCCACGACGACCGGTCCCGGGCGACCGAACCGGCCGGTGACGCCGCCACCGCGACCGGTGACACCGATGTCAGCGCGAACTGAAGTCGCTCGAACGCGTAGAGGAACCGATGACCGACCCGACGCCGACGTCCGGCATCCACCACGTGACGTGTATCGCGGGCGACCCACAGCGGACCCTCGACTTCTGGGTCGAGGTGCTGGGGCTCCGCCTCGTCAAGCGGTCGATCAACCAGGACGACCCCAGCACCTACCACTTCTTCTTCGCCGACGCGGAGGGCACGCCGGGGACGAGCATGACGTTCTTCCCCTGGGAGGAGATGTCCCGCGGGAGGGTCGGCTCCGGGCAGGTCTCACGGACCGCGTTCCGGGTCCCGGAGGGGAGCCTCGATTACTGGGAGGCGCGGTTCGAAGAGTACGGCGTCGACTACGACGAGCGAGTGGAACGGTTCGGCGAAACGGTGCTTCCCTTCCGGGACCCGGACGGCCTCCCCGTGGAACTCGTCGCGGTGGAGATCACGGAGGAGGACCCGACCGTTCCGTCGACGGAGTTCGTCCCCGACGAGCACGCGATCCGGGGGTTCCACTCCGTGACGCTCTGGATCGCGGACCCACAGCCAACGACGGATCTGCTCCGAACGATGGGATTCGAGCGCGTGGCGACAGCCACGGACCGTCCGAGCGGCGACAGCCGCGAGGAGGTCGGCACGGAGCAGGCACAGGGCGACACCCCGGGCGACGAGCGGACCCGGTTCGCCGCGAGCGGTACGGTAGGCCGGTACGTCGACGTGCTCCCGACCATCGAGGGCGGGCGACAGGGGCACGGCACCGTCCACCACGTCGCCTTCCGGACCCCGACCGACGAGGACCAGGAGGCGATGCGCGAGGCCGTCCGGTCGAGGGGGCTGAACCCCACCCATCAGATCGACCGGCACTGGTTCCGCTCGGTCTACTTCCGGGAGCCCGGGGGCGTGCTGTTCGAACTCGCCACGAGCGGGCCGGGCTACGCCAGCGACGAACCGCTTGAGGACCTCGGCGGGCGGCTCGTCCTCCCCGGGAAGTTCGAGGACCGTCGCGAGGAGCTCGAGGCCGGGCTGGCGGACGTGACGGTCCCGCGGGCCGAACGAGCCGAGGCCGACGACTGATACGGTCGTGCGTCGTCTTTTACCGTCGATACCCGACTCTGTCCGGGTTATCGCCGGTACATTGTTCACGACCGTATGAGATCGGCTCCCGGCTCGCGTCGGAGGCTCGGTACGCCCGCGTGCCGATACCGACCGACGACGACAAGACCTAATTCGACGACGATCCCAGTCACGAGCATGGCCGACGAGGATCCTCTGAGCGCGCCCGCGGAGACGGCCGTCCGGCAGTGTCTCGGTCTCGACCCCGACGAGTCGTTCGTCGTCGTGACCGACGAGAAGCGCGAGGCGATCGGCGAGGCGCTCTACGACGCCGGCGCCGCGGCGACCGAGGACGCCACGCTCGTCCGGTACCTGCCGGGCGACCAGCACGGCGAGGAGCCTCCCGCTCCCGTTGGAGCGGCGCTCGGCGCGTCCGACGCGTTCCTCGCGCCGACGACGAAGAGCCTGAGCCACACCCGCGCCCGCTCGGACGCGAGCGAGTCCGGCGCCCGCGGTGCTACGCTCCCGGGGATCACCGAGGAGGTGTTCGTCACCGGGCTGGACGCCGACTACGACGCCATCGCGGCCGAGTGCGAGGCGATGCTCGAGCGGGTCGCCGACGCCGAGGAGGTGCGCGTGACCTCCCCCGAGGGCACCGACATCGCGTTCGAGCCTGGCGACCGCGACTGGCGGGACGACACCGGTATCGTCCACGAGCCGGGCGACTTCTCGAACCTCCCCGCGGGCGAGGTGTTCGTCAGTCCGGAGACCGCGAACGGCACCTACGTCGTCGACGGGACCATCTCCCCCCACGGCCTCCTCGACCCCGGACAGTCCGTCGAGATAACGGTCGAGAACGGCTACGTCACCGAAATATCCGATTCCGGACTCCGCGAACTGGTCGAGAACGCCGCCGAGGAGGCAGGCGAGGACGCCTACAACCTCGCGGAGCTCGGCATCGGGACCAACACCGCCGTCACGGATCTCGCGGGCTCGATCCTGCTCGACGAGAAGGCCGGAGGGACCGTCCACGTCGCGATCGGCGACGACGCCGGCATCGGCGGCGACACCGACGCCCCCATCCACGAGGACGGCGTCATCCGGAACCCGACGGTGTACGCGGATGGAGAGCTCGTAGAGCTCCCGTCAGTCGAACGGCGGTAGCCGTGAGACGGGTCGGAAGTGGAGCTCCCCGTCGTCGAGCGAGCGTAGCCCGCGAGGCCGACCGTTCCAGCGCGCACGGAGCCACGTGCTTTTACGTACTGACCGGATACTCCGGGGTATGAGCGAGCCCACGGAGCGCGTCGCGACGGCCTGTCCGGCCTGTTCGCCGGAGGCCCCGACCGCCCACGAGCTGCTGAAGCCGGGCGGTCGGGCGACGGTCCGGTGTAGCGACTGCGGCCACGTCCACAAGACCGAGATCGAGCGCGAGCGCACGGTCGAGCGACGGGTCATCGTCTCCCAGGACGGCGACTCGTTCGAGGCGTACGGGGGGATGCCCCCCGACGAGCGGGTCGTCGCCGGCGAGGAGTTCCTCCTCGAGACCGACGAGGCCATCTTCAGCGTCCGGGTGACGGATCTCGAACTCGTCGACGGCGGCCGGTCCAAGGCCGCCGACGCCGAGGAGGTAAAGACCGTCTGGACGCGGGCGGTCGGGAACGTCCCGGTGAACCTCACGCTCCACGCCGGGGACGACCGGCAGGACGGCTCGCGGAGCCTGAAGATCCGGGTGCCGGGCGACGAGGCGTTCGTCGTCGGCGGGACCCACGAGTACGGCGAGGAGTCGTTCACCGTCGAGAGCGTCATCGTCCGCGAGACGGCCCTCGGGGACTACCCGTTCGAACACCTGAAACACGACGGGGACCGGGTGCTCGCCAAGGACGTCAAGCGGCTGTACGCCCGCGACGAGAACGCGACGACCGCGTGGTCGGCCTGGTAGGGCGATGGCGCCGAACCGGGACACCGACTGGGCGGCGCGGCGCGAGCGGATGGTCGACCGCCTGGTCGACCGGGGACGGATCGAGCGGGAGTCGACCGAGCGCGCGCTCCGCGAGGTGCCGCGCCACGAGTTCGTCCCCGAGCCGCGGCGCGGCGCCGCCTACGAGGACCGCCCGCTCCCGATCGGCGAGGGGCAGACAATCTCCGCGCCGCATATGGTCGGTGTGATGTGCGACCGGCTCGCGCTCGAGACCGGCGAGCGTATCCTCGAAGTGGGGACGGGATGTGGCTACCACGCCGCCGTCACCGCCGAGATCGTCGGGCCCGGTAACGTCTACACCGTCGAGTACCACGAGGACCTGGCTCGCGAGGCCGAGGTCAGGCTCGATCGGCTCGGCTACGACGTCCACGTTCGCGCGGGCGATGGCCGCGAGGGCTGGCCCGAGGCGGCGCCGTTCGACGCGGCGTACCTCACCTGTGCCGCGCCGGAGTTCCCGCGGAAGGTCGTCGAGCAGGTCCGCCCCGGCGGGCGACTGCTCGCGCCGATGGGCCGGAACCGGCAGACGCTGGTCTCGGCGTGGAAGCGGGCCGACGGCTCGCTCGACCGCGAGGAACACGGCGCCGTCCGGTTCGTCCCGCTGCTCGGCGACGGCTGATACGGTCGTGCGTAACGATTTGCCGTCGATCACCCGGGCTGGATCGATTATCGCCCGTAAAGGACTACGCACGACCGTATGAACGCCCCCGCCTCCGGCCGACGGCACGAGCGGGACGACAGCCCCGGTCGACTCCCGAATCATTTTGCCGCTATACGGGTATCCTCGCCCGTGTACGAGGACGTCCTCGTTCCCACGGACGGCCGGGGCGGGATGGAGCGGGTCACCGACTAGGCCCTCGCTCTCTCCGAGCTGTGTGGAGCCACGGTCCACGTCCTGTACGTCGTCGACGAAGCGGCCTACGCCTCGGTTCCCGACGACGCCCGGGAGCGGGTCCGGGACGCCCCATAGGGCGACGGGGAGAGCGCGGCGAAGGCGGTTTCGGAGCGGGCGCTCGAACGGGGGCTCGACGTCAACCGCGAGATCCGGTGGGGGGACCCCGCCGTGGCGACCGTCGCCTACGCGGTCGAGAACGACGTCGACCTGGTCGTGATGGGCACGCGCGGGAAGACCGGGTTCGAGCGGTACCTGCTGGGTAGCGTCGCCGAGAAGGTCGTGCGAGTCTCGCCGGTCCCCGTCGTCACCGTTCACGCGGGCGACCGCGAGGAACTGCGGCGGGAGATCGAGGGCCTGATCGGTCCGTAGACCGACCGCTCCACCCGCCCCTGTGACCTCGGGGAACAGGGAGCAGTCGAGCCGGAGGAGACGGGAACGCCGGCGTCCCGCGCTATTGAAGAGCCTCCGGACCTCAGTCCGGGTATGGAGCCGGCGGTGCTGCGGGACGACATGGTCGACAGCCTCGAACACGAGGCAAAGCGGTGCGTCCGCTCGGAGGCGGTGAGCGTGGCGATGCGGACCGTCCCGCGGGAGGCGTTCGTCGCCGAGGAGTACGCCTACGCCGACCGGTCCTCCGAACGTCACGGCACCCGCGTCCTCGCCCCGAGCACCGCCGCTCGCCTCCTCGAGGCGCTCGACCTCGCCCCGGGGGGGAACGTCCTCGTGGTCGGCGCCGGCGTGGGGTACACCGCCGCCGTCTGTGCCGAGATCGCCGGCGCCGAGAACGTCCAGGCCGTCGACATCTCCCGCCGGATCACCTGCGACGCGCGGTCGAACCTGGAGCGGGCGGGCTACGGCGGCGTCCTCGTCGACTGCCGGGACGGGGCGGGCGGGCTCCCGGAGTACGCCCCCTACGACCGGATCCTCCTCGAGGCGGCCGCCATCGAGCCGCCGCGACGTCTCGTCTCGCAATTGGCCGAGGGCGGCCGGCTCGTCCTCCCGCTCGGCGGCGGCGAGCAGACGCTGGCGGCCGTCGAACCCGACCCCGACGGGGACGGGGAGTACGCCGTCGCCGAGCGCTACGGGACGGTCGCGTTCGCCCCGATGCTGCTCGAGGGCGAGCAGGCGGACACCGTCGAGCGCAACCGAACCCGGCGCGAGGACCGCGAGCTCGCCCGTCGGGCCGCCGAGCTAGGGCCCCCCTACTTTCCCCTTTCCAGTCCCGGTCCGTCCTGCTCGTTCTCCCGTTCCCCTGCTCTCCCGCCCCGTTCCGTCGCGCCGTGCGCCGTCCCGTACGGTCGGGGATCCTCGGGCCCCGGTTCCGTCCCCCTATGGGTCCCGGACCACCAGCACGGCCGTGTTCTCCCGCCGGTCGACGAACCGGCTCCCCGCGGGCGGTTTCACCTCGAATGTGACCGTCCCGTCGGGCTGGTTCGGTCCCAGCCGCGGATCGAGCGAGAGCGTCGCCATCCCCGAGCCGTTGGTCCGGGCGACGGTCACCCCGTCGAGCCGGGCGGAGCCCCCCTCGGCGAGCACCGTCGCGTTCGAGACGCCATCGCCGTCCGGCCCGACGACCCGGACCGTCACGTCCTGCTGGCCCGGCCCGGTCACCTCCGGCATCGGCCGGACGTCCAGTTCGGCCACCGCCAGCCCCGACAGCCCGGAGAGCATGTTCAGCATCACGCTCAACCCCGCCACCCCGACGACGAGGGCGATGACGAGCCTGACCGGCAGTCCCTCGATACCCCGTTCGTCGCCCGCGAACCCCTCTACCTGCACGGGAGCCGGTGGTCCCGTCCTCACAGTTGAACCCTCGTCCGGAGGTTCAAGTGGGATCGGGCGACCACCCGCCCCATGCACGTCCTCGGGCGGCGCGAGGAGTCGGGGGGAGGCGTGACCGGGTCGGCGGAGCCGGCGGGGCCGTCGAGGCCGACCGGACGGCTCGGGTGGTTCCGGGCCCGGGACGGGAGCCGCGGCGCCCCCGTGGCTGTCGACCTGGACCGCCCGCACGCGGGACTGGTCGTCGGCAAGCGTGGGTCGGGGAAGTCCTACACGCTGGGGGTGCTGGCGGAGGAACTCGCGGCGACCGACGGGCTCGCGCCGGTCGTCCTCGATCCGCTCGAGGCGTTCGCCGGCCTCGATGCGTGCGGGTTCGCCACCCGGGAACCGCGGGTCCGGGCGAGCGGCCTCGGCCCGCGGGCGTGGTGTGACCTCCTGGGACTGCCGCCGACGGAACCGGCCGGGTCGCTGGTCTGGCGGGCCGCGAGCGAGCGCGGCTCCTTGGAGGGGATGCGCTCGTTCGTCCACGGCGCCGACGTGCCGGGGTCGACCGCACGCGCCGCCCGGAACCACCTCGACCTCGCGGCGTCGTGGGGGGTGTTCGACCCCGAGGGGCTCGATCCGTCGACGCTCGCGGCCGGCCCCACCCGGCTCCCGCTCTCGGGGCTCGACCCCGCGCCGGCGAACGCGGTCGTCCGGGCCGCTCTCGCGGGGTGCCACCGGGCGGCGCTCGACGGGGCGCTCGAACGGCTCCCGTGGCTCCTGCTCGACGAGGCGCACGCCTTCGTCGGCGGTATCGCGGAGCCGGCGCTCCGGCGCGTGCTCACGCGCGGGCGGGCACCGGGGACGAGTCTCCTCATCGCGACACAGCGCCCGTCGGCGCTCCCCGAGGTGGCGGCCTCGCAGGCGGACCTGCTCGTCGCCCACCGGCTCACCGGCCGGGCCGACAGGGAGGCCCTCGAGCGGGCGCGACCTGCCGCGGCCGAAACCGAGCGAGGGCGTCGACCGTCCGAGCCGGGAGAGGCGCTGGTCTTCGACGACGCCACCCGGTCGGTCCACGCCGTCCGGGTCCGCGAGCGGGAGACGCCACACGGTGGTGCGACACCGCGGATCAGCGAGCGGGCGGACCCGAACACGGTCGGCGGCGGCCGCGAGCGGCCCGTCGCGGGGGGAGCGGACCGCGGGGGTCGGTGACGGACGGCTCCGCCGGCGAGCCGCCGCCCGACGGGTTCGACCACGGCGAACCGACAACGTCACGTGCCGGAGACGAGACCGATGGGGCATGAGCGACGGGGTCCGCCGCGCGGAGCCACTCCTCCTGATCGCCGTCGGGGGGTTCGCGGGCGCGACCTGTCGGTTCCTGGTCGACGGCGCGCTCCCCGTCGGCTTCCCGTGGGGGACCCTCGCGGTGAACGTTCTCGGGTCGTTCCTGCTCGGGGTCCTGCTCTACGAGAACCGACTGGTCGGCGCGCTGAGCCCGGAGACGCGGCTCGTCCTCGGCACCGGCTTCCTCTCCTCGTTCACCACGTACTCGACGTTCGCCGTCGAGACGAGCGCGCTCGCGCCGCCACTGGCCGCCGCGAACGTCGCGGCGAACTACACCCTCGGCCTGCTGGCCGTGCTCCTCGGGCGGGTCGCCGCCCGGCTGCTCTCGTGACACCCGTCGTCCTCGTCGGGATCGGCGGCGTCGCGGGGGCGCTCGCCCGCCACCTGCTCGGCGAGCGCATCGACCGGCGGACGTACGACACGCTGACGGTGAACGTTCTCGGGTCGTTCCTGCTCGGGTTCCTCACCGCGGGGCCGTTCGGGACGACAGCCACGCTGGCGCTCGGGGTCGGCTTCTGCGGGGCGTTCACGACGTTCTCGACGTTCGCGTTCGAGACCGTCCGCCTCGCGGAGGAGGGACGGACCCGCCGGGCGGCCGCGAACGGCGCGACGAACCTCCTCGGGGCGCTCGTGTCAGTCGGGCTCGGCGCGGGGATGGCGACGCTCCTGTAGGCGGGATCCCGGATCGGCTACTCGATGCCCCGGAGCGCCATTTCGAACCCCGAGTCGTCGAGATCGAGCGCGGTCTCGTCGACGCGGGCCCTGAGCTCGTCGATCGCCCGGCAGAGCCGCCGGTACTCCTCGTTCTCGGCCAGCTCGGGGTCGGACTTCCGGGCCTCCAGGGTCGCCCGCTTGGCCGCGAGCGCGAACAGCTCCCTGACCTGCCGGTCGTAGGTCGACCGCTCGAGCAGCCGAGCGATGGTCGTCTCGAGGGCGTCGCGGTAAACCGGCTTCACGAGGTAGTCGTCGAACCCCAGCTCCAGGATGTCGAAGTCCGGTTCGACGGCGGTCACCATGGCGACGGCGCCGGTCCAGCCGCGCTCGGTCAGCGCCGCGACGACCTCGTCGCCGGGGGTGTCGGGCATCAGCCGGTCGACGAGCGCGACGTCGACGTCGTCGTCGATGGCCTCGAGCGCCGCCGACCCCCCGTAGGCGGTCCTGACCTCGTAGCTGCCCTCCAGCCACGCGGCGAACAGATCCGCGAGCTCCGGTTCGTCGTCGACGACGGCGACGATCGGACGCTCGCTCACGGAACCACCTCCGGCTCGGGCCCGTCAGGCCGAACGCGGCCGACCTCCATCTCGTTCGATGGTCGATCCGGAGTGTAATAAACCGTCCGGCCGCTCTCGAGCGGATCGCGTTCGCCGGGATCCACCGCGGTCGCCGCGACGGTCCCGGTGCGACGCGCGGTTCGCGCCCTCGCGGATCCGGCCCGACCACGGGCGCGCCCGATCCACGGCCCGCCCGGCGATCCGACCCCGACCCCGGTCGGGAGGCAAACCACTAAGCCCGTGTCCGACCGAGGCGGGGACAGGCGATGGCCAGCGAGACGTTCGAGGAGATACTCCGGAAGTTCGAGGACAGTCCCTCCCAGCAGGCCGTCGTCCGTCTGCTGCTCGAGCGGGGGTTCTCGGTGAACGAGGACGGCCGCGTGGTCTCCGGGGGCATCGAGATACCCAACACGGGGATCGCCCGCGAGATCGGCGTCGACCGGCGGGTGGTCGACGCGACGACCGACGCCATCCTCGCCGACGAGGAACTCGAGCGCATCTTCCGGAACATCTCGCAGATCCCGAGCCTGATGGACCTCGCGCCGGTGCTCGATCTCACCGTCCTCACCGTGGACGTCTACGACACCGAACGGCCGGGCATCGTCGCAGCGGTCACCTCGCTCATCGCCGATCGCGGCATCTCGATGCGACAGACCGTCAGCGAGGACCCCGAGTTCGCCGCCGACCCGAAGCTCTACATCGTCATCGAGGAGGACCTGCCGGGCGACCTGATAAACGAGATCCGGGCACTCCAGTTCGTCCGGTCGATCGAGATACAGTGAGATGACCGGACGCGAGTCGTCCGGCCCCCGACCGGACGGGAGCGCCGACGAGCCGCCGACGGAGCCGTTCCACACCCTCGCCGGCCGTGGCCGGGCCGCGTTCGCGGTGAAGGGCTCGGAGTTCGTCGGCCACGCCGCCCCCGCCGACTCCGTCGAGACCGCAGAGGCGTTCCTCGCGGAGGTCCGCGAGACCCACCCGGACGCGACCCACAACGTCCCCGCATACCGCGTCCGGGCCGGCCCGTTGCGCGAGTACGCGAGCGACGACGGCGAGCCCTCCGGTAGCGCGGGCAGGCCCGTGCTGAACGTACTCGCCGGCGAGGGCCTGGAGAACGCCGTCGTGGTGGTCACGCGCTACTACGGGGGGACGAACCTGGGTATCGGCGGGCTGGTCCGGGCGTACGGCCGGGCGGCGAAGGCGGCGGTCGCCGACGCCGGCACCCACGAGGCGGTCCCCCACGAGACCGTCCGCGCGGTCGTCGACTACGACGACTCCGGCACTGTCCGCGGGATCGTCGAGTCGGTCGCGACCGACTTCGAGGCGACCTACGAGGCCAGGGTGACGTTCGAGGCCCGGGTGCCGGTCGGGGAGGCAGAGTCGTTCCGCGACCGGCTCCGCAGCGCCAGGGGCGGCCGGGTCGAACTCGGGTAGCCGGGGATCCGGACCGACGGTGGGGGGCGACTACGCCCGGAAGCTCCCGACCAGCGCCTCGATCGGTTCGAGGGCGGCCCGGCCGTCGGTCCTGGTCGTCACCGCCCGGAGCGTCGCGCCCGCCACCGCGTCGAGGAGCAGTTCGGCACCCTCCTGGGGATCGACGTCGAAGACCCCCTCGTCGACCCCGTCCGAGAGGACGGCCTCGAACGCCGCGACCGTGCGCTCGTCCGTCGTCGCGAACCGGTCGGCGTACGCCTCGTCGTACGGCGCCTGCATCCGGAGTTCGAACAGCGCCGTGCGGAGCTGTCGAGCCTCGTCGTTCCCCTGTAGATCCGGCGGGAGCAGCAGTTCGATCACCGTCCACAGCCGGGTCTCCGGGTCCTCGCTCTCCTCGGCGTCGACCTCCGCCTCGAACTCGTCCAGGATGAACTCGAGGAAGTCACCGAGCAGGTCGTCCTTGGTCTCGTAGTGGTAGTAGAGCAGCGACTTCGACTTCTCGAACTCGTCGGCGATGGTCTGGATGGTCAGGTCCGCGTAGCCGTGCTTCGAGAGGGCCTCGAACGTGGCCTCCATGATGGCTGCTCGCGTCCCGACCGCACCGTCGGTCATGGACGCCCCATGTACCTCCGGGCTATAACTCCTTTCTCTCGGGAATCCGATCCCCCGGTGCGGTCTTGTGGGTCTCGCCTCCGCGCTCCCTGGGTCCCCGTCTCCCGGGTCAGACGAGCAGCCTGACGGCCGCGAACAGGACGACGACGCCCAGGACGTCGCAGGTGTTCGTGACCACGGGGATGACCACGTCGTCGGGGTCGAGTTCGAACCGGTAGGCGGCGTACGTCGCGGCGAGGGTGACGGCCACCGCGCCGAGCGCGAGCACGAACCCCGAGAGCGTCGCCACCGCGAGTACGGTCGGGAGGCCGAGTTCGGTGGCCCCGAACAGCCCCTGGAGCAGCCACGCGCCCGTGCCGACGGCGGGGAAGACCGTGAGCGCGAGGGCCACCGTCGCGAGCGTGTTGCCCGCGAGCCGCTCGTCGTCCGGCGAGAACGAGAGCAGGCCGAGGTGGAACGCCGTCGAGAGCCGCGCCGCAAGGATGCTCCCGAGGTTCCCGCCCATCCCGATGGTGACCGGCACGAGCACGAGCAGCGTGGGGTACTGGTACAGGGTCGCCTCGAACGAGTCCAGCACCAGCCCGCTCGCCAGTTCGACGAGCGTGAGCACCGTCAGTATCGGGAGCATGTTCCGGGTGATGCGCCGGACGGTCCACGCCGATTCGACGGTGCTCATCTCACGCCACCCCGAGCGCGAGGACCACGCGCGCGCCGAACAGCATCGTCGCCAGCCCGACGACGTCGCCGGTGGTCGTCACGACGGGCCCCGCCAGGGTGTCCGGGTCGACCCCCCGTCGGTAGCCGAGGAAGACAACCGTGACGACGGCCACGGTCAGCAGGAGCCCGGAGAGCACCCCGGCGACGAGCGCGACGACGACGAGCGCGAGCAGCGGTGCGCGCGGGCGCCCGAGCGAGACCAGGATGGCGAACCCGGCGACGGCGGCGAAGACGCTTATCAGGACGCCGTTCGCCATCGCCGCCGTCACCGCCGCCGCCACGCGGTCGTCGTCCAGTCCCAGCCGGGGCTCGACGAGCCCTTGGTGGAGGCCGCTCGCCAGGCGCGCACCCAGCGAGCCGTAGACGTTACCGCGGGTGGCCAGCAGGGCCGGCACGAGCAACAGCAGCCCCGGGACGGCCCGCAGTTCGGCCTCCATCCCTCCGAGGACGACACCGGCGAACAGCCCGCCGGCGGCGCTGACGGCCAGCACTGGCAGCGCCTCGCGGTAGCCCTCCGCAGCTACCTCGCGGACGGACATACCGGGGGTCGTCGGGGAGGATTCAAAAAACCCGACGGGCCGGTCCCGGCGACGCGGTCGACGCGCACGGCGCTCCCCGGGCCCCCTCGGCCCCGGGCGACCGAAGACACTTATCAGTCGAGTTGGAACCCGCGACAGTGTCCCTGCTCGCCCGCCTGTGGGCGCGGCGCCGCGACCGCCCGGCCCTCGTCGCCGCGACCCTCCTCCTCGGGGTCCTCCTGTTCGCGTACCCGTTCGTCGACTACTGGCTCCGCGGTGCCGGGGTCGCCTCGCCGTTCCGGTTCTTCGACTTCGGCGCCTACACCGAGGCGGTCGAACGGTGGCGGGCCGGCGAAGCGATCTACGAACGGAACGAGAACGGCGGCTACCACGGGACGTACCTCTACCCGCCGTTCACGCTGTGGCTGTTCGAGCCGTTCGCCGAACTGTTCGAGTTCCGCGAGGGGGCGATTGCCTGGCAGGCAGTATCGGTCGTCCTCCTCTGGGTCGGCCTGGACGGCCTCGCCGCCTCTCTCGGCGCCAGGGTGGCCTGGTGGGAACGGGGGCTCCTGCCGTGGGCCCTGGTCGGCTTCCACCCGCTGTTGCTGTCGATGAAGCTCGGACAGACCGCCGCGTTCCAGGCCGCGCTGCTCTGTCTCGCGTTCGTCGGCCTGGCCCGCGGCCACGACGGCCGGCTGACCGGGCGGCTCCCGGAACGGGCCGCGAGCCTCGCGAGCGGCGCGGTCACTGCCCTCGTCGGGCTGGTGAAGCTGCCGTACGCGACGGCGGGGGCACACCTCCTCCGGGACCGCGACCGCCTCGCGGGGGCGGTCCTGGGGGGCGGGCTCCTCGTCGGGCTCTCGGTCGCCGTCTTCGGGTTCGACGCTCACGCCCAGTACCTCGACGTGCTGGCCTGGGGCGCCGAGCAGGGGAGCGGCACCCGCTCGCCGACACGGTGGATGTCACCGTACTACCGGCCGCTCTCGTGGCTCCCCGCGGCGACGGCAGTCCGGATCGGGCTGATCGCGGTCGTCGCCGGGGCCGCCGCCCTCGCGTCCGACGCCCACCGGGCGGCGTTCGCACTGGGCGTCGCCGGCGTCCCCCTGCTCGCGCCGAAGACCTACACCTACTACCTCCTCGCGCTCGTCCCCGCCGCGGCGGTGCTCGTGGCGGTCGAACTCGAGCGGGCTGACGGCCGCCCCGCGCTCCCCGTCGCGGGGGTGTTCCTCGCGGCCGTCCACGCGTACGGCCTGAAACTGGTCGTCGACGTCCTCCCCGGGGTCGTCCCGGGGTTCGCGGCGCTCGAGCCGAGGGCTCCGTGCGGCGACCGGCGTCCGGTCGCTCCGTTCGGACGGCTCCGGGGAGTCATGCGGGAAGGAGTAGGACGACCGCGAGCCCGCAGTCCTCCGCCGGCTGTTCTTAGGCGAGCCGTTAGTGCTTCAGGTCTCGACTTGCGAGTTCATCCCGTGGGAGTGTAACCGTGGAGGGCGTCCATGGCGCGATGGACGAGTCGATCGGGGAGTGTTCCCTGGCGGTTGTCGAACGCATGTCGCTTGATCGTGTTCACGTACCACGGCGAGATGAACGAATCGACATCCGACCCGCCGTCGATCCAGTCGTCTTTGGCCACCGCGATGCTATCGTGGTGGCGCCGGGTCGACATGGCAGGTGCGATGCACTCCTCGTTTGCAAACGGGTGGGAGTCGTCGTTGACGATCAGCCAGGGGCGGTAGTTGGCGGTCGCTTTGAACGGCGCCGGACCCCACCACACCTCCCCGCGGGCGCCCATCTATTGGTCCTCCCGGTCGTCAGCGCCAGGCCCCCACTCGTCGGGATCTTCGGGACCGAGCCTGTCGGTCGCCGCGCGGGCGGTCGCCATCGAACTGAGCGTCACGTCGATATCTTCGACGTCTCCGATCGCCCAGTATTCGCCGCGATGGCGGACATACCCCTGGTCTTCGAGCCGGGAGAGGACCGCGCCGACGCTCCCGCGGGCGACGTCGGTCCGCTCGTGAATCTCCTTCGGGGTAAACGCCTGGTCGGCGTTGCTGGCCAGGAACCCGAGAATGCGTTCGGCGTTGGTGGGCCCGCCCGATTGGAGGTCGTCCTCCGGTGCGGTGTCGAACTGTTCGATATCGATCGGCATGGATAACAGCAGGTAACGCAAGATAATAGAGATAACGGATATAATAACAGGCACGAGCGGTGACGAGAGAGGATCGTCTGGCTACCTGAGTGGTATTTCGGGCCTCGATCAGCGAGTTCCTCCGTTCAACACTACGGAAATAGTACTAAATTCTGATAGAAGTAGCCTGCAAGATGTAGAGAACGAGTTCAGCACGATAGCTTCGGTTTATCTCACTCTAATATCAATAAACCGGCCGTTCGTTGAGCCTGCATATGTCCCATCAGACCATCTGAACCGAGAATTCAGGTTCTACTCTACGGGAAACTCGTCCACTTGCTCCGTGGTAGGGATGTAGAACAGGTCTTTCTCTTCATCGTGGGGCTTGTCGTCAGGAACCTCGTCCGTAGGGACGATTTGGAACCGTTCCGTTTCGTGAGCCGCTCCAAGGTCTTCGTCGTTCAATTTCTCTTTTGCCTGGCGGATGTTCTTTCGAACCGCTTCGGGCTGCACGTTCCGCTTCCCTCCCCAACGGACTGCATCTTCGTTATGCCGTTCAACTGCCCAGTAGTCGAGCGCTTCTGCTGGCGACAGTTCGTATCTGGACACAAGCTCCTGTAGTCGCTGAAGCGAATGCCACTCTCCATTTCGCCACTCGTCAGGAAACGGGACATAGATGGGGTACCAGAAACTGCTCTTGTGATAGCGGGCAAGCCCACCGGGAACCGCAATAGTTGTACCTCTTTCCTGAAATCCTTCTAAGTGTGCGAATGCAACTGCCTTCACCAGATGGCTATCACATTCAGTTTTGGTTTCTCGAAGCTCTTCGTGTAGCTCGTAATCGTTGAAGACAAGCTAGACACCGTGGTTACCCTCAAGTAACCAGTAGTCTTCACCACGTTTGAGCCGGCTTCGCTTCCAGTGCTTGTTGAGCCTACTCTGAATTGCTGATTGTAGCTTCTCTTCTGTCTCTTTGAGATCGGACAGTGTAAAATCGTTATTTTCCGCGGCTTTTTCCAGATAGGCTTGTTTCCGGGCCATAGTAATTGTTTGCTCCTCACCTACTTGTAGTTGGGAAAGAAGCAAACTTATGCTCATCACTTCACGACCTCACCCACTGAAGTGGGCAATCAGCAAACGCGATTTGAACACTCTGCACGTGCAAGATAGGCGCCCTACGCTTTGCACGCCTCGAGAGAAATATACAACATGAAACAGGTAGATCAGTGGAGTGCGAACCCGTGAGTTACGCTTGACGGACCACCTGGCGCCGGCTTTCGCTCCGGCGAGCCCGCAGTCCTCGCCGACTGTCGTTACGGCGAGCTCTCAGTCCCTGAACGGACCGTCGCCACCGCCCATGCCACCCATACCGCCCATACCGCCACCGCCGCCCTTCTGCATCTGCTTCATCATCCGTTCCATGTCCGAGTCGCCCATCCCCTGGAACTGCTTCATCATCCGGGACATCATCCGGTGCTGTTCGAGCAGTTCCCGGACGTCCTCCTCGGGGCGGCCGGAGCCCCGCGCGATGCGCTCGATGCGGGACTTCCCGATCGAGCGGGGGTTCTCCAGCTCCGCCTCGGTCATCGAGTCCATGATCACCTCGAACGAGCCCATCCGCTCCTGGGTGACGTCCATCGCGTCGTCGGGGAGCTGGTCCATCAGGTTCCCGCCGAGCCCGGGGATCATGTCCATCACCTGGCTCAGCGGCCCCATCCGGTTCATCGCGTTCATCTGCTTGCGCATGTCCTTCAGCGTGAACTCCCCTTGGAGCATCTCCTCGGGGTCCCAGTCGTCTTCCTCCTCCCCGGTTTCAGCCATCGCCCGCTCGACCCGCTCCGCGAGCTGCTTCAGATCGCCCATCCCGAGCAGCCGGGAGATGAACCCGCTGGGCTCGAACCGCTCGATGTCCTGGACCTCCTCGCCGGTCCCGAGGAACGCGATGGTGGAGTCGGTCTGGTCGACGGCGGCGAGCGCGCCGCCACCCTTCGCCGTCCCGTCGAGCTTCGTGATGGCCACGCCGTCGATGCCCACGGCGTCCCCGAACGCCTTTGCCTGGTCCTTCGCGCCCTGCCCGATGGCCGCGTCGAGCACCAGCAGGTTCCGGTCCGGGTCGACGAACTCCTCGATCGACTTCAGCTCCTCGATCAGCTCCTCGTTCAGGCCCGAACGGCCGGAGGTGTCCACGATGCGGACGTCCGCGTCCCCGGTCTCCTCCAGCCCCTTCCGGGCGATCTCGACCGGGTCCTCCTCCTCGGGGTCGCCGTAGAAGTCGACCTCGGCCCGCTCGGCCATCTGCCTGGCCTGGTCGTACGCGCCCGGTCGGAACGTGTCGGTCTGGATCACGGCGGGGCGGAGCCCCTTCTTCGAGAACCACCACGCCATCTTCGCCGCGGTCGTGGTCTTCCCCGACCCCTGGAGCCCGGCGAGCAGGACGGTCTGCTCCTCGAGCGGGAGCTCCGTCGACTCGCCGACGAGCTCGACCAGCTCCTCGTAGACGATCCGCAGAACGTGATCCCGCGCGGAGGTCCCGCCGGGGGGCTCCTCCTCCAGAGCCCGCTCCCGGATGGAGTCCGAGAGGTCCATCACGAGCGAGACGTCGACGTCCGCCTGGAGCAGCGACCGCTGGATCTCCTTGACGATCTCGTCGACGTCCTCCTCGCTCAGGCGGGACTTCCCCCGGAGTTTGTCGAGGGAGCCCCGGAGCGAACTGCCGAGGTCATCGAGTACCATTTGCCGTCGCTACGCCGCGGGCACGGTAAACGTTTTTCCGTCGGTTCCCGTTTCCGCCGGTCCGTCAGTCACGTGTCGATCGGCCGACCCCGGACCGCCCATCCGTGCTCGTACCGCTCGACGTCGAACTCGACGGCGTACGCTCGCCGCCGGGCGCCTTCGAGGACTACCCGCGGGAGGAGTGGCCGTTCGTCGCGGAACGGTGGGCCACACGGCAGTTCGGGATGGCGGCCGCGGGGTTCTGTCCGGTCTGTCACGGGCCGATGACGAGCCGGCTCGAGCCCGACTTCGAGCGCATCGAGGAGTTCGACATCCCCGACGCGTTCGCCGCCGTGGAGCTCTCCGAGTGCGAGCGATGTGGCGAGACCATGTACTCGAACGCCGAGGCGAGCGTCGTCACCCACCCCGCCGTCGTCGCCTTCCACCACGACCACGGGGTCGACGTCGCGGCCACGCCGATCCGGGAACTCGACTGGGCCGTCGAGCCCCGGTCCGAGGTCGTCGGCGACGAACCGCTCCGCGTCGAGTCCCGCATCGAACTCGGCGACGAACGCCTCGCCGTCGTCCTCGACGAGAGCGGTGACGTCGTCGAGACGTGCCGATCCACCTCCGGGGACGCCGCCGACCCCGCGACCGACGCGTGAGCCGGCCGCCCGGTCGCCGTTACCCGCCGCGACGATACCGGCCCGTCCGACTACCGGTCGGTTCGGTACCGCGAGCGACCGCGTCATCGGTCCGGGCCGGGGTCTCCCGTCCGACCCGTCGCCCTCCGCGACCGGGCCGCCCAGGCGGGTGCCGACCGGACCCGGGAGCGGGTCGGCCGCGGCCGTTCCCGTGACGGGGGGTCAGCGCTCGGTCCGTCGCCGGCACGCCCGGACGGTCTCGAGGGGCGGCGTCGCCCGTTGGACGCCCTCCGACTCGACCGAGAGGGCACCGGCCACGCAGGCCCGCTCTACGGCCTCGCGCAGCGACGCGCCACGGGAGAGTTCGGCCGCCAGGAACCCCCCGAACACGTCGCCCGCGCCCGTCGTGTCGACGGGGTCGACGCTCGGGGGCGCGACCGTGAACCGGCCGTCGTCGCCGGTTTCGACGACGACCGGGTCGGGACCGTGCTTGTAGACGACCGTGCCGCCGAACCGGTCGAGCGCGTCGGCGAGCACGGGCGCCTCGGCCTCGTTCGGCAACACGATGTCGATGCAGGCGTGGCCCAGGAGGTCCGCCGCCCCCTCGGCCGGCGCGGGGTCGAAGATCACGGTCGGCCGGTCGTGCTGGCCGTCGAGGGCGGTGAACAGCGCGTCGAGCGTGGCGGCCGGGAGCTCGTTCTGGACGAGCAGGCAGTCGACGCGGCGGAGCCGTTCGAGATGTTTGTGGGCGTACGCCGGCCTCACAGCGGCGTTCGCCCCGCCGACGATGGCGATGTGGTTCTCCCCCTCGGGTGTCACGAAGACGTACGCCGTCCCGGTTGGCGCGTCGGCCACCTCGACGGCGGAGACGTCGACGCCGTACCCCGCCAGGGCGTCGAGCACGTCGAACGCCCCGTGGTCCGGCCCGACCTGTCCGTACAGCCCGGCGTCGGCGCCGGCCCGGGCGGCCGCGACGGCCTGGTTCGCCCCCTTCCCCCCGAGGAACGTCTCGTCGACGAGCGCGTCGAGTTCCCCGGACACCGACTCGACCGATCGCGTCTCGCCCGGCCCCGGGAACCAGTCGTAGCTGGCGGCGAGGTCGGCGGCGACCCCGTCCTCGAGGTACGCCACGCGGTCGACGTTGATGCTGCCGAAACTGGCGACCGTTCCCATCGGTGGACCCCTCGGAGACGGGACGGTTCAACCCTTCGACGGGTTGGGGGTCCAGTCCCGGGATACCTCTCCACGGGGATCGCCGTCCGGGTCCGGTACCCCTCCCGATCACCTCGGCCGGCCGGGAGAGGGCTCACGGCCGGTAGGAGTGGTACATCCGGTCGAGGGGACGGCCGTTCCTCGCCATCGGACGCCGCGGAGGCCCGCGTCCGGACCGGGCTGGGGTTCCGCGGGGTCGCGAACGAACCGGCGCGTGCGGGACGCTACCGTCCCCGACGTCCCGGGAAACCGTTACCCGCGCCGGGAAGCGAGCGCCGCGGCCGTCGCCGCGAGGAGGACGACGAGCGCGAGGAGAGCGGTGAACCCGGGCCTTGCGCTGCTCGTCGGCGTGGGGGTCGCCGTCGGAGTCGGTACCCGACGACGACGCTCGTCGTCTGCCCCCGGTCCGTCCCGCCGGCGAAGACTCCCTGTGCGTACGTTCCCGACGAGGGGTCCCGGAACGGTGTCCCGGAGGGTGAGCGTCCGGCTCTCGCCGGGGTCGAGGTCGACGGATTCGCTCGCGATCACCTGCCCGTCGAGACGGTACTGGACCTCGGTCGACCCGGTCGATCGCCCGGTGGTCGTGACGGTCGCCCGCATCGAAACCCGGTCGCCGACGGCGGTCCACGGAGGTTCGAAACGGCGAACCGCGGCGGACCGGCCGAGAGGAGGAGGTCCCCCTCCGCCTCGTCGGTTCCCGCGAGATACACCCCCTGGAGGTACGAGCCCGTCTCGAGATCGGGCATGCGGGCGTCGAACGTCACGGTCGTCTCGGCGCCCGCGTCCAGCCGGACCCGCCGCGTCGCGATCACCCAGTCCTCGATGCGGTACTCGAGGGTGGCCGAGCCGCTGGCGTTCCCGACGGTTCTCGACGGTCGCTTCCACCGTTACGGTCCCGACGGTCACCTGTCCCGGACCACGGAGCCGTCGGACGTCGAACTCGGCCCGGGGCGTGGTCCGCGGGTGGACCTGGAGGTCGGTCGTCCGGGCCTGGTTACCGACGAACACGCCCTGGCGTAGGTACCGGCCGCCAGCGCCGGGACCGTCCCCTCGAGCGTGACGGTCCGGCTATCGCGTGCGTCGAGGGTGAGGCTCCGCGAGCCGATCACGTTGTCGCCGACGCGGTACTCGACGGTCCGCGTCGAGCTCCGTGATCCCGACATTTCCGGTCTGTGACGCCGTCGCGTCGCCGGACGACACGCTCCTCACGACTGGGACGACCGAACCGAGGAGCATCGACATGACCGGCAGTACTGTCAGGAAGGACGGGCGGGAGTATCGGCTCTCCGTTCGGGTTCGGCTGCATCCCCTCGTGTCAATTGTTTGATTACCTTGTGGTCGACCATGGTCCGCCCGGGGAGCCGAGCCCACGGTAGGGAAGGTTACCGTCCCGCACCGTGCCGGAGAGGGGGCGGGGCGACAGACCGCCCGCTCGCACGTATTCCTGTGGTACTCTATCGGTCTTTTACCGGCGATCACGAACCCCCTTCGAGTGATCGCCGGCGAATCGTTACAACTGTCCGTGTCAGTCCCCGTCGCCGCCGTCGGTCAGCAGTTCGACGTCCTCGGCCGGCTCCTCGTCGAGGAACGACGGCTCGTCGTCCGGTTCCCCCGGCTCGTCCGGGGTCTCCTCGGTCGTTCGCGACCACCGTCGCGCGTCGTAACTGTGGCACATGGTACACCATGACGTAGCGGGCGGAGCGGGTAGAGGCTTACGGACGAGGCAGTCCGTCGACCGGGGGGAGGGAGACCACTCCGTCCTCGTCGATCCCGACCACGGACGTCGTCAGCCAGCAGCCCTCCAGCGGGCCGTCCGGTTGCAGTTCGAGCTTCCACCGGTAGGCGGTCGTCCGGTTCCCCTTCCGGACGGCCACTTGCCTCGTCGCGGTCCCGTTCCCGCGCTCGATCGGACCGAACGTCACCGCCTCGGCGTCGAGCAGCGGCCCGTACCCCCGTTCGATGACGTCGACGAACCGGGCGAACGACCCGATCGACCGGCGGTTGCTCGGCGCGGCGAACTGCCAGGTCGTGTTGATCCCCTCGTTGCTCCCCCGCGGGTCGTTCCGGAGCGCCCCGACCTGGATGGCGACGACCAGCCCCGGGGGCCGCTCGCAGGTCGGCCGCAGGCGGAGGTAGCGCGGCTCCGGAACGGACGCGTCCGGCGTCGAGGTGGGCGTGGTCGTCGGGCGGTCGGTCGGGACCGCCACGGGGGTGAGCGACGTCTCCGTCGCCGGGGACGGGTTCACCCCTCCGCACCCGGCGAGCGCGACCAGCGTCACCGCCAGGATGACGCCCGCGTGTCGGCGTGCCATGCGGTCCGTACGGCCGGCCCACGTTTGAGCACTGGCGTCGAGGCGAACGGTCGTGGGAGACGTCGTGGAGCCCGCGGGTTCCGGCGCCGGACGGCCGCCCGGCGGCGTTCCCGTAGTGTCCCGGTCACGTCCCCACCCCGTGGTTATTTGTCGCCGGCCCCGGGGGAGCGGTATGCGCGACGCATACGTCGTCGGCGCGGGCCAGTCCGACTTCGGCTCGCATCCCGACGAGACCTACCGCTCGCTTTTCAGGACGGCGTTCGAGGCCACGGTCGACAGCGTCCCGAACGGGACGGATCCGGACGACATCGACGAGGCGGCGGTCGGGACGCTCGGCGTGGGGGGTCGACAGCTCGGCCTCCCGGGCCCGGCCGTCACCGAGCACGTCGGGCTCCACGGGATCCCCGTGACGCGGGTGGAGAACGCCTGTGCGGCCAGCGGCTACGCCGTCCCCAGGCCGTCCAGGCCATCCGGTCGGGCATGGCCGACGTCGTCCTCGCGGGCGGCGTCGAGGTGATGACGGACATCTCGGGGGACGCCGTCCGCTACTGGCTGGGTGTCTCCGGCGAAACCGAGTGGGAGCGGCTCTCCGGGACGACGTTCGCCGGCGTCTACGCCCAGATGGCGAGCGCACACGTGCGCGTACACGGGACGACCAGGGAGGAGCTCTCCCACGTCGCGGTAAGGAACCACGAGAACGGCGCGAGGAACCCCCACGCACAGCTCCGCTTCGAGTGTACGCTCGAGGACGCGATGGAGGCGCCGACCGTCGCGGACCCCTCACGCTGTACCACTGCCGTCCGACGACCGACGGCGCGGCCTGCGTCCTGCTCGCGAGCCAGGACGTCGTCGAGGAGTACACGGACGACCCCGTCCGGGTGGCGGGCGTGGGTGCGGCCTCCGACCGGGTCGGCCTGCTCCAGCGGGGGACCTACTCGGGCGTGCCGGCGAGCCGGCGAGCGGCGGAGACGGCCTGCGACCGGGCGGGCGTCGGGCCCGCGGACCTCGACTTCGCGGAGGTCCACGACTGCTTCGCCATCGCCGAACTGATGGCCTACGCCGACATCGGGCTCTGCGAACCGGGCGAGGCCGGCGAGCTGGTCGCGAGCGGGGCCACCCGGCGCGACGGCGAGATCCCGGTGAACACCTCCGGCGGGCTCAAGTCGAAGGGCCACCCAATCGGCGCGACCGGTGCGGGGCAGGTGGCCGAGACGTTCGGACAGCTCTCGGGCGGGGCGGGCGAGCGCCAGCTCGAGGACTCCGTTCGGGGACTCACCCACAACGTCGGCGGGTCGGGCGGCGCCGCGGTCGTCCACGTCCTCGAGCGGGAGCGGGAGGTGGGCGCGTGAGCGACGACCCCGGAGCGGAGGGTGAGGGCGGACGGGGCATCGCAGCGGTCGGCGCGTGCGCACCCACCCTCCGGGTCGACGCCGACTCGTTCGCGGAGGTGTGGGGGAACTCGCCCAGGGGCATCGAGGTGAAGGCCGTCCCGGACGCCGACGAGGACGCGCTCAGGATGGCGGCCGAGGCGGCCCGTCGGACGCTCGCCGCGGCCGACCGGGACGGGACGGAGGTGGGCTCGCTCGCGTTCGCGACCACGACTCCGCCGCTCGAGGAGGAGGACCTCACCGCCCGGTTGGGCTCGGTGCTCGGCGTGCCCTCGACGGCGGTCAGGCAGTCGTTCGGGGCGAGCACCCGGGCGGGGACGCGGGCGATAGTGCCGGACTCGACGCGAGCTACGAGGGGCCGGGGCTCGTCGTCGCCGCGGACTGTCCC
>PXRQ01000109.1:0-5239 GCA_003022005.1 Halobacteriales archaeon QS_5_70_15
TACGCCCGTGCATCCCGCTCATGCTGTGTACGACGGGACCGTCCCCGGGCCGGATCCCGGCTGCCGGCCGACCGCCCGCCCCCGCGGTGCGACCGCCCGCTCGCGTCGGCGAGCCGATCGACAGCGGGGCTGCCGTTCCCGATGAGCGCCCGCACCAGGCGGTTCCTCGGTCTCGTCGGCCTCGGCGTCCATCGGACGGTCGGGCGTGCGGTCCGCTCGCGGCAGGTCGCGTTCGCGGCCGTCGGCGTCGCGTTCGCGGTGGCGCTCGTGGTCACCGTCGGCGGGGTGTCGCTCGCGCTTGCCTCGGGGCCGGTCGGGGCCGAGGGCGTCGACTACCGGATCGTCCCGGCGTCGAGCTCCGTCGAGTCGGTCGCCGTCCGTGTCGGCGGACCGAAACTGGGCGGTGTCCACGGGACGGCCGCCGAACTCGCCGCCGACCCGCGCGTCGAGTACGTCACCCCCGTCGACTTCCAGGTCCTCCGGGTGTCGAACCCCGAGACGGGCGCCCGGACGGCCGTCCTCTTCGCCGGCGTGGTCCCCGAGGGGGGAGCGTCCGCGGTCGGGCTGTCGCTCTCCGCGCTCCGGCCGGGCGATCCCCGCTACGCGAACGGGTCGTTCGACGGCGAGTGGACCGGCGAGGTCGTCGTCTCGGAGGCGACCGGGCAGCTCCTGAACGCGACCCCCGGGACGGCGCTCCGGGTCGAGGCGGCGCCGGAGCGGTCGTTCACCGTCGTCGACCGCCGGGCGGGGGCCGGCGCTCCGGGCCTCGGATCGGTCCCGGTCGCGGTCGTCCACCTCGCGGAGCTCCAGTCGGTCACCGGCGGGACGGTCGGGGACCAGGCCGACCAGATACTCGTCCGGACGGACGACCCCTCGGTCCGGGGGGACATCGAGCGGCTCTACCCGCGGACGGAGGTGGTCGCGGCCGACGACGTGCCGGGGGAGCTCTCGCGGACGAGCCTCCCGCTCGCCGTCGCGGTGGTCGCGCTCGTGACCGCGCTGACCGTCGGGACGCTCCTCGTCGGGACGACGATGGGGCTCGCGACGCTCGACGACCGGCGCTCGATAGCGACGTTCGCCGCGGTCGGCCTCTCCGGGGGGTCGCGCGTGCTCCTCGTCCTCGTGGAAGTGCTCTCGGTCGCCGTGCTCGGCGGCCTGCTCGGCGTCGTGCTGGGCGCGGGGGGGATCGCCCTCGCTAACGCCGCGGCGAGGCGGTACGTCGGGGTCCCCGTCGCGACCGTCGACCCCCGGCTCCTCGTCGCGGGGCTGGTCGTCTCGGGCTGAGCCGCCGGACGAACGTCGTGGAGGTCCTCGGGTCGTGAGCCGCGCCGCCGGCCTCGTCGGCCTCGCGGTGACCCGACTCCGCCACGACCGGACCCGGACGGTCCTCGTCGTCGCCGGTATCGCCTTCGCCGCGTTCGCGGTGATGGTGCTCGCGAGCGTCGGTCTCGGGGTGGTCGAGACCGGACAGGGGAAGTTCGACCAGTCGGGCCGGGACCTCTGGATCACCGGGACGGCCGCGTCGCTCGATGCCGTCTCCGGCGGGGGCGCGGGCGGCATCACCGACGCCCACCGGCTCGGCGAGGACCTCGCGGCGCGGAACGACGTCGAGACGGCCGCCCCGCTCGCGTTCCGGATGGTGTACGTCTCGAACGACAGTCGGCGGTTCGAGACGGTCATCGGGGTCGGCACGCCGGCGGTCGACAGGGCGGTCCGCGTCTCCGAGGGCCGCGGGTTCACCGGCGATCCGCACTACGCGAACGGCACCTACGACGGGCCGATGACGCGGGAGGCCGTCATCGACCCGCGGACGGCGTCGCTACTGGACGTCGGCGTGAACGACACCCTGCACGTGGGCGGAACCTCGCGGACCGCCGCGGAGAACGACTTCCGCGTCGTCGGCGTCTCCCCGACGTTCTCGAACTTCCTCGGGAGCCCGACCGTCGTCCTCCGCCTGAGCGAACTCCAGACGGTGACCGGAACGGCGGGGACCGAGATAGCGGCGCAGTACCCGGAGTACGAGGTCCGGACGAACCGCGAACAGCTCGAGTCCACGCTCCGGGAGCAGACGGTCCTGATCGCGAGCGGGACGGGGCTGGTGGTGTTCGCCGCCGTCTCGGGGATCGCCGTCACCGTGAACGTGCTCGTCTCGTACGTCTACCGGCGGCGGCGGGAACTGGCGGCGCTGAAGGCGGTGGGGCTGTCGACGCGGACGCTCGTCGGGCTCGTCCTCGTCCAGGCGCTGGTCCTCGGCGTCTGCGGGGGGGCGCTCGGGATCGTCCTGACGGTCCTCTCGATCCCGGTCCTGAACGCCATCGCGGCGGCGCTCGTCGGGTTCGAGGGCGTCGTCTCGCTCCGCCCGGACGTCCTTCTGCTCGGCCTCGCCCTCGCGGTCGTGACGAGCGCGTTCGCGGGGACGGCCGCGAGCGCACGGGTCGGACGGCTCGACCTGCTCGAACTGCTGGAGTAACCTGCCGGTACGACCGCATCAGAGCCGAAGCACGTAGATCAGGGCGATACCGACCGCGAGGAGCAGCCCGAACAGCACCGAGGCGACGGACGTCGGCGGCCCGTCCGACGAGGTCGGCGAGCCGTCGGTCGGGTTCCTCGTGATCACCTCCTCGGGGGCCGTCGGCGACGCCGTGGGGGTCCCGGTCCCGGACGGCGTCGTGGCCTCGCTCCCGGTCCCGGCGGCCGCGTCGGTCGCGCTCTCGGCGGTCGGCGACTCGGGCGCCGTGACCGACAGCGTCTGGGCGTCGCTGAACCCGAGCAGCTCGTCGAACTCGCGGACGGTTGGCGTACCCCTCCCCATCGGCGGTCATGTTCCGCCGCACCACGGCATCGCCGTTCGACCGGTCGACGACGAGGACCTCGACCCGCTCGGTCTCCGGGGCCGAGGCCGTCGCGGTCAGGTTCGCCGAGACGGTCACGTTCGTCCCCGCCTCGACGGCGTCCGGCGCCGCCGCGGAGACCCCGTACCCCTCTACCACCACTGGGAGCACCGCCCTGACCTCCCCGCGGTCGTACAGCACCGCGACGTACGACCCCGGCCGGAGGTGGTTCGTCGGGAACGCCGTCGAGTCGTTGCCCCGCAGCGTCCGGTTCGAGATGTCGACGACCATCCCGTGCACGTTGCGGAGTTCGACCCCGTACTCGGCGTCGGCGGGCGCGGTCGCCCGGACCACGAAGGGATCGCCCTCGGTGACCCGGGCGACCTCGCGCACGGTGAGGAACTCGCCGGCGCCCATGACCGTCTGGCCGGGCACGTCGACGGCGCTCGGCGAGTCGAGCCCGTACGGGCCGGACGCGAGCGCGCCCGGGATCGTCGCGAGCGCGACGGTGGCCACACAGAACACGAGAACCGCGTGCAGGAGGCGTGACATAGATCGGTCAGCACCCCCCTCCGTCCCGGACCGCCCCCGCGGCGGTCGGTCGGCTTCCGGTCGTCGATTCCACACTCCGTTCCCCGCTGTGTCCCCTTGACGTGGCTCCGATCATCGTTTCCCCCTCGGCCCTCCGGTCATCGTTTCCCCCTCGGCCCTCCGGCCGTCGGTTCCCCCTCGGCCGCTCGACCCGACGTGAGTCGGCCGGGGTCGCCGCGGTCGCGTGGTTGGTTCCCGCACGAGCTGCCCCTCGTTCCGTTCGCAACGGAGTGTCCGACCACACATAGCTCTGTTGGCCGTCCGCCGACGGAGCCCGACGGCCCGACACGCACGTGATTCACACCTGTCACGTCCGCCCCGACGACCTTTTCAGTTTTAAACAAATTCCCTCAGATGTTGAATTTATTCGCGCCTATCACGTCGGCGCGAGGGCGTCCCCGTTCGGGAGGCCGACGACGGCCGGGGCGCGGGTTCCGGTTCCGGGGCCCCCGACGCGTGTCACGTCACCGCGCGCGGATACAGTACGGGGGTCGCCGTTCGGTCGGGGTGGCGACGCGGGGCGGCGGGCTTGGGCGGCTCGTACTGTCGGAGATAACTACCTGAACATCATCGCCACTCCGATAGAGCGATGTCGTTCATGCGCTTATGTGTGACAGTATCAGGACGCTCGCGAGTCGGGCCGGACCACGCTCGCGAACGCGACGTTCCGCCGGACCTGTTCGATCTCGACGGTCGGGCTATCGCCGGGACGGACGTCCGGGACGATGACGACGTAGCCGCGCTCGACCTTGGCGATGCCGTCGCCCTGGTCGCCGAGCGTCTCGATGGTCACCTCGCGGATCTCCCCCTCCTCGACCGGCGGTTCGGGGCCCCCGTCCCGGTCCTCGCCGCGGTCACCGCCGGAGCGGGCCGGTCCGCGTTCGGTCGTCGATCCTTCCGCGCCGGAGAGGATCGCGACGCGGTAGGTCCCGCCGGGCCCGACGGCGCCGTGCTCGACCTCCCCCGCCGGGACCTCAACGACGTGCGTCCCGTCGCGTTCGCGGATCGTCGCCGTGAACACCGAGCGGAGCGAGTCGGGTATCTTGACCATGATGTGCGGTCCTCGGGTGTGGACGACTTAGTTCCGGGGGCTACGGCTTCGGCGCGCGCGGGCCCGAGAGGTGAGAACGTGCCGTCGGCGGCGCGCCCCGACCACCACGTGGGGCAGGAGGACGGGTGTGTGACTGTACCGGGACAGCACGGTTCGGGTGGGGTGCTGTCGGGGGGGCCGGAGGGGGTGTCCGGACCGGTGGTCGGGCGGCGCGTCGTCGCACGCCCGGCCGGAGTGACCGGACGTCCCGGGGGCGGGGCGGGGGTGTCCCTCGGGCGGCATCCGTTCCTACCGGTTCGAGGGTAGTCAACCGAACGTACACTCAAACGCGCGTTTCACCGTTCAGTGCCAACCGGGGGTGTCGTCGGTGGAACTCGACCGCCGCGTCGTCGTTCAGCTCCCGATAGCGCGGCCGGGTCACCCGTCCGCGGGAGTCGACGGCGGAGGCGGCGATCGCCGCGGCCCGGTAGAGCCGGCGCTCCGCCGGGGACCGCTCTGGGAGCGGGCGGCGGTCGCGGTAGCCCTCGCGGAACGCCGACCGGAGCCGGTCGGGCGCCTCCGGGTCGGACAGGTACCAGTCGACGGTGACGTACGCCGCCTTCGCCGCCGAGAGGCCGCGGGCGGCCGCCAGCGGGTCGCCCCAGTCGAGCAGCGCCGTCACCCGTCCGTCGGCGACCGTCGCGTTGCCCGGGCGGAGGTCCCACGGGAACAGCCGCGCCGGCGGATGCTCCGGCAGCCCCTCGAGGTCCGCCTCGACCGCCTCGCG
>PXRQ01000109.1:5306-20522 GCA_003022005.1 Halobacteriales archaeon QS_5_70_15
CGGGTCCGTAGCCGTCGAACGCGAAGGCCCCGTGGAGGTCGGCGAGCCACCGGCCCGTCGACCGGACGACCCGCCGCCGGTCCGCCGGGTCGAGGTCGACGAACCGGGCGTGGAGGTCCTCGTCCCCGCCCGTTCGGCGAGGAGGTACTCGGCCCCGTCGACGGTCCCCGTGGCGACGACCCGCGGGACCGGGACGTCGGTCCGGCGGGCGATCCCACGGGCGAGCCGGGCCTCCGTCGCCAGCCCCTCACCCGTCGGGCGCGACTGGACGACGAACTCGCGCCCGTCGGCCAGGGACACGAACGCAGTCCGCGTGGTGTTGCCCGTCGCCGGCGTCCCGACCGAGGCGACCGTCGCTCCCGGGAGCGCGTCGGCGACGGCAGCGCGGGCCGTCCGGTCCGTACGCGCACGGCGGTGCTGCTGGGAAATAAACGTCAGCGAGGGGGACGGCTCTACCGGGGCCGGGGGTCACCCGTCCCTCGACGGGGCCCTCGGGCCGCAGGGTGATGCCGACGCCGAGGTCGAGGCCGTCCGGGCGAACGGCGACGTCGAACTCGCGGGCCAGCGTCGCGAGGACGAGCTTCGCCTCGACGAGCGCGAACGTCCGGCCGATGCAGGCGCGGGGGCCGACGCCGAACGGGAAGAACGCGGGCGTCCCGGCCGGCTTCCGCTCCAGCCACCGCTCCGGGCGGAACGAGCGCGGGGCCTCGAAGTGGCGGCCGTCGCGGTGGAGCGCCCACTGCGGAACCACCGGCGTCGTCCCCGCCGGGACGCGGTAGTCCCCGAGGCGGGTATCGACCCTCGGCTCGCGGAACAGCGACCAGACGGGGGGTAGAGCCGCATCGACTCGTTCACCACCGCCTCCGTGTACGACAGCGAGCCGAGGTCCTCCGTGCCGGGCGATCCCTCGAGCGCGTCGACCTCCGCGCGGAGCCGGTCGGCCGGCGACCCGCTCGCGCCCGCTTCCCCCGAGCGGGCGGGATCACCGTCGTCCCCGTCGTCCTTCGAGAGGAGGAACCACGCGTAGTCAGGACGAGCGCGGTCGTCCCGTGGCCGGCGAGCAGGATCGTCACCACCTCGTCGCGGACCTGGCGCTCGTCGATCCCGTCGGCGTCGACCGCCTCGAGCAGCGTCGACACGACGTCCTCCGGCGGGTCGGGGACGCGGTGGGCGTCGGTTATCCGCTCGGCCAGGGCGTCCAGGCTCCCGACGGCGCGATCGGACCGCTCGGGGCGGCGCTCGGGCACCCACGAGGGAGCACCGCCCGGCTCACCGAGGGGCTGAACGAGTCGTCGAGGTCCTCCGCCGTCGCCGAGGAGGGCCTCCATGAGCTCCGGCCGGACGTCGCCCCTCCGGTAGCGGTCGCCGTCCTCGACCAGCACCCGGCGGACGAGGTGGGGCGAGAGGACGACGTAGAGCTCGCCGCTCGCTCCCGACAGCCGGATCAGGGGGTCGTGGTAGGCGTCCCGGATCGCGTCGAGGTATCGGGGCGGGTCGCGGGCGAACCGGAGGGGGTTCCCGGCGAGGGGATCGCCGGGGGGCGCCCGTGGGCTCCGTGCCAGCGAGCGGTTCGGCGCGGCGACGGTTATGGCCTTCGACGACGGCAGGGGAGGAACCGCTCGACGGCCCCGGATCGGCCGGGCTTAAGTCCCCGCGACCGTCCCATGGGGCATGGAGACGAGTTCGACCCTCGGCGCGTCGAAGCCCGTCGTCGGGATGGTCCACCTGCCGCCGCTCCCCGGTTCGCCCCGGTACGATCCCGAGGGGGGGCGCGAGCGGCTCCACGAGGTCGCCCGCCGGGACGCCGAGCGGCTCGCGGCCGGCGGCGTCGACGCGGTGATGGTCGAGAACTTCGGCGACGCGCCCTTCTATCCCGAGAGCGTGCCGAAACACGTCGTCGCGGAACTCCGCGAGCGCGAACTTCGTCCGCGTGAACGTCCACGTCAGCGCGCGCGTGGCCGACCAGGGCATACTCGAGGGCCGGGCCCACGAGACGACCCGGCTCCGCGAGCGCATCGACGCCGCGGAGGTCCGGATACTCGCGGACGTCGACGTGAAGCACTCGGCGCCGCTGGCCGACGAGTCCTACGAGGCGGAGTCGCTCGCCGAGTCGACAGAGCGGGGCCTCGCCGACGCAGTGGTGGTCTCGGGCGCCCGGACGGGCCGCGCGACGGCGCGCGACGAGGTCGAGCGGGCGGTCGAGCGCCGCGACGACATCGGGACCGAGGCACCGGTGTTCGTCGGGAGCGGCGTCACCGCCGGGAGCGTCGACGAGTTCCTCTCGATCGCCGACGGCGTCATCGTGGGCACGGCGCTGAAGGAGGGCGGCGAGACGACCAACCCGGTGAGCGTCGGCCGGGTCGAGGAGCTGGTCGCCGCGGCCGACCGGGTCCGGTAGCGGCGACCGCCGACGGGTCCCGAAACGGCGGTCGAGCGGAGCGCCGGATAGTTGTCGTAACGCTTATATGAAGTGTCTGTCACGTCCGGGTATGCCGATCGACATCGGGGACGTGGTACGACGCGGGTACGAGCGCACCGTGGCACGGAACGGCCTCCTGTTCGCCGCGATCCTGTTCGTCGTCTCCGTCCTCGACGCGATGTTCTCCCCCGGGTCGGAGCGGGGGCCGATGCCGCCCGGCGGCGCGGAGATGCCCGGGATGCCCCCGTCTCGGAGATCGCTACGGGCGCGCCACCGGTCTCGCTCGGGCTGTCGCCGGCCGTCGCGGGGATCCTGTCGCTGCTGCTCGGTCTCGTCTCGCTGGTCGTCACCATCGGCACGATACGGACCTTCGTGACCGACGAGACCGAGACGCTCCCGCGGGAGCACCTCACGGAGGACCTCCTCTGGCCGGCGGCGAACCTGCTCGTCGGGGGCGTCGTCTTCGGCATCGCCGTCGCCATCGGGTTCGTCCTCCTGGTCATCCCGGGGCTCTTCCTCCTCGTGAGCCTCCTCTTCTGGGAGGTGTTCGTCGCCGTCGAGGGCGACAACTTCGTCGAGGGGTTCCGACACAGCTGGGACCTGACCGGCGGCCGGCGGCTGCGGCTGTTCGCCCTGGGGGTCGCCGTGGTCCTCCTCGCCCTGGTCGTGAGCGTCGTGTTCGCCATCCCCGGCGTCGTCCTGCCCTCCGTCCTCGGGTTCCCGATCGAGCAGGTCGGCTCGGCGCTCGTCGGGGTCTTCGTCCTGGCGACCATCGCGGAGACCTACGACCGGCTCGTCGCCGCGGCGGACGCCGAGACGGGGTCGGAGGCCCTGTAACCCGCCTTACGGTCGGGTCCCCCCCCGGTATTGTGTCCCGTCCCGGTCGCCCCGTCCTCCGAGGGCTCTTTCAGGGCGGCGGCGCACGCCGAGCATCCGGCTCCCCTGACCCCAAAGAGGGGGCCACGACCTCGCGACCCGCTGAGCGAGTAGCGACCCGCTGAACGACTACTCGCGTTCGGCGCGGAACCGCGCCACCTCCTCGCGGGTCGGGAGTCCGCCTCGCGCGCCGTCGCCGGTGCAGGAGAGCGCCGCGACGGCGGCGGCGTGGCGGCCCGCCGAACGCGTCGCCCGCGCCCGTCGCGTCGACGACGTCGACGTCGTAGGCGGGCACCTCGACCGTCGCGTCGGACGTGAGCAGAACCGCGCCGTCGGCGCCGCGGGTCAGCGCCGCCCGGTCGACGCCGCGCTCGCGGAACCACTCGACAACCCGTCCGGTCGCCCGTGGGCCGAACGGGGCGCCGTGGTGGTCGAGGTACGACCGCAGGGCGACCGTGTCGGCGACGAACAGGTCGGCGCCCCCGACGGCCGCGTCGACCGTCCCGGGTGCCGTTCCCCGGTCCTCCAGCTCGGCGAGCGGCCCGGAGAGGTCGAACGCGAGCGGCGGCAGGTCGCCGTCCGAACGGGCGTCGACCAGCGGCGCCACCGCCCGGTCGGGGACGTATCCGTTTGTAAAGACCGCGCGCGCCCCGCGGGCGTACGCGAGGTCCGCCCCGGCGAGCGAGAGCGAGCGGGCCGACTCGCCGCCCGTCACGATCATCCGTTCGCCCGCCGGGTCCCGGAGGACGATGCTGTACGTCGAGGGCTCGTCGCCGTACTGGAGGCGAGCGGTGTCGACGCCCCACTCCCGGAGGTCCGCGGCGACGGCGTCGGCGTCGCCGTCGGAGCCGAGCCGCGAGACCATCCCGGCGTCGAGGCCGAGTCGCGAGGCGGCGCAGGCGACGTTGGCGGCGACGCCGCCGAACCCCTCCCAGGAGTCCCGGACGAACGCGCCGCCGTCGGGCTCGGGCAGGTTCGACAGCCGGTAGTAGCGGTCGACGATGGCGCTCCCGACCGAGACGAGGTCCCGCGGCATCCGGTCGGTCGACGCGTCGCGGCCTGAAGGCTCTTTCCCGGCGACTGCGGGGCGGTCCCGTATCCGGACTTTTATACAGGGAGCCCCCGTGGGTTGGCCCGATGAACGAAGCGCCGGGTGTGGCCCGCGACCGGGCGTGGACGTTCGACGCCGTCGAGTCGGTTTCCCGGACGTTCGCCCTGAGTATCGATCTCCTGGAGGAGCCGATGTCGTCGTGGGTCTGCACCGGTTATCTGCTCTGCCGTATCGCCGACACTGTCGAGGACGACCCGGCCATCCGGCCGCGGGTCCGCGCGGACCTCCTCGAGACGTACGACGCCGTCCTCGACCCGACCGACGCGACCGACGTCGATGCGTTCCTCGAGGCGGTCGAGCCGGTCCGTCCCGCGGACGGCGGCGCCGACTGGCGGGTCGTCGACAGGACCGACCGCGCGTTCCGGGTCTTCGAATCGTTCCCCGCGGAGGTCGAGGGGGCGATGCGGCCGGTCGTCCGCGAGATGGCCGGCGGGATGGCGGACTTCCTGCGGCGCTACGACGACCGGGGGGGCCTCCGACTGGAGACCATCGACGAGCTCGAGGAGTACTGCTGGTACGTCGCCGGGACGGTCGGCGAGCTGTTCACCAACCTGCTCGACTGTTACGGGACCGGCGGGCCGGACCCGGACCCCGAGGACGCCCGGTCGTTCGCGCTGCTGCTCCAGCTCGTCAACATCGCCAAGGACGTCCGGGCGGACTACGAGACCGAGAACAACGTCTACCTGCCGGCCGAGTGGCTGGCCGAGGAGGGAGTCAGTCACGCCGCGGTCGGCGACCCCGGCCGGACGGAGGAGGTCGCACGAGTGGTCCGCCGGCTGACCGACCACGCCGCGGACTACGCGCCCGGCGCCCGGCGCTACCTCGAGTGTCTCCCCGAGGAACGGGCGATGCTGCTCGAGTCGATGGCGATGCCGTACCTCCTCGCGCTCGGGACGATCCGGGAGCTCCATGGGCGGAGCCGGGAGGCGGTCGAGCGGGCACAGGCCGTCAAGCTCCGCCGCGAGGAGGTCGAGGCGCTGCTCGCCGAGGCCGAGGACGGGCTGACGCAGGCCGAACTGAGCCGGCTGGCCGAGCGCGTCCGCGCCGGACCGTATCACGAGTCGAGCGCCTCTCCCTGAGCCGGGGCCCCGGCCCGGGATCAGGTCAATTAAGCCACGCCCGGCGTTCGTGAGGACCACCCGTGGGAACGAAAGAGCGCAGCCGGGTCGACATGACGACGGGCGCCATCGCGCCCCGGCTGGGTCAGCTCGCCTGGCCGCTCGTGCTCGGCAACCTCCTCCAGACCTTTTACAACCTCGCCGATATGTTCTGGGTCGGCCGGGTGAGCCCCGAGGCGGTGGCGGCGGTCTCGCTGATGTTCCCGCTGTCGTGGATGTTCGTCTCGACGGCGATGGGCATCACGGCGGCGACCATCGCGCTCGTCTCCCAGTACGTCGGGGCCGGCGAGGACCGCCGGGCCGACCACGTCGTCGCCCAGACGGTGCTGCTCACGCTGGCCGTCTCGGCGGTGCTGGCGGTCGCGGGACTGGCCGCCCGCCGGCCGCTGCTCTCGCTCATCGGCGCCCGCGGGCAGGTGTTCGTCGAGGCGCTCGCGTACATCGAGGTGATCTTCCTCGCGCTCCCGTTCACGTTCTTCTTCTTCGCGTTCCGCGCCTCGCTCCAGGGGGCCGGCGACACCCGGACCGCGATGTGGCTGATGGTGCTGTCCGCGGGCGCGAACGTCGTCCTCGACCCGTTCCTCATCCTCGGGTGGGGGCCGTTCCCGGCGTGGGGGACGTTCGGCGCGGGCGTCGCCACGTTCCTCTCGCGGGGGGCGGCCGTCGCGCTGGGCCTCGCCGTCCTGCTCCACGGCGGGTTCGGCGTCCGGCTCCACCCCCGGGATCTCCGGCCGAACCCGACGGTGCTGAAGAAACTGATCGACGTCGGCTCGCCGGCGACCGTCGACGGCTGGGCGCGGAGCTTCGCCGCCGTCGCGATGGCCGGGTTCGTCGCCCGGTTCGGTCCCGCCGCGACCGCCGCGTACGGCGTCGGGGTCAGGCTGATGTCCGTCACCTGGTCGGTGGCGGGGGCGGTCGGCCAGGCGACGGCCACGGGCGTCGGTCAGAACCTCGGGGCGGAGACGCCCGACCGGGCCGCCCGGGTCGCGTTCGTCGCCACCGCGGGCACGATGGGGCTGTTGCTCGGTGCGACCGCCGTCGTCGTCGCGTTCCCCGCCGCGGCCGTCCGGGTGTTCGTCGCCGACCCGGAGGTCGTCCGCGAGGGGGTCGGCTTCCTCCGGGTCGTTGCCCCCTCGTGGGCCTTCTTCGGCGGCGTCATGACCGTCCAGGGGGCGTTCCGCGGTGCGGGACACACCAAGGTCGCGATGACGCTCTCCTTTCTCTCGCGGTGGATCCTCCGGGTGCCGGTGGCGCTCGTCCTCGCGTTCGCGTGGACCGTCACCCTCCCCGGCGGCGTAGTCCTCTCGGGGCTCGACGTCGGCGTCGAGGGCATCTGGTGGGCGTACGCGACCGCCGCGGTCGGCTCGTTCTTCCTGGCGGTCGCCTGGTTCCGCCGCGGGACCTGGCGCGAGGGGGTCGTGGAGACGGGTCCGGGGACCCCCGGGCCCGGACCGGCGCCCCGATCGGACGACGTCGACGTCGATGCAGACGCCGATGCAGACGCCGAGGCGGTCGACGACTGAGCGCGACTGCCGGGGGGATCGAACCCTCCGCTCGGCTACGACGGTCGCTACGAGCACCGTCCGTGGTTCGGGTTCCCGACCAGCTACGCCCGCGGACCGTCACGGACTACACTGGGCCGGACCGGCCCGGACTGGACCGGACGGCGGCGACCGCCGCCCCCGACACCCTCGTCCCGGGCTAGGGATTTACTACCGCCAGCGGACATGGGGGGGTATGGACGAGGAGACGGTCGCGTTCGGCGGGCCGCTGGCGGGTATCGTCGTCGGGATGGTGATCCTGCTCGCGGGCGTGCCGGAGGGCGGACTGAACCCGATACTGACCGCCGGGGGGATCGTCGCGCTGATCAGTACGGGCCTGCTGGCGCGGAACATCGGCGCCCTGGAGTAGCGAGGCCGACCGACGGGAGGCCTCGGAATCACGAGCGGGGAACCCAGTGACCCGCGAGTAGCGAGACGCGAGCGAAGCGAGCGTCCCGGCACGACGAGCGGGGAACCCAGTGACCCGCGAGTAGCGAGGCCGACCGGGGAGGGCCCTCGACGGAACGGCGAGCGGAGCGAGCCTTCCAGTGGCACATCCGTCGGCCGTTCAGAGCCCGCCCCAGCGGAGGTAGACCATCAGCACGACGATCACCAGCTGGACGGCGCCCTGGACGCCGCCGAGCTTCGCGTTCCGGAGGCCGAGCCGACCGATCCGCTCCCTGTCCGGGTCCGCGGAGGCCGATTCGAGGTAGACCAGCACCTCGTTGGGCATCAGGAACCCGAACCCGAGCACCGTGAGCACGACCATCACCGCGAGGATCAGCAGGATGATCGGGCTGGTCCCCGGGAGGGTCATCCCGGCGCCGGCGAGCTCGGTCAGGAAGTAGGCCCCGTTGCCGGCGAGGACGACGGCGAAGAACGCCTGCCAGCGGCGGTCGCCGAACGCGCCGAGCACCCCGCCGAGCACGAGCGTTGCCCCTCCGAAGACGACGAGGACGAACAGCGCGGTCCACGGTCCGGCGTTGGGAAAGACGCCGATGCGGGTCGCCAGCGTGATGCCGCCGAAGATGGTGACGGTCGCGAGCGCGGGCATCAGGAACGTCATCCTGGGGGTGAACGTCGAGAACCGAACCAGCTGGCCCGCTCGTCGACGCTCAGCCCGCCGAGAACCGGGCCGACGACCAGCGCCATGAACACGTCGATGCCCGTCCAGAGCACGCCCGCCATCACGTGGACGTAGGTGTGGACCCGGAGCGAACCGAGGGTGGCCGCGTAGAGCAGCGCGAGCAGCGGGACCAGGACGACCCCGGCGGCGAACGCGGGGTTCGCCCGGTCGGCCGTCCCGCGGACGGTCCCCCGGACCGTCGTGGTCGAAGTCGCGGTCGACATGTCACTCCACGTGAGTTTGAGAGGTATATAGCTGTCGTCGCGCTCGGCCGGCGACAGCAGGATCGCGCCTCCGGGCCTTCGCCGTCCGGTGGACTCGGTGTCGAACTCGACACGAGGCGCCCGGTCGACCGGCCTGTCCGCACCCGGGTCCGACCTTCCGGGACGGCGGTCCGGCTCCGGAACGGGGGATCGGAACGAGGGTGGAAACGGGGACGAGGACGGAGGGGGAACGCGGACGGCGATGTGAGCGACGAACGGACGGAGCGACTCGGCTACTCGAACGTGGCTCGCAGGTCCCCGGCGACGTCGGCGACCGCCTCGTGTGCCCGTTCGAGGTCCGCCGGCTCGGCGAGCATCGTGAAGAACCCGTGTATCGCGTCGTCGTAGTTGCGGTGCTCGACGGACACGTCCGCCTCCGCGAGCGCCTCGGCGTACGCGACGCCCTCGTCCCGGAGCGGGTCGAACCCCGCAGTGAGGACCGTCGCCGGTGGCAGGTCCGCGTGCGAGCAGGCGACCAGCGGGAACGCGTACGGGTTCGCCTCGTGGACGTCGCTGCCGTAGTAGCAGTCGCCGAACCACTCCATGTCCGGCTCCTCCAGGTAGTACCCCTCGGCGTTGTTCTCCCGGGAGGGCCAGTCCTCCCGCGGGCTCACGGCGGGGTAGACGAGCACCTGCCGGTCGATCTCGGGGCCGTCGCGGTCCCTGGCCACCAGCGAGACGACGGCGGCGAGGTTCCCGCCGGCGGAGTCGCCCATCACCGCGAGACGGCCGTCGCCGTCCACCTCCTCGGGGTCGGCGGCGACCCACTCCAGCGCGGCGTAGGCGTCCTCGACCGCCGCCGGGAACGGGTGTTCAGGGGCGAGCCGGTAGTCGACCGCGACCAGCCCACAGCCGCTCTCGCGGACGATATGCCGACAGAGGACGTCGTGGCTCTCGAGCCCGCCGATGACGTAGCCGCCGCCGTGGTAGAAGACGATCGTCGGGAACGGTCCCTCCCCCTCCGGCCGGTAGACCCGGACGGGAATCGGGTCGGCCTCCCCGGGAGCGGGGACCGTCCGGTCGGTCACCTCGCCGACGTCGGGACCGTCGACGTCCGGTCGCATCCGTCGGGAGACCTCGCGAGCCCCCTCGGGACCGTACTGGTTGAGCGGCATGACGTCCGCCTCGTCGACCGTCTCGAGGACGGCCCGCACCTCCGGATGCGGTTCGTCGGCCTGCATGGCCGTTCGGTCCCGGCGGAGTCATATGAAGCCGGCGGCAGCGGCGACCGTCCGCCGGCGGTCGGCACCGGCCCCGGCGGGTCGGGCGCCCGTTCCCGGCTGCCGTCCCCGGCGTCGCTACCCGGCGACCGCGGGTCGCCCCACCGCCCCCCGGAGGTCGGCCCCGGTGGTGGCGCTCGTGCCGTTCGACCCTTCGACGACGTACGCCTTGCCGGCCATCGGGTCGAGCAGCCTCTCGACCGGCGCGTGGCCGTCCCGGAGGACCGGCACGTCGTCGGTCCGCACGTCCGCGCGGTAGAAGCTCACGGCCCGGGAGAGGTTCGCGCCGACGTCGCGGGTCGCGGCGCGCCGGCGGAGTTCGGCCTCCGTCACGCGCGTCGAGTCCTTCGTCGCCACGATCTCGATGTTCTGGACCAGGCCGGTCTCCGAGGTGGGGAAGGCGTACGCCTGCGGGAAGACCCGTGACATCGTGCGGTACTCCGCGCGGTAGAACTTCGAGGCGGGGCCGCCCGGCGCGGAGATGACGTTCGCGAGGAGGACGCCGTCCTCGTCGAGGCGGTCGGCGGCGAGCCGCATGAACTCGACCGTCGTCAACTGGAAGGGGACCTTGTCCCGCTTGTACGCGTCGAGGACGATCAGGTCGTACGTGCGGTCGGTCTCCTCCATGAACTGCCTGCCGTCGGCGGTGTGGATCCGGAGGTTCGCCGACTCCTCGACGCGGAAGTACTCCTTCGCGGCCCGGACGACGACGGGATCGATCTCCACGACGTCGACGGTCATCCCCATCCGCTCGAAGTGCTTCGGGCCGGTGAACCCGCCGCCGCCGATGAACAGCACGCGGTCGACGTCCTCGCTCAGCAGCAGCGGGATGTGGAAGTAGCGGGTGTAGTCGAAGACGTGCCGGTCCGGGTCCTCGAGGTCCATCGCGCTGTGTGGCTGGTCGTCGAGGTACAGCGTTCGGACCCCGTCGCTGTCGACGACCTCGAGCGACTGGTAGGGGGTCTGGGTACGGTAGACCGTCTCGCCGACGACGGCCGCCCCGAGTGGTCCCGTCAGTACGACCCCGACGAGCACGAGCAGGACGACGCCGATCTGCGTGAGCCGCTCCCGGGAGAGCGACGGCAGCGAGAGCCCGGCGCTCGCGGCGACGAGGAGGACCCCGAACAGGATGCCGACGGTCCGCACCGGCAGCGAGGGGACCAGGAGGAAGGTGGTGAGGAACGCGCCGGCGATACTCCCGACCGTGCCGAGCGCATAGACGTGACCGGAGGCCTCGCCCGTGTTCTCCCGGTCGGAGAGTTCGGCGGCGTACGGGCTGATGAACCCCAGGAGGTAGACCGGCGGCCCGAACAGGATCGTTACCGGAAACAGCGGTGCGAACCGCGCGGGGACAGGGAACGAGCCCGTCGCCCTGAGGACGAGGTCGCCGGCGAGCAGGAGGAACGCGACGTACCCCGCCGAGTAGAGCAGGAGCGTGGCGAGGTCGGACCGGGTCGCCTGGCGGGCCCGCCGGCCGCCGCGGTAGTACCCCAGCGAGAGCGCGCCGAGGAACACGCCGATGACGCTCCCCCAGGTGAAGATGCTGCTCCCGAACTCCGGGGCCAGGAGCCGGCCGGCGAGTATCTCGAGGCCCATGCTCGCGACCCCCGAGACGAGCACGGCCAGTTCGATACCCGTCGGCCGCCAGTCCAGCGGGGACCCGTCCATGCGTGGGAGCCTACGCGCCCCGGAACCGATAAGGGTTACAGGAAGCGGCGACCGCGGCGGAGCGGCGGGACCCCGTCAGCGGGGATCCCCCCGCACGAACCCGGGCTACACCTCGATGTCCTTCGTCGGGAACGACCCCTCGTCTGCCTCGGGGTCGTACCGCTCGACGGCGGTCAGGACGAGGTCGACGACCCCCTCGGGGTCCCACCGGGCGGTGTTGATCGCGAGGTCGTACACCGACCGGTCGGAGATGTCGACGTCGTAGTACTGCTCGAAGCGGCCGGCCTCGAGCACCTCCCGCACCCGCATCTCGGCCCCCATCTCCTGGCGGTCGCGGGTCCGTTCGACGCGGACCTCCTCGGGCGCGTCGAGCCAGATCCGGAGGTCGGCGCGGTCGCCGGCGATCCAGCCCGCGAGCCGCGACTCGAGGACGAACGCCTTGTTCGCCGCGCCCCACTGCTCGGCGATGGTCCGGAGTCGGCGGTCGAGCGCGCGGTCGATCTCGTCCGACCGATCGGCCTCGGCGCCGAACTGCGTGAGGCTCATCCCCCGCTCCTCGGCGAGTTCGCGGAAGATCTCCCCGCCGCTGACGTAACCACAGTCCAGCGCCGCCGAGAGCGCCTCACAGACCGTCGTCGCGCCACAGCCCGGCGGCCCGGAGACGGTGAGGAACAGGTTCGTCTCGACACTGCGCCGACTGTCGTCCTCGCTCGACCCCTGCGCACCCTCGTCGGCCGGCTCGAGGTCCGTCATCATCGGACCACGGGCCGGTCCACCCTTATAGCCGACGACCCGCTCCCGGCACCCGTGATACGAACTATCATGGTACCGGAGCGACCAGTGGCCGCATGGAGTCCCTCGAGACGGTCCGCGCGACCCGGCGGGAGGCGACCCACGAGGAGTTCGACCGCCGAGTCGAGCGACAGGCCGAGGCCGTCCGCGAGGCGCTCGATGACGGGCGGTTCGCGGGCGGGTTCGCTATCGGTCTCGAACTGGAGGGGTATGCGACCGACGGCGAGGAACACCTGGCGCGCGTTCCGGAGTCGGCATTCGGATCGGTCTGCGAGCGGGAACTGGGCCGGCACAACGCCGAGCTGAACACCCCGCGGTCGGGGTTCGACTCGCCGGGGATGGAGGCGCAGGCGACGGAACTCGGGGAGCGGGTACACCGCGTCCGGGAGGCGTTCGACTCGGTCGAGTTCCGCTTCGTCACCGACGGGATGTGGACGATCCCGCCGTCGGAGGGGTCGGTCGCCTACCTGAGCGAGGTCGAGCGGGACGACGAGCGCCCGCTCCCGGCGAACGTCTCGCCGGCGTCGCGGTACTACGCGCTCGACGCCGACATCACCGCCCACGGGACCGTGGAACTCGACGTCCCCGGGTGTCGGCGCGGGTTCCCGACGATCATGGTGGAGTCGCTCGCCACCTCCATGCAGGTCCACCTCCAGCCCCCGACGGCGGCCTTCCCCGACTACTTCGACGCGACACTCCGGACCGCGGGGCCCGTCCTCGCGCTGGCGACGAACTCGCCGTTCCTCCCCCCGGACCTCTACGAGGACGGGGTCGACCCGGAGACGGTGCTCTCGGGGACGTCCGAACTCCGCGTGCCGGTGTTCGAGTCGATGAACGTCGCGGAGCCGGGGAAGGTGCGGTTCCCCCGCGACGTCGGGAACCCGGCCGAGGTGGTCGACCGGATCGTCGCCGACCGGACCTGCGCGCCGTACCTCCGCGAGTGGGTCGAGGACGGGCCGCGCGAGGGGTTCGAGGGCGAGTATTGGGAGCTGCTCCACAAGCAGAGCACCTGCTGGCGCTGGGTGCGACCGATACTCGGCCCCGAGGGCCCGCGCATCGAGCACCGGCTGCTGCCCTCACAGCCGAGTCCGGCCGACGTCGTCGGTCTCCAGGCGCTCGTCACGGGGCTCGTCCACGGCGTCGTGACGACCGACCACCCGGTCGCTTCGCTCCCCTGGGCGGCCGCGCGGAACGCGACGTACGCGGCCGCGCGGGACGGCCTCGACGCCGACCTCGCGTGGGTGACCCGCGACGGCGACCGAACGAGCAGTCCGGAACGGATCTACCCGGAGCTGTTCGACCTCGCGCGGGCGGGGCTGGCGGACCGCGGGCTCTCAGACCGCCGGGTGGCGGAGCTACTCGAACCCATCGAGGCACGGTGGGCGGCCCGGACGACACCGAGCGGGTGGAAGCGAGCCCGGACCCGCGAACGCCTCGACGACAGTGCGAGCCTCGAGGGGGCGATCACCGGCACACAGCGCGAGTACATCCGGCGGCTCGGAACGGGCGAGCCGTTCGCGGCGTGGCTGGACTGATACGGATCATCGTATTCTTTTAGCCGATCACTCGAACGGAGTCCGCGATCGGCGGTAAACCGTTTCGACGATCCGTATGAGCCGCCGGGCGCGAGCGGTGGGGGGAAGTTCACGTAGCGGTCGAGCACGTCCCGTGCCCCCTCGGTGACGCTCGCCCCGTGGTAGACGAGCGCGGCGTCGAACTCGTACTCGAGCAGGCGGTCGAGGCGCAACTCCGCCTCCTTCAGGTCCTCGGCGTAGACCGCGGCGTGCGGGAGGAGGTAGCCCTCGGGAAACCCCCGGAGGTCGGCTCCCGAGACGGCGTCGCCGGCGACGAGCACGCCACGCTCCTCGTCGACGAGCGCGTGGTGGTCCCGGGAGTGCCCGGGGACGTACACCGCCTCGAAGCCGCCGATCCGGTCGCCGTCGCCGTAGCGGTGGTCCGGCTCGTGCGCGACGTCGAGGTCGGACTGCTCGGGGACGTGCGTCTCGAGCCCGTACCGCTCGACCGCGGCGTCGAACCCCCCGACGTGGTCGGGATCGCCGTGGGTGAGCACGAGCCGCTCGGGGTCGGCTCCGGTGGCCTCGACGCCGTCGAACAGGGGGTCGGTCGTGTCGGCGAACCCCGCGTCGAACAGCGTGGGAACGCTGTCGGGCTCCGTCGGACTACTCGAACCGCTCCGCGCCTCGCTGTCGTCCTCGATCAGGTACGCCCGGTATCGCCGGCCGTTGTCGTCGGCACGGACGGTGATGTCGTGGACGCCGGGAAGGATCTCCGTCGGCATGCCCCGCGATGCAGACGGCGGGGACTTAGGGGTTTCCGGGCCGCGCGACCGGCCCCGGTCCCGTCGCTCAGGACCGCCGTTCCATCGCCGCGTCCCGGAGCGCCGACTTCTGTATCTTCACGCCGTTCGGGCCCTCGGTCGTCGGGAACTCGTCGAGGAAGTACACCGCGGCGGGGATCTTGTAGTCGGCGAGGCGGGCCTCCAGGGACTCGAGGAGCGTCGTCTCGTCGACGAGAGTGATCCAGACGTTATGCTCGTCCACCGCCGCCTGCGCTCTGACTTCCTCGGCGACATCGACGGGTGTCGTATCGGTCGATTCGTATTTGTGAAGGAGGTTCTCGATTCGGAGTGAAAGCCGTTCGGTCATATCTCCCGTCTCGGTCGAGCGTCACCTTACTCTACAGTTTCAGGCAACGTTTCCCGTAAAACGCGAGGCGAAGAAGGGCTTGGCCTCCGCGACGACATTTAATCCGTTCCATACTTCGCTCCCATCCCGCTATCACTCAGTCGATACCGCCACTGAGGCCAAAAGAATGCATCACTCGGGCGGCGCGTCCCACTCCTCGGCGTTGTCTTGGGGGTCGTAGCCGACGACCTCGCGGGCGTGCGAGATGTCACAGAAACGCCGGTCGTTGTCGCTGACACCATAGAAGACGTCGAAATCGACGGTGTCGTCCTGGAGACAGCGGTCGATCAGGTGCGCACAGTCGCGCCGGGACTGCCAGACGCACTTCAGGCGGGCGACTTTCTCCTCGTAGGCGTCGCTGTCGCGCTCGAAGTCGT
>PXRQ01000110.1 GCA_003022005.1 Halobacteriales archaeon QS_5_70_15
TCGATCAGGCACACCATCTCAAAGCTGCACTGGCCCGGCTCGGGCTCCGATTTCAGGTGGTTCACCATGGAAATCGGAACGCCGTCGAACGTGTCTTCCATGAGGTAAAATGCCGAACATCATCGTTCTCAAATACGTTTAGCAACCTGGAGCCATCGACGGCGGAGTCGTGGCTGCAAGCCTTCGCCGTCTGGTGGAATCGATGCTAAAGTTAACACGACCAAGAGCGGCGTTCGGCCGCCAATCGCGACCGGCGACCGGTCCGGGACCGCGTTCCGGGACCGACAGATCGACCGTCGGTCACCCGGTCGGATGCCCGACCACCGGAGTATCGTCCCGGGATCGCGGCCGTCCGCCCCTCGTCGGATCCGCTGGCGTAGATTTATACACGAAACCGGGGGCATCGTCCCCGTGCCCTGACGAGTCACCCACGGGGCGACCACGGTCGTCCGGCACGCCGCCCCGTGAGACGAGAGGGAGTGTCGGCTGTTCGCCATCCTGCTCGCGTTCGCGACGCACCGAGAGCCGCACGCTACCGCGTCCCGCCGCGGCTCCGATGCGGTTCGGGCCGGGCCACACCGAGCGGCGAGCGTCCGGGACCGCTCCGGACCCGGTTTCATCGCCGTCGGCCGCCCGTCCGACCCCGTTCGGAGGGTGGGGTTTTACCCCCGCTGGCCCGGGTGTCGAGACATGGACATCGATGTCGACCAGGAGCGACTGCGAGCGGACCTCGAGGCGAACGGACACATCGGCGAGGTCGGGGCCGAGGAGGGCTGGGGCCGGACGGTCCTGACCGGAACGGAGGCCGACCGACGGGCACGGGATCGGTTCGTCGAGCGCCTCGAGGACGCCGGCCTCAAGGTCCGGGTCGACCCGGTCGGTAACGTCGCCGGCAGGTGGGTCCCGGAGGGCGCGGATCCCGACGCGCCGGCGGTCGCGGCCGGGAGCCACCTCGACTCCGTTCCCGAAGGCGGTATCTTCGACGGCCCGCTCGGCGCCTACGGCGCGCTCGAGGCCGTCCGGGCGATAGCGGAGTCCCCGGTGGAACCCACGAGGCCGCTGGAGGTCGTCTCCTGGACCGAGGAGGAAGGGGTCAGGTTCGGCACCGGCCTGCTCGGGTCGTCGGTCCCCGCGGGCGTGCGGTCGGCCGACGGGGCGCTCGCGCTCGCCGACGGGGACGGGGCGACGCTCGGGGAGGAACTGGAGCGCATCGGCTACCGCGGCGAGGCGACGGTCGATCCCGCCGGATGGGCGGCGTGGCTCGAACTCCACGTCGAGCAGGGGACGGTACTCGAGTCGGCAGGCGTGCCCGTCGGCGTGGTCACGGCCATCGCGGGCATCGCGAACTGCGCCGTAACGTTCGAGGGGGAGGCCAACCACGCCGGGGCGACGCCGATGGACGAGCGGCGGGACGCGCTCACCGCCGCGAGCGAGTTCGTCCTCGGCGTCGAGCGGACCGCACGCGAGCAGCTCGACGCCGGCCACGAGGCCGCCGTCGGCACGGTCGGCAACGCCGAGGTGTCGCCGAACGCTAACAACGTCGTCCCGGGCCGGGTCGACGTGACGACCGACCAGCGGGACGTCGACCCCGACGTGCTGCGCGACCTGATCGACGGCGCGGAGGCGAGCGCCCGCCGCGTCGCGGAGGAGCGCCCGGTGACGGCCGAGTTCGACCACTACCGGCTCACGGAGCCGAGCCGGATGGGTGACCGGTGCGTGGCGGCGGCCAGGGGGGCGGCCGAACGGGCCGGACTCGGCTCCAGGGAGATGCACTCGGCGGGCCTGCACGACACCGCGAACGTGGCGAACGTCACGGACACGGTCCTGCTGTTCGCCCCCTCGGAGGACGGCGTCTCGCACAACCCCCGCGAGTGGACCGACTGGGCGGACTGTGCGAACGCGACCCGGGTGCTCGCGGGGGCGATGGCCGACCTGGCGACGTGAGGCGTGGCGCGGTGGCCGGACCACGTTATCGGCGGCGGGACGGTCGACCTGGCGGCGTGTACGGGTGTCTTGGGTCTCAGGTTCCGGGCGCTGCCCCGCCCCGCCGCAGCGCGAGGAAGACGACGGCACCGGCCGCGCTCACGACCGCGATCATCGGGAACGCCGCCCCCATGCCGAACCGCTCGGCGGCGGCGCCGAACAGGAGCGGGCCGGCCGCCCCGCCGAGCGACCCGGCGGTGAGCATCACGCCGAAGAGGCTGCCACTGAAGCCCTGCTGGGAGTACGCGGAGGTAATGGCGTTGATGGCCGGCAGGGCGGCCCACATCACGACCCCGATGAGGAAGAAGTACGCGAACAGGACGACGCCGATCGGCGGGACGAACGCCGTCCCGGCCAGCGCGACGGCCGAGGCGGCCATCGCGGCGACGCCGAGCGTCCCTCGGTCCATCGAGTCGGCGAGCGTCCCGGCGCCGAGCGAGGCGACCCCCGCCCCGACGGGCCGGTGGTCGTCCCGGCGTGTTCGACGAGGTAGGAGGTGACGAACGTGCGGACCGCGCCCAGTTCGGTCGAGATGGCGAGGTTCCCGAGGAACAGCACGACGACCCAGCGCTCGAGCGGGACGGAGACCAGCGACCCGAGCCCGGACCACCGGCCCGTTGCGCTCCCGGTCCCGCCGTCCCGCCCCGGCTCGGAGCCGCCGTCGGGTTCGACCATCGCCGGCTCCTCGGACCGGGGCACGTCGCGGAACACCGCGAGGAAGATCACCCCGTAGACGAGCCCGACCCCCGCGCTCGCCGTGAGGGCGAACCGCCAGTCGAACACCGCCGCGAGTCCGCCGACCAGCGCCGGCGCGAGGGCCGTCCCGACGACGCCGCCGAGCCCGTGGATCCCCATCGCCTTCCCCTCGGTCTCGGCCCCCTCGAGGTCGCTGATGAGCGACATCCCTGCCGGGTGGTAGGTGCTCCCGCCGACGCCCGCGAGCACCTCGGCGAACACGAGCGTGCGATAGTCCCCCGCAGCGGCGGCCAGGAGGATGCCCGCCGAGAGCACGACCATCCCGACCGCGAGGATCCAGCGCTGGCCGATGCGGTCCGCGAGGGCACCCGCCGGGAGTTGAAAGACGGAGTAGGTCACGTAGAAGACCGTGAGCAGTGCCCCGGCCTCCGCGTAGGAGATGGCGAAGTCGTTCACCAGGAGCGGTAGTATGGGCGGGAGAGCGACGCTGTAGAACTCGTTGACCGCGTGGGCGACGGTGACGAGCCACACCTTCCGGGGGTTCGAGACGCCGACCAGTCGCGAGCGGAGGGTGCGGGACACGGGGGTAACTCCCCCTGAACGGCCCATGAGGGTTGCGATACTCCGGGGCCGGGGCGTCGCGGCCGGGCCGCCGGCCGGGTCCGGATCGCGGCACGGGCCTGCTCGATCGGTGTCGAGCCGGGCGGCGAGCGAGTCACGGACCCGCCCGGACGGCTCTCGCTCCATCGGAGAAACACCCCACGACCGGATCAACACCGGTACGTCGGTATCGCGTCCGTCTCAGGGGTCGTAGCGCCACTCGCGGTCGCCCTCGGCCCGTTCTTCGGGCGGTCGGCGGTAGTAGACCACGACGGCGCCGATGCCGACCGCACAGCCGAGCTGGATCCCGGCGACGATCCAGAAGAACGGCCTGAACGATAGGCCGACCGATTCCCCGACCGAGGGCGGCAGCAGCAGCGACCCCATCGCGACGACGGCGAGCGCGAGGACGGCCGCCCACGCCCGCATGGGGAGGTAGCTCGACAGCCCGGGACTCATCGGGCCTATCGAAGGACGGGAGGCGTTTGAAGCCTGCGCCGGGGCGCGGGGAGCCGGGGCGGAAACGGGACCGGGGATTACCGGCACGGCCGGGGCCGTCGGGTCCGTCCGGACGGTGTTCAGCCCGGGCCCTGCCGGCAACCGGAGCCGGGAACGGCCGGTTCGTATGCCCGGTACACGCGTCACCGGAGCAGCGCGGACGCGGTCTATGGGTCGGTCAGCGCCGCCAGTAGCTCGACGGCGAGTCCCCTGTCGAGCGGGTCGTTCGCGTTCCCGCAGTGCGGCGACTGCACGCACGCCGGACAGCCGTCCTCGCACCCACAGGAGGAGAGCATCGAGCGCGTCGTCCGCATCAGTCCGTCCACGTCCCCGTAGGCCTCGCGGGCCAGGCCCACCCCACCGGGGTAGCCGTCGTAGACGAATATCGTGCTCCGGCCGGTGTGGGGGTGCATCGGCGTCGAGAGCCCCCCGACGTCACGCCGGTCACAGAGCACCTCGCTGGGGAGCATGGCGATCATCGCGTGCTCCGCCGCGTGGATGCCGCCGGCGAACGATCCCGTCCCGTCGCGCATCGACCGTTCGACGTCCTCGGGGACGGTGAAGTAGAGCGCCCGGGTCCGGAGCGTCGTCTCGGGCAGGTCCAGTTCCGCCTCGCCGACGGGCTGGCCGGTGGTCGCGTCGACGCGCCGGAAGCCCGTGATCCGCTTTCGCGTCGTCACCTCGGCGAACCGCACGGGGACGTCCCCGCGGGCCTCGAGCCGCTTCCCCGTGAGGTCCCGCTCGACGGTGATGGCCTTCTCGTGCAGGGTCCGGGTGTAGGAGTCCGCCCACGTCGGTTCGAGTTCGGCCACTCCGTGGTCCAGGTCGAGTTCGCGGACCTCGTACCTCCGACCCTGGTGGTGGTAGACGGCGCCCCGGTGGGCGTCCCGCATCGCGTCTTCGAACGGGAGGCTCGCGATCGTCTCGTCCCGGCGCGTGTCCCGCAACTGCACTTCGCGGTCGTCGATCGAGCGGAGGCTCATCGAGTGGTGGGGGCTCCCGTCGGTCGTCCACCGCGTCCCGTCGGCCGTCTCCCGACGCCGGAGGTCCCCCGTCGATTCGAGGTGGGCGAGGAGGTCGCGGAACCCCTCGCCGAACCACCGCTCGTCGGCGGCCGAGAGCCAGTTCTCCCGGGCCGCACACCGCACGTGGTCGGGGAGCAGCTCCCCGTTCCGGGGGTTCGACACCGCGCGCTCGGGGTCGCCGTCGAAGAACGCCCGGGGGTTCCGCATCAGGTACTGGTCGAGCTGGTCCTCGCCGGCCACGAGCGCGACCAGCGCGGGGTCGGTCCCCCGCCCGGCGCGGCCCCCCCGCTGGAACGCCGACATCCGCGTTCCAGGGTAGCCGTCGAGCAGGACGGCGTCGAGGCCACCGATGTCGACGCCGAGTTCGAGCGCGCTCGTCGACCACGTTCCGCGGATCTCGTCCGACCGAAGCCCGGCCTCGATCTCCCGCCGGCGATCGTCGGTGAGCGCGGCGTGGTAGGCGCCGACGCCCGTCGCGGCGTCGTGGGCGCCCCGCTTGCGGAGCTCCGTCGCCGACTCGCTCGCGTACCGCTCGGCGGCCTGTCGCGAGCCCGTGAAGACGAGCGTCTGCAGGCCGCGCTCGACGAGGTCGACGAACAGCCGCCGGGTCTCGGTGTGCGAGGAGCGCCGACGGCCGTCACCCCAGCCGCCGTCGCTCCCGGGCCCGCTCGCGATCCCGCTCCCGCCCGTACCGTACTCCGGGGGGTTCCAGAGCAGCCAGTAGGTCGGCCCCGTCGCGGAGGTGTCCTCGGTCACGAGGTCGAACGACCCCGGGGGCTGGCCGGTGACCGTCGCGGCGTGCTCGACCGGGTTGCCGACGGTCGCCGAGCAGCAGACGTACTCCGGGTCGGCGCCGAACCGCTCGGCCACCCTCGCCAGCCGCCGCATGACGAGCGACACGCCCGATCCGAACACGCCGCGGTACTCGTGGACCTCGTCGATCACGACCGTCTCGAGGCGCTCGACGAACCAGTCCCACAGCCGGTGTGCGTGCGGGAGGATCCCGTAGTGGAGCATGTCCGGCGTCGTCAGGAGGACGGTCGGCTGGCGGTCCCTGATCGCCGCCTTCTCCTCGCGGTCCTGGCGGCCGGTGTAGCGCTCGACGGTCACCCCGGAGGCGAACCCGAGGCCGTCGGCGAGGTCCGAGAGGGTCTCGGCCTGGTCCTCGATGAGCGCGACCTGCGGGGCGACGTAGAGCGCGGTCGCCCGGCGGTCGAGCGCCCGCTCGAACGCGGGGACGGTGTACGCCAGGCTCTTGCCCGAGGCCGTGGGGGTGGCGAGGACGACGTTCCGGCCCTCGCGGACGCTCCCTATCGCCCGGGCCTGGTGGTCGTAGAGCCGCGAGACGCCCCGTTCGCGGAGCGACGACTCGAGCCTGTCGTCCAGCTCGCAGTCAGCGAACGAGGCCGCCCGGCCCTCGACGGTCTCGTGTGCCCGTATCTGCCCCTCGTAGTGCGGCCTGTCCCGGAGCCACCGGACGGTCCCGTCCACGGTGGTCCTAATCGGGGCGACGGCCTAACGCTTCCGGGTCCCGGGCGGGGTCCCCGCCCTCGGGAACTCGAACCGTGCGCCGCTCGGGGAGCTACCTACGACGATCCGTCGACGGCCCGGAGCCTACGCGGCGTGGTGCCAATCTGCTCGGCGAGCGCCTCCGAGAGGGCGAACACCGCCGCCTCGTGCTCGGCCTTCCCGCGGTGTATCGACGTCGGCCGGACGTCCATCGCGTCGTACTCGCGGATCGAGACTGCCTCATCCGTCCGCTCCTCGTAGAACTCGCGGACCCCGAGCAGCAGCCCGTGGACGTAGACGAGTTCCTGCTTCCTCATTCCCGTTCGCATATAAGGACCGGAGCCGTAAATGGGTGTTTGCCCGGACGAACTGCGGACCACGGGCGAGCGTGGACGGACCACCTGAACCGATACCGGGCGAAGGTTCGCCCGCCGCGACCGGCGGTGGTCGAACCACTCACGAACCCGCCGACGCGGAACCGGCCGGGATGTCGAGTCGCCGGGGTTCTTCGAGGAGTACCGAAACTGGATGGCCGTCTCGCCGTTCCCGTTCGCGAGGGTCGACATGCCGACGACGATGTTCGGTACGGCGGTGATCGGTACGTGGACGGAGGGGAACCCGCTCGTGCGTCCGGCGCTCGAGCGGGGGACGCCGAGCCGGTCGCCGTGAACGTCCTCGCGGTCGGCCTCGCCGTGGGGTTCTTCGACCCCCTGGGGGAACCCCTCCGTCGCACCCCCGACCGTTCTCGGTGCTCGTCGAGGCCCGACTCGGTCCGCTGGTGTTCGTCGGTCCCGGGGTGGAACAACCTCTCGACGGTTCTCCGCGGCGCGTCGCTTCTCCGAACGGCTCCCCGTCGCCCTCGAGGGATCGTGCGTGCTCGCCGTAGTGGCCGGAGAACTTAGGTCGGTCCGTCACGCGCGCTCGAGCACGTCGGCGTCGACGCCGAACTCGTGGCCGGAGAACTTAGGTCGGTCCGTCACCTATCCCGTCGTGGCGTGCCAGTGGGATCCGACTGTCACCTTGGGTAGGGAGAGAGCGATCCTGTCATCCGCACGCCCTCTACGTCCCTTTACTCGGCTCACCGGTCCCGGGCGTCCGTCCACTCGCTCCGGCAGTCATCGCCGCAGAAGTGGACGCTCTCGACGGAGCCGTCCTCGATCCAGGTGACGACCCGGTGGTCGACCTCGTGCAGTATCGGCTCCCCGCAGGTCGCACACTGCGGCGCGTCCTCCTCCGTCACGTCCTCGCCGAGGTCCGACGTCGGGTCCACCATCAGCGCCGACCTTCAGGGTCCAGCCACTTAGCCGCTCCCGTTCGTGGGTATCCCGGGCCCACGACGGGGGCGGCCGTCCGGCGGTCGTCGGGGCGGGTCACTCCGGGCGTTCGTAACCGGGACCGAACATCCCCGCCGACGTCGGCGCCGGATCCCCCGGCGTGAGGTTGTACGCCGAGAAGTCCTCCACGCCCGCCTCGCGGAGGAACGCCTCGTCGTAGAGCGCGTTCCCCGTGAACTCCGCCGGGTCGTGACGGAGTATCTCGAGCACGGTGTCCGAGACGATCTCCGGGCTCCGCCAGTCGTCCTCGGTCCCGAGCCCGAAGTAGCGCGTCGCCCGGGTGTCGATAGCCGTCACCGGCCAGAAGGTGTTACACCCCACGTCGTGACCGTCGAGTTCCCCCGCCAGCGAGAGGGTGACGAACGTCATCCCCATCTTCGACCACGCGTAGGGCGCCTGTCCCGGGCTCCGGTCGACGTTTATCGGCGGGGCGTTCGTCAGGATCCACGCGTCCTCGACGCCCTTCAGGTGGCCCGCGAACGCCCGAGAGACGAGGTAGGTGCCCCGGACGTTCACGTCCATCAGCAGGTCGAACCGCTTCGGCGGGAGGTCCTCGACCGTCGCCAGCTGGATGGCGCTGGCGTTGTTTATCACGACGTTCACCTCGCCGAAGTGGTCGATCGCCTCCTCGGCGGCCGCCTCCACGTTCTCCTCGTCACGGACGTCCAGTCTGATCGGCAGCGCCTCCGCGCCCCGCTGTTCGACCTCGCGGGCCGTCCGTTCGATGGTGCCCTCGAGGTCGCGCTCCTCGCCGTAGTCGTCCTCTTCCGTGGTCTTGCCCGTCGAGACGACGTTACAGCCCTGTTCGGCGAGCGCGAGCGCGATCGCCTTTCCGATGCCACGGGTCGTCCCGGTGACGAACGCGGTCCGCCCGGAGAGGTCCGGTTTCTCGAGACTCACGGCCGCACGCTCGGGGGGTCGGGGTATAATACCGGGACACCGAGGGCCGGTCGGCGTCCGGGGACGGCGGCCCTACCGGTCCCGGTCGATCCGTTCGCCGGGCAGCGTGGTCGCCCCCGCCGAGAGCACGACCCCGGGATCGAGGCTGGTGTTGATCCCCGTCTTGGCGCCCGGGCCGGCGACGACGCTCAGGTGGGGGACCGCCGTCCCGGACATGACGACCGTGTTCTTCACCTCGACGCCGTGGCCGACGTGGACGTCCTCGGCCAGGAGCGTCGCGCCGCGGACGTAGGCGTTCGGCCCGACGTCGGCGCCCGAGCGAACGAGCGCCGGCCCCTCCACCACGACGCCGGACTCGATCACCGCGCCCTCCTCGACGACCACCGATCCGTGGAGCGCCGCGTCGTCGTGGATCTCGCCCCCGATCCGGCGGTCGAGTTCGGCGAGCTTCCACTCGTTCGCCTCGAGGAGCTCCCAGGGTCTGCCGACGTCCATCCAGCGGTCGAGCTCGACGGCCGTGGTCTCGGACGCGTCAGCGACGCGGGCGAGGACGTCCGTGATCTCGTGTTCGCCGCGCTCGCTCCGCTCCACGTCGAGCCAGCCCCGCGCCTCGGCCGGAAAGGCGTAGGCGCCGGCGTTCGCGAGGTCCGACGGCGGGTCCTCGGGTTTCTCGACGACACCCGCGACCCGCCGACCGTCGGTCGAGAGGACGCCGTAGTTCGTGGGGTCGGGGACGCGGTACCCGGCGACCGCCGGCGCCGCGTCGAACAGCGCCGCGATCCCCTCCGGGTCGTAGAGGTTGTCGCCGTTCAGGACCGCGAACGGTCCCTCGAGGTGTTCGCGGGCGGTCCTCACCGCGTGGGCCGTTCCGAGCTGCTCGTCCTGGACGGCGTACGCCACCGGGACACCGCGGTAGCTGTCGCCGAAGTGTGCCCGCACCGCGTCGGCCTCGTAGCCGACCACGAACACCAGTTCGGTCGCCCCGGCGTCGACGGCCGCGTCGGCGGTGTGGGCCGCCAGCGGCCGGTCGGCGACGGGGAGCATCGGCTTCGGAACCGTTTCGGTCAGGGGTCGCATCCGGGTACCCCGTCCGGCGGCGAGGACGACGGCCTGCATACCCGGGGGTCGGATCGGCCGGTCAAAGTGGTACCGGCAGAAGTCGGCCGCGAACGAGCGGGCGACGGCGGCGTGGCTCGGCGGACCCGTGATCCCCGAGGGACCGTCGCGCTCGGGGTCGCGGCCGTCCCCGTTCGGTGCATTCGCACCGCGTCCACCCCCGCGGTCGGCTCTCAGGTCACGCGGGTCGGTGGTCGCGGTATCGTACTTGAACCCTCCGCCGTTCCGCGGCGCTTTTGCCCGGAGCCGTCACACCGGGGGACATGAACGTCGGCCTCACCGTGCTCGCCTTCCTGACCGGCCTCCTCGCCGGGGGCGTCTTCGCGTTCCTGGAGGCACCCATCCCCGCGCCGCCGACGCTGAGCGGCGTCCTGGGCATCGTCGGCATCTACGTCGGGTTCAAGCTCGTGGAGTTCTCCGGTGCGAGCTACGACCTGCTCGGGGCCCTCGGGCTGTCGTAGACCCGACGACCACGGCGATCGTAGAGGCCCCGCCGGGTCAGAACAGCCGCTCGGAGGCCAGTTCGGCGCCGTCGGCCAGCGCGTCCAGTTTCTCCCGCGCGATCTCGGGGTGGACGGCCCCGAACCCGGCGAACGTCCCGGGGCCGCAGTCCGCGCCCGCGAGGAGCCGCGTCGGGTCGTCGACCACCTCCGCGAACCGCTCGATCCGGTCGGCGACGACCTCGGGCGGTCCGATGTAGTTGACGGTGACGTCGATCACGCCGGGGAGGAGCAGCCAGCCCTCCGGGAGCGGGTACTCGGCGAACAGCTCGTAGTCGTGGTGGTGGCAGGGGTTGGCCTGCTCGATGAGGAGCCCGCCGATGTCGGCCTCGTAGATCTCGGGTAACACCTTCTCCAGGGGGACGTCGTGGTGGTGGGGTCCCTCGTAGTTCCCCCAGCAGACGTGCATCCGGACCTGCTCCTCGGGGACCTCCGCCCACGCCTCGTCGAGCGCCTCGACGTGGGTGCGGGCGATCTCGACGAACGCCTCCTCGGAGCGGTCCCTGAACTTGAGGTGGCGGCCGCCCAGGGGGTCCGGCGAGTCGATCCGGAGGACCGCGTTCGACGCCGCGATGCGCTCGTACTCGGTCCGCATCGCGTCCGCGACCGCGAACACGTACTCCTCGTGGCTCTCGTAGTGCTCGTTGCCGATGTAGGAGGCGACGGTACCCGGCGACGCCGCCGTCACGAACCTCTCCTCGAAATCGGCACCGGTCGCCTCGATGGCCGACTCGAACCGCTCTATCTCCCGTTCGGTCGCCGTCTCGCCCCGGTACCCGATGGGGCCGGTCGCCGCGGGGAGGGTCCCGTCCGGCTCGGACCACTCGCTGAACGTCGGCACCTGCGGGCGAACTCCGGATACTCCTCCAGGTCGGCCCACTGAACGGCGGGGACCTCGCCGTCGAAGCCGGTCAGCCGCTCGGCCGCGTACACCACGAACGCGAGCCGCCCCATCTCGCCGTGGCTCGCCACGTCGATACCCGCCGAGGAACTCGAGCATCCGGTCGGGTCGCGGGAGGCTTCCCACGTGCGTCGAGAGGATCCGTTCCTGGCTTCGTTTCATCCGATGACACCACGTCGAACTGTATGTCATGCGTACTTTATTATCATTAGTTATCTGATATTCAGGATCGACTACCAAGGGTGATAGCAGGGGCGAGCGACCGATGTTCGGTACGCCCGTCGGTAGGCCGGTAATCAGCTTGCTCGCGGGAGTTCAGAAGGGAACGAGGGACCGGGCATACGCCGAGTGAACGTAGTGAGCGAGGCGTTTCACCCGCCCCGAGCGCCGGAGTCCTCGTGAACGCCAGCGAACGAGGACGTTGGTGGACGAGCGAAGCGAGTCCACCTGAGGCGCGAGGGGCGCAGTTTTTCCCCACGTGTTTACGAGGAGCGGCGCCCGAGCGCAGCGAGGGCACCCGACGAAGTAAAAAGTGGTTCAATAGGAGCGGACCTTCGGCTCGTAGGTCTTCTCCTCGCCCTCCAGAACCACGGGCTTGTAGTAGAGTTCGGGCTGACCGTCGTTCCAGGCGATCATCGTGTGCTTCAGCCACTCCTCGTCCTTGCGCTCCTGGTGGGCCTCGCGCCAGTGGGCGCCGCGGAACTCCTCGCGGGCGAGCGCTCCTAGAGTTATGCTCTCGGCGACGTCGATGAGGTTCCGGGTCTCGATGGTGTGGATGAGGTCGGTGTTGAACGTCCGCGAGGGATCGCTCACCGCGACGTCCCGGTACGCCTCGCGGCACTCGCGGATGATCTCGAGGGCCTCCTTGAGGTTCTCCTCGCGGCGGAAGACGTTGACGTGGCGGGTCATCGCCTTCTGGAGCTTCGCCCGGATCCCGGCGTGATTGCGCCCGTCGCGCTCCAGCAGCGTCCGGACGTGCTCGCGCTCGCGCTCGACGGCCCCCTCGACGACCGCCTCCGTCTCGACGGCCGCGCCGTCGGCCGCGACGTCCCCGTCGGCTGCGTCGAGCGCGCCGGGCGAGACGGGCGTGTCGAGGCCCTCCTCGGCCTCGCTCATCGCGCTCGGGCCAGTCTCGATACGGGCCTCCCCGAGGTCCCGCCCCGCGGCGTGGGAGCCCGCGCGGGCGCCGAAGACGATGAGTTCGGGCAGGGCGTTCCCGCCGAGCCGGTTCGAGCCGTGGACGGAGACGCAGGCGCACTCCCCGGCGGCGTAGAGCCCGCCGATGCAGGTTTCGCCGTTCTCGTTCGTCTCGATGCCGCCCATGTGGTAGTGCTGGCCGGGTTTCACGGGCATGGGCTCCTCGAGCCCGTCGACCCCCTCGAAGTCCTCCGCGAGGTGGAGGATGTTCTCTAACCTATCTACGATGCGCTCCTCGCCGAGGTGGCGCATGTCGAGGTAGACGTACTCGTCCTCGATACCGCGGCCCTCGTTGACCTCCGTGAGCTCCGCGCGCGAGACGACGTCGCGGGACGCGAGCTCGCCGTCGTTGTTCGCGTAGCCCCGCTCGTACATGAACCGCTCGCCCTCCGAGTTGTAGAGGATGCCGCCCTCGCCGCGGACCCCCTCGGAGATCAGAACGCCCGTGCTGGGCAGCGTGGTCGGGTGGAATTGGACGAACTCCATGTCCTCGACGGGGACCCCCGCGCGGTAGGCCATCGCCGGTCCATCGCCGGTGTTGGCGACGGCGTTGGTCGTGTGCTCGAACACCTGGCCGTCGCCGCCCGTCCTGACGACCTGCTCGTACATCGTGTGCAGCAGGTGGTGGCCGGTCTCGGCGCCGGCGTAGGTCGTCCGCGGGAACGAGAGCCCGCCGAACGGCCGCTGGGAGACGCGCCCGTCGTCCTCCCGACTGAACGGCATCCCCCAGTGCTCGAGCTGGATGACCTCCTCGGGGGAGTCCTGGCAGAGCGTCTCGATGGCGGGGGCATCACCCAGGTAGTCCGATCCCTTCATCGTGTCGTAGGCGTGCAGTTCCCAGTCGTCCCCGTCGCGCAGCGCCGCGTTGATGCCGCCCTCGGCGGCGCCGGTGTGCGAGCGAACGGGGTGGAGCTTCGTGACGAGGGCCACGTCGGCGCCCTCCTCGTGTGCCGCGACGGCCGCGCGGAGGCCGGCGCCGCCGGCGCCGACCACGATGACGTCGTGTTCGTACATGATGTGATGTCTTGGGTTCGCGTTCGGGCCTGTCCGACTTGAGGCTGTCCTTCGCCGAAGTCACCGACCGGGGCGTCGTCCCGCCAGGCCCGGGTTCGGGTAGTCTCGCGGGTCCGTCGGGTCGAGAGGTTCGCCGCGGCGACTCGCGGTGACGACCCGTGTCACAGGCGTGCCAACGAGCGACACCGCATAAAGCGTTCGCACTCCTCGTCCGGCGTCGGGACCGCCGTCCGACGGTCTGTCGGACCGCCGCCGTCCGCCAGTCGTCGCGGCGACCGGGCGTTCCGTCCGTCGTTCACCCATCGAGCGCCGCGGCGTACCCGACAACACGCGCGACAGCACGACTCGCGCTCCCGACGCCCGTTCAGGCGGTCGGGCTGACGGGGTCGGCGACGCGCTCGAACTCGCCCCTCGTGAACGCCACGGGACCGGGGGCCGAGGGCTCCCCCGCCGCCCCGGGATCGAACTTCATGTCGTACTCGTGCTTTACTCGTAGACGAATAAATATCTGTTCGACGGCGAACGTTCGGCATACACTGCACGTGCGGTAGCTCGCCGGTGCGGATCCTCCGTCGCTGTTCGGAAACGCTGGACGGGGTCGACCCGTCGAGGGGAAGCCGGCAGCCCCTCCCGACCCTGTCGACGAACGGTGGGCTCGGACTGCATCGGGAGGCACCGTGGCTGACGGCCGACACCGGAGCCTCACGACGGCGGGTTCGGCTTCGGGGACCGGGTTCCGGGCACGGGCACTACCGCCGCTACCGGGTTCGTCGACCCGACGTCACCAGAACTTCAGGTTGCTCTTGACCGCCTCGCGCTTCAGTTCCTGGATGTGCTCGGTGAGCGGGATGTCCTTCGGGCAGACCTCGGTGCAGGAGAACTGGGTCTGACACCGCCAGACGCCGTGCTCCTGTTCGATGATATTTAAACGGTGCTCCTTCATGTCCCCGCCCTCGCGCTCGTCCATCGCGAACCGGTAGGCCTTGTTGATGGCCGCCGGGCCCAGGTACTGGTTGTCCCCGGCGGCGATGTTACACGAGGACATACACGCGGCACACCAGATGCACCGCGTGGACATCTTGATCTTCTCGCGGTTCTCGCGTGACTGGCGCTGCTCCTCGAGCTCGCCCGACGGGTGCTCGTTCGTCTGGAAGTACGGCTCGACGGCCTCCATCTGGTCGTAGAAGTGCTCCATGTCGACGACGAGGTCCTTCACGACGTCGGCGTGGGGGAGCGGCTCGATCCGGATCGGCCAGTCCAGGTCGGCGAGCTGTGTCTTGCAGCCCAGTCGCTGGCGACCGTTGACGAACAGCGCGTCCGACCCGCAGACGGCCTGCCGACAGGAGTGGCGGAACGTCAGGGAGGAGTCGTAGTGGTCCCGGGCGTACATCAGCGCGTCGAGGACGGTCATCCCCTTGTGGAACGGGACGGTGAACTCGTCGAACCGGGGCTCCTTCTTCCCCTCGACCTCGGGGTCGTAGCGGAACACCTTCAGCTCGACCGTCGTCTCGGCGTCCCGGAGCTCCTCGCGGGCCCGCTCGCGCATGACGTCCCGCTCTCATTGTTAGACGATAGTGGTCATCGCGAGGGCCACTCGAACCCCCTGGACGATCAGCAGCATCCCCGCGAGCGCGAGGCCGTACTTGACGGCGGTCTTGCCCGTGCCGGTGAGTCCCTGGTTGACGAGGGCGTTGTAGACGCCGTTGACCCCGTGGAACGTCGCGGTCACGAGGAACAGCACCATCGTCAGGAAGTACCCGGCCTGGGACATCCGGACGCTGGTGCCCTGAAACGTGATCTCGGCGGCGTGGTTGACGAAGTGCAACAGCATGAAGTGGAAGGCGAGGACGACGACGAGGAACGCCGCAGTGATCCGCTGGAGCAGCCAGCGCGTTCCTTTGGGTTCGAACGAGGAGTAGTAGTCCGCCATCAGAACACCCCCTCGAGGAACGTCGGGATGCTCGCGACGACGATCGAAGCAGTAAGGATCAGCGAGGCGTAGAACGACCGGTCCTGTTTGCCGAGACCGACCCCGAGGTCGACGAACAGCAGCCGCAGCCCGTTAAGAATGTGGAACACCGCGACCGCGAGCAGCCCCACCTCGAGGAACCGGACGACGACGACGCTCTCGAGGCCCTGGAGCGTGTTCGTGTAGGAGGTCCCGTCGACCGTGGCGGTGCTCAGGACGGCGATGTGCGTGAACAGGTAGCCCACGAGCACCCACCCGGTGAACTTGTGGAGGACCCACGCCCACATGCCGGCGGAGAACTCCCGCCACCGGCCGAAGTCCTCGATGAGGCCCCGGTCGTACGATTGGCTCATGTCACCCGCCCCTCAGACCCCGGTTCGTATAGTAGTTACTACTGCGTGCGGGTGCCTCGGCGCGCCACCGCGCGCCGGCGGCGGGTTCTCGGATCCCGCCCCGTCTCCGATCGCGGGGTATCCGCCGGACCTGCCGCGTCTATTGGTCCGAACCCGCCGGGTTCCCCGGCCCGGAGCACCGGAGGCCGGCGAAGACCGACGGGACGGGGAACCGCCCGCTCCTGTCCGGTTCCAATCACCACGCGGGAGCTACGAGGAACTGCCCCCCTCCGCCGCGCTCGCCCGCGGCGGGGGGGACCCCTGACTGCGCCCGACGGCCCGGCGGGTCCGCTCGTCCAGGCGGACCAGGTGACAGAGCGGGTTGCCGGGGGAGACCAGCGGGTTCTCGAGGGTGCCGACGAGCAGGCCCGTGAACGGCGCCTCGACGACGTCCGTGTCGGTGTTGAACGGGTTGGTGATCGCACACACGGGGTCCCCCTCGCGGACGAGCGAGCCGACCGCCCGGTGCACGTCGACCAGCCCCCCGCGTCCGCCCGGAGCCACGTCTTCTCCCCGTTGCCGTCGATGACGGTCCGCCACCCCGGCCAGGCGACCGACTCGTCGGGGAGCAGACCGAACTCCGCGAGGGCCGAACGGGTTCCGTCGAGCGCCCGGTCGATGAGGTCCCGCCGGAAGCGGTGGGCCTCGCCCATCTCGACGGTGATGGTCGGGACGCCCGCGTTCGAGGCCGCCCGGCGGAGCGTCCCGTCCGGGGCCGCCCCGGCGATGATGACGTTCGTCGGGAACGCCCGGGCCAGCCTCGCCACCTCGGGGTCCTCCATGTCCGCCCGGACGTGGATCATGTTGGTCCGGTCCCGCATGGAGGTGTGGAAGTCCAGCCCGGGGTCACATGAGGCGACGAAGTTCCGGAGGATGCGGTGGGCGATACGCTTCGCCGAGGTGGAGCTCTCGTCCCCCGGGAACGACCGGTTCAGGTCGCGGTCGTAGATCGGGAGGTAGCGCTGCTGGGCGATGAACCGCGGGACGTTCAGCACCGGCAGACAGACGAGCGTGCCGTGGAGGTCGGCGTGGTCCCACTCGTGGGCGACTTCCCGAACGACCTCGATGCCGTTGAGTTCGTCGTCGTGGGCGGCCGCCGAGAGGAACGCGGTCGGCCCCGGGTGCTCGCCATTGACGAGGGTGACGGGTCTCCGGACCGGGTCGCCGAGGTACGTTTCGCTGACCCCGTAGCGGACGTTCTGTGTCTCCCCGGGATCGACGCGTCCGCCGTCGTACGTGAACGCGTCCCCGGAGGGGCCGCTCATACCACCCGTAGAGCCGGAGGGATAGATAAACCGGGGGAACTCGACGAGCGGTGTGGTCGTCCCCGGCTCGCCGCCGACATCGGCGCCGGCCCGATCAAGGACATCGTGAAGGTCAACTCCGGGAGCGTCAAGTCCGGCCGCTCGCGGCCGGTCGTCGACCTCCTGGTCGGCGTCGGCGGCACGCAGCACACCGTCACCGCGAGCGTCGAGGACCGATCGCACATGGACTACCCCCTCCTGCTCGGGCGGGACGTACTCCAGCACTACCACGTCGACGTCCGGCGCCGGGCGGACGCGGGCGAGAACGTCCCTGCCCCGCCCGAGGAGGAGGCCGCCGAGGAAGAGGAGGAGTGATACTTTCGGACACGAGCTCGTGAACGGTATCGCCGCGCGTGGTGGCGGTGGTGTTCGGGTAGCCACGTCCGACAGCACGAGAACCGTCACGGCTAACCGACACCGCGCGTACCTCCGACCGTGACAACCCGCGACGGCAGTACCGGCGCCGACACCGACGCCACCCCCGACGCGACCGGCCCGCACGAGCACCTCCGGTCGGACCCGCACCTCGGTCCGTACGTCGAGTCCCACGGCGAACTGGACCTGGAGCCGGCCGAGGACCCGTTCGCCCGCACCGCCGTCTCCGTGATGAACCAGCAGCTCTCGACCGCCTCGGCGGCCGCCATCCGCGACCGGGTGTTCGACCGCTTCCAGGTGACCCCGTCGGGGATGCTCGCGGCCGACCGGGACGCGGGGCTCTCCCCACAGAAGGTCGAGTACCTCCGCGAGATCGCCCGGGCCTTCGAGGACGGCCGCATCGACCCCGACCGCTACGCCGGGATGGACGACGAGGCCGTCGTCGATGAACTCACCGACATCCGCGGCGTGGGCGACTGGACCGCGAAGATGTTCCTGATGTTCGTCCTCGGCCGCGAGGACGTCTTCCCCGTCGAGGACCTGGGTATCAGGCGGGGCATGGAGGCGCTGTTCGGCGATCTCACCCGCGCGGAGATGGTCGAGCGCGCCGAGCCGTGGCGACCCTACCGGTCGTACGCGGCGCTGTATCTCTGGCGGGCCGTTGACTGACACCGTCGTGGGCCCACGAACGACGTCGTCGTACCGTGGGGACGACGGCGTTTAGGTAGTCTCGTCCGACAGTACGAGGCGGACGGTCGTCGGGATCCGCCGGCGGTCGCCGACCCGATTCGAACCTCGATCGGCCAACGTACACGGTCGTCCGGACGTACCTCGGTTTCGGTCCGAAACGACACAAAATAAATACCCCGAGTGCGGAACGCGCCCCAGGATGGAGCTCCCGACGGGTCTGGCGACGTCGCTCCTCGACGGCTTCCCGCTCGAGGTAGCCGTCCTCGACGGGACGGGCGAGGTCGTCTGGGTCAACCGCGCCTGCCGGGAGTACGGCCGCCGACACGGGCGGGGGACTGCCGTAGTCGGGCGGGACTTCCTCGACGTGACGGCATCGCTCGTCGACGAGCCACACGCCGGGCGGATACGGGAGGGGATAGACCGGATACTCGCGAGCGAGCGCGGGGGGTGCTCCGTCGAATACCCCTGTCACGACGACCGCGAACTCCGGTGGTACTCGATGTACGCCACCGCGCTGGAACACGAGGGGCGGGACTACTGCCTGGTCGCACAGGAGGACGTCACCGACCGGCGGATCTCCGACATGCTGACCGAGGCGCGCCGCGAGGAGGCGGCCACGCTGAACCGGATGCTCACGCACGAGGTCCGGAACGCCGTCGGGAGCGCGGCCGGGTGGCTCGGGCTACTCGAGACGGACCCGGGCCAGGCCGACCGCGTCGAGCGGATCGCGGCCGCTCTTGACCGCATCGAACGGGTCGTCGACGACTCGGCCGAGGTGCTCGACATGGCCTACGACCGCTCCTCGCTCGAGCGGGTCCCCATCGGGGACCTCACCGAGGCCGCGTGGTCGCGAGCGGACCGCGGGGACGTCTCGCTGGAGGTGGCCGAGTCGTTCCCCGTGATCTGCTACCCGAGACAGACCGAGACGCTGCTCGAGTCGCTGTTCGACAGCGCCTCCGGGGGGTCGTCGGCTACCACGGTTCGGATACGGCTCGGCGACCGGGAGTTCCACGTCGAGGACGACCGCTCGGAACCGGTCCCGGCGGACCCGGAGCGCGCGTTCGCCGAGACGCCCATCCACCGCGACGGACGGCTCTCCTTTGGGCTCTCGCTGGCGCGGCCGCTGGCGCTGCTGAACGGCTGGCAGCTCTCGCTCGGCCCGTCGCCGCTCGACGGCTGGGGGTTCACCGTCCGGACCGAACAGGCCCACGCCTGAAACCGCCGACCCGTTCCGCCGGGACGACGGGGCCCGGCGGAACGGGACACCGACTCCGCTCGCTTGCCCGGTCGTGGTCCGGTACCGGCGACCGACGATCCCTCCGGACGATCATCGGTGCGTCGTTACGACCGCGGGTATCAGTCCGGCTCCGCTCCCGCGAGCAGTCGCCGGATCTCCCCGCCCTCTCGCCGGGTTTCGGGGAGGGTCTCGGCGTCGAACAGCCCGGTCGCACGGGTCGTCCCCGGGTGGTCCGAGCCTTCGCGCTCGACTTCCAGCGACCCGCCCGTCCGGTGACCGACGAACTGAGCGACCGGGAGCGGGTGTAGAACGTGACGACCGAGGCAATGCCGGCCATGAGCTCCAGCTGTCTCTGGACCGTTCCGGGCAACTCGCGCGGATCGTGGTGACGGGGCCCGTACTCGAACGGCTCGACGGTCCGGCCCGTCCCCCACTCCGCCCGCAGGCGCGAGCGGACCTCGTCCGTGTGCTCCGCGACCCGCTCGCGGACCCGCGACCAGTCGGAGGCCATCGGATCCCCGGGTATTCCGTTCGGATAGTTATCACTTCTGTGGGGGACGACCGTGACGAACCCGGTCCCCCGGCCGTCCGGGGAACGGCCGCGGTCCGCATCGGTCGGGCGGCGGGTCCTCGCTCCGAACGACGGATCCGTTCAGCGGTTGCGCTCGCGCCGGCACGTCTCGAGCCGCTCTACGTCCCGTTCGAGGAATCCCGGTGCGTCCGGGTGATCCCGGATCTCGTCGGGGACGTACCAGCCGACCGCGGCGACCTCGTCCGGTTCGCGGGGGCGGGCCTCGCCGGCCTCGTGCTCGCACAGCGTGACGACGTTCGGACAGGCCGTCCCGTCGTCGGCCACGAACGTCCCGCTGTGGACGTACTCGACGGCCCCGACCTCGGCGCTCACCTCCTCGACGAGTTCGCGGCGTGCCGTCGCCTCGATCGAGGCATCGCCGTTCGGGGGCGGTTCCACCTTCCCGCCGGGGAACGCCAGGAGCCCACCCGCGTGGGCCTCGTCGGCCGCCCGCTCGACGAGCAGGTACTCGCCGTCCCGGACGACCGCCCCTCGACGTCCGCGACGAGCGCGTGGTCCTCCATGGGGCGACCACCGGACCGGTCCGCGAGTGTCTTGTGGTGGGAGCTCCGCCGGATCGGCGAAGCCGGATCGGACCCTCCGCTCGCGGTCGTCGGTCCGTCGCGGGAGCGCCGGGGCGGAGGTTCAAAGGACCGCTTGACATTGGAGAAGGGCCTTTTCCGGACGGTACGTCGTTCGCGACGACGATGAGACGCAAGATCGCACCGCTGGGCGCGCTCGCGATGGTCCTGCTGGCCAGCGCGGGCGCCTTCGTGCTCGCGCCGGGTGCCGGTTTCGCGGATCGAACGCCGGACCCCGAGCGGACGCCGGAGCCCGACGAAGGCTCCCCGCCGGACCTCGGGGCGTCGAGCGTCGACCCGCCGGAGCCCGAAGCCGCGAACATGACCACCTTCGAGTCGGCCGCGGCGTTCACGGAGTACCTCTGGCGGGGACGGAGCCAGCCGAGGGTCGACTTCGAGACCCGGCGGGCTCCCGAACCGGAACGCGGCGGGCCCGCAACCCGGACGCCGACGCCGATGGCGACCGGAACGCCGGTCGAGGCCGCCACCGAGGCTGCCGGCGACGGCGGCGGCTCGGGCGGTGTCGCGCCGCCCGACCGCTACTCCGGGACGAACGTCCAGGTCGAGGGCGTCGCCGAGCCCGACCTGGTGAAGACCGACGGCCGGCGCATCTACTACTCGCCACGGGGAGAGCGGAAGGACCACCACCACCACGAGGAGCGGTACGAGGACACCGGCACGCGCGTCATCGACGCGACGCCGCCCGGGACCGCCGAGGTCGTCGGGGAGATCGACCACAGCGGCCGGATGTTCCTCGACGGCGACCGGCTCGTCGTGATCGGCGAGCGGGTGTGGGGCTACGACGTCTCGAACGCCTCGGCGCCCGAACTCGAGTGGTCGAAGGATGTCGACAGCCGCGTCCACAGCGCGCGGATGCGGAACGGGTCGATGTACCTCGTGCTCGCGGCGCCGGTCGAGGTCGACTCGCCCTGTCCCGTCGAGCCGATGGAGGGCGTCAGCGCGGCCTGTACCGACGTGTACCACCCCGACCGGCCGGTCCCGGTCGATGTCACGTACACGGTCGTTTCGCTGGACCCGGCGGACGGGAGCGTCGGCGACGAACTCACCATGGTCGGCGCGCGCGGCTCGACGGTCTACATATCCAGGGACGGCCTGTACGTCACGTACACTGAACAGGCCTCCCGCGCCGAGGTGCGGATGGACGTCCTGCTCGGGCCGGCCCGGCCGCTCCTCGACGACTGGGTGGTCGAGCATCTCCGCGAGATCCGGGGGTACGACCTCAGCGAGCGGGCCACCGCGGTCGAGGTCGATGCGACGGTCCGGCGCTGGCTGGCGAGCCTGGACGAGGAGCGACGCGAGGAGGTCGGCGAGGCGCTCCGCGAACACCACGAGGAGTACGTCGAGGAACACAGGCGGAACCTCACGATCACACACGTCGTCCGCGTGAACGCGACCGGCGGGGGCGTCACGGCGGCCGAGGGGGCGAACGCGACCGGCGGGAGTCCCGACGCGCCGTCGCTTTCGCTGGCCGGGACCGGCGCGGTTCCCGGACGGCCCCTGAACCAGTTCTCCGTCGACGAACACGGGGGCTCCCTGCGGATCGCCACCACCGTCGGCGAGCGCTGGGGGACCGAGTCCGCCAACGACGTGTACGTGCTGGACGCCTCGGACCTCACCGTCACCGGAGAGGTCACGGGGATGGGCGGGACCGAGCGGATCTACTCGGTGCGGTTCGTCGGCGACCGCGGCTACGTCGTCACCTTCCGCCGGATCGACCCCTTCCACGTGCTTGACCTCTCGAACGCCTCGAACCCGCGGCTCGAGGGTGAACTCAAGCTGCCGGGCTACTCCTCGTATCTCCACCCGCTGTCGGGCGACCGCGTGCTCGGCATCGGGAAGGAGGACGGGGAGGTGAAGGCGGTGGTCTTCGACGTCTCGGACCCGGCCGATCCCGGGATCGAGGAGTCGCGGGTGCTCGCGTCCGAGTGGTCCGCGATCTCCCGGAGCCACCACGCGTTCCTGCTCGACCGCAAGCACGGGGTGTTCTTCCTCCCCACCGGGCACGGCGGGATGGTGCTCTCCGCGGAGAGCCTGGACACCGTCTACGAGGTGAACGTCGACCGGCCACAGCGGGCGCTCTACATCGAGGACTACCTCTACGTCTTCGGCGAGGACGAGCTCGCGGTGGTCGACGAGACGGAGTGGGAGCGCGTCGGGACGCTCGACCTCTAGCCCCCCGCTCCCGGTCCGAGTCCGTGCGTTCGGGCCGGCGTCGGGACGACGGCTCCCGTCCCCCGGTCGGGGACGCGCCGCCGCTTCCGGACACAACAGTGTAGTACCGGGGCGGGAGACGAGGTATGCGGTACCGCCGGACCCCCCCGCTCGTCGCGCTGATCGCGGCGGGCCGGACCCTCGCGCTCAACGTCGTGGTCCGTGACGAGCCCGACCGGGTTCGGAGGGCCCTGGAGGACCGCTCCGGCGTGGACTGGACCGCGACGGAGGGGGACGCCGAGGCCCCCGTCGAGGGGGTCGACGGTGTCGACGAATCCCCGTGGCGTCCGGCCCGGGGGGCGGCCCGGCACACGTACGTCACGCCCGACAGGGACGCCCCGTGCGAGTGGGGCAGGGCCGTGTACCAGCTGTCGACCGGCACGTACCTGGGGAGCCGGGTCCACGTCCGGGCGTACCTGGCCCCCTCGGAGAACTGGACGGCGCTGCAGGCCCACGTGGAGTACTGGGACCCGTTCAGGCTCCGCCACACGGTCACGGGCGTCGCCGAAGGGGGGCGGTTCGTCGAGCGGGACCTGCGCGACGAGCCGTTCGTCGACGGGGTCAGCCGGGAGTACCACGGGCTCGGCGGCGGCGGGAGCCACGGATGGCTGACCGTCGTCGAACTCGCCCCGGCCGCGCTCGTGCTCGGCGCCGCGCTCCCGGTCGCCGGCCGGTACCGGGAGTACGCGGTCGACGCGGCCCTCCCTGCGGCACTCGTCGCGCTCGTCCTCGGGGTCCGGGCCACCGGACTCGCCGCCGAGGGGCTGGCACCGGGGGTCGACCCCCGGCTGTTCGCCGCGTTGCTGTACCCCGTACTCGCGGGAGGGCTCCCGGCGGTCGTGTGGCTGCTCGCGCGGTCGGCCGGCGCCGCGGACGGCGCTCCTCGCCGGGGGCGGACTGGGTGCCGCCGCCGTGCTCGACCTGGGTGTCGTCGGGGTGACGACGGTCCCCGTCCGGCTCGCGCTCCACCGGGTCGCGCTGGTCGGCGCACTCGGCCCGCTCGCGCTCGGTGTCGCTCGGGCCGACCGTCGACGGGTCGGACGCGGGATCACGGCGTGGGTGGTCGCGCTCGCGGCACCGCTCCTCGGTGTCGTCTGATACGGGGCTCGTGGCGACGCCCGGCTGCCCACTACCCGGCCGGGAACGGGGACGCCCCGTCGAAATCCCTAAATTCCACAGTCCCCGCTATAGCCCGTGGTAGAGGAAACGCCGCAGCAGCCGACCGCCCCCGCCCTCCGTCGGCGGGCGGTCCTCGCGGTCCTCGCCGCGGGCGGGTCTGCCGGTACTGCCGGGTGCGCGCGCCGGGTCCGGACGATCGCGGGCTGGCAGTCGACGAGACAGGTGTCCCTGCAGGTCAAGGCCCCACCGGCCGACGCCGACCCCTACGCGCTCCGCATCGCCCGCACGGTCGCGGGATGGTTCCGGGCGGCGGGTATCGACGCGCAGGTCGTTCCCGTCGCCCGGGGGGAACTGCACCGGCAGGTGCTGCTGAGCGACGAGTTCGACCTGTTCGTCGCTCGCCGCGAGGACCGGTCCGGGACGCCCGATGCCCTCTATCGGCTGTTGCACTCGCGGTTCGCGGAGGCCCCCGGCTGGCAGAACCCGTTCGGCTACACGGACCTGGAGGTCGACGAACTGCTCGAGGCGCAGCGCCGAACGGACGGCGACCGGCGTCGTGAGGCGGTCGCGGAGCTCCAGCGGGTCGTCGCCCGGACACAGCCGTTCGCGGTCGTCGCGTTCCCGGACGACATCCGGGCCACGCGGGACTCGTCCTACACGAACTGGCTGGCGGCCGACCTCAACGCCCCGGTCGGGTACCTGACGCTCGAGAGGGCGTCGGTGAGCGACACCGGCGGGGGAGACGGCGAACCGGATCGGCGCCGCAGGGGGGCCCTCCGGATGGCGGCGACGGATCCGCGGCCCACGGAGAACCTGAACCCGCTGTCGGTCGAGTACCGTCGTTCCGGTACCCTGACCGGCCTGCTGTACGACTCGCTGGGGGTCGCGACCGACGCGGGGAGCACCATCCCGTGGCTGGCGGACGGGTGGGGCTTCTCGGAGGCCCGCGGGAGGCCCCGCGCGACGGTCCGGCTCCGTCCCGACCTGGAGTGGCACGACGGCGAACGGCTCACGGCCGAGGACGTCGCGTTCACGTACGCCCTGTTGGCGGATACGTCCCTCGGGTCGACGGGGGGGGACGACGGGGAGGGGACCGACACCCGGGTTCCGTCGCCACGGTTCCGGGGCCGGAGCACCCTCGTCGAGGACGTGATCGCCGACGGACCGCGCACGGTCGAGTTCCAGTTCGTCGAATGCACACCCAGCGTCGCGGTCCGGGCGTTCACCGTTCCGGTCCTGCCGGAGCACGTCTGGGCGGACCGGACCCGAACGGCGTCGGTCGGCGGTATCGAGTTCGGTCCCGCGACCGAGGCGCTGGTGACGGAGAACATCCCGCCGGTCGGGAGCGGGCCGTTGCAGTTCGTCCGCAACACGCCGCTGGAGCGGCTCGTCCTCGAACGGTTCGAGGGGCACTTCCTCGCCCGCGGGAACGACATCGATCTCCCGTACGGGGTGACCGACGGGCCCGCGTTCGAGCGTCTGGTCGTGCGCGTCGTCGGGTCGGACGCGACGGCGGTAGATCTGGTCGCGGACGGTGACGCCGACGTGACCGGCACGCCCGTCGGCGCCGGGACGGTCCCCCGGATCGGCCGCGCGGAGGCCCTCGACCTCCTCGTCGACCGTTCGAGAGCGCCGTACGTCATCGGGTACAACACGCGACGGCCCCCGCTCACGAACCCCCGGTTCCGCAACACGCTCGCGCGGCTGGTGGATCAGGCCCACCTCGTCGAGGCCGTCTTCGACGGGTACGCGCGACCCGCGGCGAGCCCGCTGGTCGGGACCGACTGGCTCCCGTCGGACCTCCGCTGGGACGGGGAGGACCCCGTCACGCCGTTCATCGGGACGGACGGTGAACTGGACGTCGGTCGGGCCAGGGCCGCGTTCCGCGAGGCCGGCTACCGGTACGACGACGGGGCGCTCGTCGAGGTCGACTGATGGGCCTGCTCGACATCGTCACGCTCGTCGGTGCGGTCGTCGTCTGTCTTAATGCCCTGGGAGTGCTCCTCGTCGTCGGCCCGCGTCGCCTGCGGGCGGCACCCCGTCGGGTCCGCACCAACGTCTCCGCGGTCGCGCCCGTCCTCGCCGTGCTCGCGGTCGTCCTGGCGGTCAACAGGATCCTTCGTCAGGCGGGCGTCGAACTCTCCTGGATCATCGGGCTGAACATCACCGGCTACATCCACGCGGTGGAGGGAGCGTTCGTCGCCCGGCTCCAGTCGTCGGCGACCCCGGCGCTGACGGCATACTTCGGGGCCGTCTACGTCTTCGGCTACGCCCTCCTCCTCACCTTCCCCGTCCTCGCGTACCTCCTCCACGAGGAGGCGCGCCCGCTCCGGGTGACGCTCCTGGCCTACGTCCTCAACTACGGTATCGGTCTGGTCTGTTACGTGCTGTTCGTCGCCTACGGGCCGCGGAACTTCATGCCCGAGCTGGTCGAGTCGCTGCTGTTCACCCACTGGCCCCAGTCACAGCTGCTGACGGCCCAGGTGAACGCGAACACGAACGTGTTCCCCTCGCTCCACACCTCCCTGTCGGCCACGGTCGCCCTCCTGGCCTACCGGTTCCGGGGGATCTACCCCCGGTGGCTCCCGATCGCCGCGGTGCTCGCGGCCTCGATCACCGTCTCGACGATGTACCTGGGGATCCACTGGCTGACGGACGTCCTCGCCGGGATCGTCCTAGCAGTCGCGAGCGTCGCCGGCGCGACCCGGATGGCGGCGGATGGCGAGCGGAACCGCGGGAACCGGTCGGGCGCCTACCGGGCCGCCGAGCGACTGTTGGGGGGCCCGGGCCGGTGACCCGCCGGGGAAGGCGAAAGAGCGACGTGCCGGCCGCCCGAGCAGGGGGACATGGAGTACGACGCGCCGGCGTTCTTCGACCTGATGTCGTACGCGCGGAACGCGGAGCACGACGTCATCGACATGGTGAGCGGGGACCCCGACTGGGGCTCCCCCGAGGGGATCGGCGAGGGGCTACACGAGTACGCCGACCTCGGCGGCGCGGACTTCCAGTACCCCCCGACCGAGGGGCTGGCCGAGCTCCGCGAGGCGGTCGCCGCGCGACACGGGGTCGACGTCAACCGGGTCGTCGTCACCGTCGGGGGCGGCGAGGCGAACTACCTCGCGATGGCCCTCGGGCTCGAGCGGTGGACGGGCGAGGAGGCGCTGCTGACCGACCCGGTCTACCCGTACTACCCGGGGAAGGTGAAGATGCTCGGCGGGTCGGTCCGGTACGTTCCAGCGGACCGCGACGGGCGGCTGGACCCGGGGACCGTCCGCGAGCGGATCACCGACGGGACGGCGCTGGTGGTTGCGAACACGCCGAACAACCCGACCGGAGCCGTCTACGACGAACGGACGATGCGCGAACTGGTCGCCATCGCCGAGGAGTACGACGCCCTCCTCGTGAGCGACGAGGTCTACGACCGCTTCGACTTCTCCGGGCGGTTCACGAGCGCGCTCAAGTTCGACTCCGGGAACGTCGCCGTCACGAACTCCTTCTCGAAGACGTTCGCCGTCACGGGGTTCCGGGTCGGCTACGGCGTGTTCCCTTCCCCCGAGCTCGCCGACGCCGCGCGGGACCGGCACATGCTCACCGTCACCGCGGGGGTCAGACCGTCCCAGCACGCGGTGCTCCACGCCCTGCGCACGACCGACCGGGAGTACCACGACCGGAGCCGCGCGGTGCTCGAGGCGCGGGTCGAGACCTTCACCGACGCGCTCGACGACGCCGGCGCGGAGTACATGTCCCCCGGCGGGGCGTTCTACGTGATGGCGCGGTTCGAGGGGTTCCCCGGCACCGACGAGAACGTTCGACGGCTCATCGACGAAGCGGGGGTCGCGGGCATGCCGGGCAGCGCGTTCGGCGAGTCGCGGGCGGACTGGCTGCGGTTCGCGCTCGTGACCCCGCGCGCCGGGGAGGCTGCCGACCGTCTCGCGGACTACTTCTGATCGACGATCCCGGCCCGCATAGCACTCCTGACCGACAGCCACGGCTCCTGTGAGGGTGCCGCGAACGCACTCGGGAGTCGGGGGAGCGCCGGCGTGTAGCGGTCGCGTCGAACGGGCGCCGGTCGCACAGGTCGACCTGTGC
>PXRQ01000111.1 GCA_003022005.1 Halobacteriales archaeon QS_5_70_15
GGGCGGGGCGACGACGGGCCTCCGGCTCGAACTCCTCGCGCTCCCGCCGGGGTGGAGCCCGGCGCTCATCTACGCGGGGACGTCGCTCCAGTTCGCCCTCCTCCCGTTCAAGGTGGTCGGGTATCTCGCGCTCGCGTACCTGCTGTACGCGACGCTGCTCGACGCCGCCGCCGGGCTCGTGGGCGGCGCGCTCGGCTTCCTCTCCTGTGTCTCGTGTACCCTTCCCGTCGTCGCCGGCGTGCTCTCGGGGTTCGTCGGCGGGGCGGGTGCGGTCGCCGCCGCGGCGTACGGCCGGTCCTACGCGCTCTCGACGGTCGTGTTCGTCGTCACCGTCGCGCTCCTCGTGTGGCGACCGACGGTCGCGGACTTCCGGGGACTTGCTGCCCGGCTGGACGGTTGACCACCGCCCTCCCCTGGTCGCGTTTGCGACGCCGGCGCACACCGAGAGTGGACATTTGTGCATCGAGACGTTCGGGGAGCGACTCGACGAGGTGGCGCTTCGGACTGGCGACGACGGGGTGTTCCGGGTCCGTGTCGGTGACGAACTCGTCTCCGACAAGCACGAGCACGGCCCGTACGACCCGGACGAGGTGGTCCGGGCGGCCCGGGCGCGGCTGTAGGCCCCCGCGACGCGGCCCCCGCGTGCCGGATCCCGTCGCGCGTCAGTCGTCGAGCCGTTCGACCGTGAGATCCTCCCGCGGGACCGCGAGCCGGTAGGTGGGGACCGTCCGCTGTACCTTCTCGAGGACGCCCTTGTTCGCGAGGCTCCGGAGCGCCTCGCGGACGTCCTCGACGGGCGGGTCCTCGCCGGCCTCCCGGATCCGGTGGAGCACGTTCACGACGCTCGCGGACTCCTCGTCCGGCCCCGGGACGACCCGGACGGCGTGGTACTGCACCGCCGGGAGACGGAGGGTGCGTTTCCCGTCCTCGCCCTCCTCGACGCCGGGGTCGACGCCGACGAGTTCGGCCGCCTCCGGCGTCGCCCGGATGAGGCTGTTCTCGTCGCGGTAGTAGTACTCCTTCAGGTCGCCCTCGAGGTACCGGTGGACCTCGCTGCCGCTCTCCATCCCCCAGCGTTCCATCAGCTCCCCGTTCTTGGTCGGCTGGAGCGCCACGACGTCGGCGAGGCGGTCGCGAGCCTCCTCCGAGAGGGTCATCGCCCACCCGTACCCCGGGGGGGCACCTGAGGGTTGCGGAGTCGCGCGGCCGGATCGCCGGGCCGTGACTTCGGCGGTCGGGGCCCGCGGGACCCGCTCGGCCGGCTGCCCGGCCCGGCCCGGACCCGAGTGGGAGGGGTTATGACCCCCGCGGCTGTGGGGCCGTCCATGACCTGGGAGACGGTCGACCTGACCTACGAGGAGGACCCGGCGGTAGCGACGCTGACGGTCGACAGGCCGGACTCGCTCAACTCGCTGAACGTAGAGACGCTGGAGGCGATGTCGGCGGCGCTCGCGGAGGCCGAGGCGAGGGGCGCCCGCGCGCTGGTCGTGACCGGCGCGGGCGAGGAGGCGTTCGTCGCCGGCGCGGACATCTCCTACATGGCCGACCTCGATAGCGAGGAGGCCCAGTCGTACGCCGAACTCGGCCACGGCGTGATGGACGCCGTCGAGTCGTTCCCCGCCCCCGCGGTCGCGGCGATCAACGGCTACGCGTTCGGCGGCGGGCTCGAACTCGCGATGGCCTGTGACCTCCGGGTGGCGGAGGAGGGCGCGCTCGTCGGCCAGCCGGAGATCGACCTCGGCGTGATCCCGGGGTTCGGCGGCACCCAGCGCCTGCCCGACCTCGTCGGTGACGAGTACGCCCGCCGGCTGGTCTACACCGGCGAACGCATCGACGCCGAGACCGCACACGAGCACGGCCTCGTGGGCGAGGTGGTCGAGGACGCGAAGTCCCGTGGGACCGAACTCGCGGGCGAACTGGCCGAGCAGCCGGCGTTTGCCCTCCGGGTAGCCAAGGAGGCGATCAACCGGGCCGGCAGCGACCGCGAGGGCGGGCTGGCGTTCGAGCGCCGGGCGTTCGCGAGTCTCGCCGGCTCGCACGATCAGCGCGAGGGGATGGCGGCGTTCCTCGAGGACCGCGAGGCGGAGTTCGAGTAGGCGCCCCGCCATCCCCGGGTTCCCGCCACGGTCAGCCGACGAGCCGCCGCCACCCGAGCCGGCCGGTTCGTCCCGCGAGGAACCCGCCGAACGCTCCCGCGAGCCCGATGGCGAGGAACGCGCCGGCGAGGAACGCGCCGGTGAGGGCCCACGGCGGCGAATCGGGTGTCGGGAGGGGACGACCGAGGAGGTCGCGAGCCCGCGCCCGAGGACGACCGCGGCCGTTCACGCGAGCGCCGGGACGAGCCCGCCCCCGAGCACCGCGACGCCGACGCCCGCGACGACGGGGAGCGCGAAGAGGATCGCCGGGAGCATGACTTCGCATACGGCGTCGAACCATCGCTGCGAGCCGTACGAGGCGTTCGCGACCGTCGTGACGACGAGCACCACGACCGCGGTGGCGTGGCCGGCGAACAGCGGGCGCGAGCGTCGCGGGCAGGACTTGTGGGAGACGGGAGGGAGCGGAAGGCGCGTCGGTGGGCGCGGGCGGCGGTCGGTGCGAAGGGGTGGGCTTTTGACCTCCGACGGGCTGGTTCGGGTATGCCGTTCGTCACCCGGCTCACGCTCCAGTCCGGCGACCGCGAGAGCCTGGAGCGGGTCGTCACCGACATCAAGGAGCGGGCGGCGCGAAAGGGCGTCGAGTTCCGGGGACCGAACCCCGAGCCCCTCCAAGAGGTCCGCGTGCCGATGTACAAGCGGCTCTCCCCGGACGGCGGCCGGTTCGACGCGTGGGGGTACACCGTCTACGTCCGGACCATCGCCATCGTCGGCCACGACGACTTCGCGCGGTCGGTCGCGAGCGAGGAGTACCCGACAGGCATCCACCTCGAGGTCGACGTCGAGCAGGTCCGGAACGCCGGGTAACGGGTACGACGTCGGGGGTCGGTCGGGAGCGACGGTCCCGTCGGGATGTTTGATAGGCGGCAGAACTGGGCTGCTGCACGGGGAAAACGGCTGCAGCACCACCTGTTGGCGTTCAACACCATCCAGTAGTATTCTACAACCCTGTCCGTCACGGAGGAGTCCACACATCCCGGCGCGGTCTTGCGCTTGACGCTCGCGTAATCCGCTTCTTCAATTAAAGAGGGAAGCGCTACCGAACGGGTGCGAGTCACGCTTAATGTTAACATGAAACGCGTCGAACGTCCTTCGAGGGCCTCTCGTAAAACGGATCCCGGGAGTAGGTCGAATCGCTGTTTGTCCCTCCAGAAGCGATTTTACGACGAGTCGCGTCCGCTCGCGTATGAGTCACCCGATGCGTGAACTGCTATTCGACGGGCTCGTCCTGCTCGCCGTGGGAGTGGCACAGTCCTCGTTTCTGCTCGGTATCGGCGTGGAACCGTACCCCACGCTCGTCATCGGGGCCGTGCTCGTCGTGAGCGGTGTCGCGACGGTCGTCCCTCAACGGGCTCGGGTTCCTGCGGCCGTCACGGGCCTCGTCGGAATGGTGCTGGCCGGGGCTGTCGTGCCGATCGTCGCGGCCCGCGCCGTCCGGCCGGGAACGACGCTCTGGGCCTCTCTGACGCTCGCCGGGGTCGTTCTCCTGCTCACCTTCGCGGTTCTCCGCATAACGGCCTTTGATCCCCGGGTGACCCGGCCGGTCTAATACGAACCACTGACGAACTCGCGCCCGAACGAGTCCACCGCTCCCGCTCCCGCTCCCGAGGAGTCACCGGACCAGATACGCGCCCCGTGTGCAGCACGGTCGACGGAACGTCTCATACGGTCGTGCGTAACGATGTACCGGCGATACCCCGGACAGAGTCGGGTATCGACGGTAAAAGACTACGCACGACCGTATCACTGATGGAGGGTTTCGACGGGATCCCGGACGATACCGGCGCGACTCGACGTGCCGCACTGCCGGATAGCGACACGCGCGGCACGGCTACCTTCTTCACCTACCCCCGCCTCTGACCCGCCATGAGCCAGCAGGCGACACGACACGACCGACTCGTATCGCTCCGACGCGACCTCCACCGCAAACCCGAGCCCGCGTGGCGGGAGTTCTGGACGACCGCACGCATCGTCGGGGAACTGGAGGCGATCGGCGTCGACGAACGCCACGTCGGGCCGGACGCCATCGACCCCGACCTGCGGACGGGTGTGCCTGACGACGACGAACTCGGGGCGTGGTACGAGCGCGCCCTTGACGCGGGGGCCGACGAGTCGGTCCTCGAGCGGCTCCACGGCGGGAACACGGGCGTCGTCGCAGTCCTCCGGCAGGGCGATGGACCGACGGTGGGGCTCCGGGTCGACATCGACGCCCTCCCGATAACGGAGAGCGAGGACGGGGGGCACGCCCCGGCGAGCGAGGGGTTCCGCTCGGAGCACGAGGGGTCGATGCACGCCTGCGGGCACGACGCCCACGCGACCCTCGGGGTGGGGGTGCTCGAGACGGTGAAGGCGAGCGACTTCGAGGGGACGCTGAAGGTGTTCTTCCAGCCGGCGGAGGAGGTCGTCGGTGGTGGCGAGGCGATGGCGAAGTCCGGCCATCTCGACGACGTCGACCACCTGTTCGCGGTCCACGTCGGCCTCGACCACCCGACAGGCGAGGTGGTAGCGGGGATGGACGGCTTCCTGGCGGTGACCGGCCTCAGGGCCGATTTCCGCGGCCAGTCCTCGCACGCCGGCGCGCGGCCGGGGGAGGGACGGAACGCGGTGCAGGCGATGGCCGCCGCCGTCCAGGGGCTCTACGGCATCCCCCGACACGCCGACGGCGTGACGAGGGTCAACGCCGGGAAGGTCGGCGGGGGGACGGCGAGCAACATCGTCCCCGAGCACGCCTACGCCGAGATCGAGGTCCGGGGCGAGACGACCGAGCTCCGGGATTACGTCCTCGGGCGTGCCCGGAAGGTTCTCCGGGGAGCGGCGGAGATGCACGACTGCGAACTCGAGACCACCGTGGAGAGCGAGGCGCCGTCGGCGACGAGCGACGAGTCGCTGGTCGACGTGGTCGCCGCCGTCGCGGAGGGCGTCGACGGCGTCGAGCGGGTCGTCCGCCGGGACGACCTCGGCGGGAGCGAGGACGCCACGTACCTCATGCAGCACGTCCAGAACCGGGGCGGCGACGCGACGTACGTCGCCATCGGCACGGACCACCCTGGCGGCCACCACACGCCGACGTTCGACGTCGACGAGGACTCGCTCGAGATCGGCGTGGACACCCTCGTGGGGGCGATCCGGGCGGTCGGTGCCGGCGACGCGTAGGCAGGCGTCCCGACCCGATCGGACGGGCTCCCCGGGCGGACTCGTACGCTGCCGAGGGGACGTATCCGAACGTGACTGTTCCCTCTCCCGGTATGATCCCCGGGGACTACGGCGTCGAGGGGGAGGGAGTCGGTCGGCCGTCCGGTCCAACGGAGTCACCTCGAAACCGACGGAAGCAACATCCTGCTGTCGTTGTGGAAGCGCCAGGGCGCTCACCCGCTCGGAGCGAGGACGTTGGCAGACGAGCGAAGCGAATCTGCCTGAGCGAGTGGGGGGCGCAGTTTTTCCCCACGTTCTTTGCAAGCGGGGGTTCGCAGGCCGAGCGAAGCGAGGCCGAGAACCCCCCGCAGTAAAAAGTGGATCTTAATACTTCGGGTCGGCGCCCGTCGCCGCGTAGATGTCGTCCATGATTTCGTTCCGCCGCGACCGCCAGGCCTCGAAGCCGTCGGGCGAGTCGGGGTAGGCCTCGTAGTGATCGAGCAGGCGGTCTGCGAGGTTCTTCGTCCGGTAGAGGTCGTAGAGGGTCCCCCAGTGGCCGAACGACTTGACCGCGGTCCGGAGCTTGAGCGCGAGGCCGATCTGTGCGGAGCCGGAGTAGAGCGCCTCCGAGAGCTTGCCCGTGGGGAGCGCAGCGAGCAGGCTCATCAGGTCGTCGAGATCGTACGCGGTCGTGAAGACGTTGTAGACGTCGAGCGCGGCGTAGCGTGCGCCGAAGTGGTCCATCACCCGGCGGTTGTACTCCCAGAGCGCCGCCTCGCTCGTGTCGCCGTCCTCTATGGCCTCGATGGCCTGCTCGGCGGCGTAGGTCCCGGCGTAGGCGGCGCCGGCGATGCCGCCGCCGGTGGTAGGGTTGACGTGGCCGGCAGCGTCGCCCGCCGCGACGAACCCGGGGGCGGTGGCGGAGTCGTACGGTCGGCGCGTGGGGAGGGCGGCGCCGAGCTTGTCGACCACCTCCGCGCCATCGAACTCCGGACGCCGCTGGAGGTCGTCCCGGAGGTCCTCGACGAGCTTCATCGGCTCCTCGTTCATCTGGAAGCCCAGTCCGGCGTTGATCTCCGTCTCGGTCCGCGGGAAGTACCACAGGTAGCCAGCCGAGCGCTTCGTCGGCTTGAACACCAGCGCGTCGGACCACTCGACCGGCTCGGGCACCTCGACGATCTCCCGGTAGGCCGAGGAGAACTGCGAGTACCGGACGTTCGTGTCGAACGTGGTCTCCGAGAGGTCGGCCTTGTCCTGGAGGATGGAGAGCGAGCCGGCGGCGTCGATCACGACGTCGGCCTCGTACTCGGCGGGATCCCCCTCCCGGATCGCCTTCAGGCCCGTCACCCGGCCGTCGTCCTCCTGGACGACGTCGTTGACGACGGTGTCGTAGTGGAACGTCGCGCCGGCGTCCTCGGCACCCTCGATGATGCGACCGCCGTACTCCCAGCGGTCGATGACCGCGAGTTCGCCCGGGACCGGGATCTCGAGGACGACGTCCTCCTTCGGTATCTCGAACCGGCCGTGATCGACCGCCGTGTTCGTGAACGCGGGGAGGATCCGGGACTTCGGTATCGCCTCGGGGAACTGGTCGGCCCCCTTGAGCGCGTCCCCGCAGGCGATGTGGCCCGCCTCCTCGGCGTCCTTCCGCTCGACGACGACGACGTCGTAGCCGGCCTGCCCGAGGCGCGCCGCGGCGTAACATCCCGCGGTGCCGGCCCCGACGACCGCCACGTCGAACGTGTGGGTGGTCATGGGCGTCCCTCGCACCGCACGGTGCAAAACCCTTTACTCTCCGGACGGTCCCTCGGGACCGGACCGATGCCGTTCGGGGCGGTCCGAACGGTTCGCCGTGGCCGGGGGCTTCGGTGGTGTCGGGTGGAAAGAGTTTAGGCCGGTCTGGCGGAACCGGTGGCCATGGCCGAGTACACCGTCGAGTTCGTCGGGACGGGTGAGACGATCACCTGTTCGGACAAACAGACCATCCTCAGCCGGTGTATCGAGGAGGGCATCGCCCAAGAGTACTCGTGTCGGGTCGGGATGTGTCTGGCCTGCTCGGCGGAGATACTCGAGGGGGAGGTGGCCCAGACCGTCGCGGTCAAGCGGGGGCTCACGGAGGAGGAGGCCGAGCGGTTCGCGCTCACCTGCATGGCCCGGCCGCAGTCGGACCTCAAACTCGACCGCGGGAAGTACCCGCAGAGTATCGAGGACGGCTCCGCCGGGTCGGTGGCGGCGGCCGACGACTGACCACTTTTTACTGCGGGGGTGTCCTCGCTCGCTTCGCTCGCTGCGGGCACCCCCGCTCGTAAAAACGTGGGGAAAAACTGCGCTCCGCTCGGCCTTCGGCCCCGCTCCGTGGGTGAATGCACTGGTAGTTCCGCACCGTACCGCGACAGCCGGTGTATCGGAAGCCTGTCGAGGAGTGGTGGGCAACGGATCTTTCTCGCCAACAGTTGACAGCCGCCCATCCGAGCGCCGCGTGTGTCCCTCGAGCTCTGTCACCGGAGTGCGACCGACCTCGCCGCCGCCGTTCGTGCGGACGAACTCTCGCCGGTCGACCTCGTCCGGGCACACCTCGACCGCATCGAGGCGCTCGGCGACCGGACGAACGCCTTCGTCACCGTTCTCGAGGAGTCGGCGATGGAACGCGCCCACGAGGCCGAGACCGCCGTCGAGGCCGGCGAGGACCCGAGGCCGTCCACGGCGTCCCGGTCGCGATCAAGGACCTCGCGTTCCACAAGGCCGGCGTACCCCACACGCGGGGGATGAAGCCCCTCGCGGGGAACGTCGCCGAGGAGGACTCGGTCGGCGTCGAGCGGATCGAGGCCGCGGGCGGGATCGTCGTCGGGACGACGAACACCCCGGAGATGGGCCACACGCCGTGGACGTACAACGAACTCGCCGGCCCAACGGGGACGCCGTTCGATCCATCGTACAACGCGGGGGGCTCCTCCGGGGGGTCGGCGCCGGCGCTCGCCGAGGGACTCTGCCCGCTCGCAACCGGGTCGGACGTGGGCGGGTCGCTCCGGGTGCCGGCCTCCTGCTGTGGCGTCGCGAGCGTCGATCCGACGTTCGGGCTGCTCCCCCGGGAGAGCCGGCCGAACGCCTTCGGGAGCCACACCCCGTTCGCGGTCGTCGGGCCGATGGCCCGCACCGTCGACGACCTCGGGCTCCTCCTCGACGTGCTTGCCGGCCGCGACGACCGCGACCCGTTCAGCGTCCCCGTCGAGGAGGCCTACACCGGTGTCGAGGCCGCCGATCCAGGGAGCCTGACGCTCGGCTGCTCGGCGGACCTGGACCTGTTCGCGGTCGACCCCGATGTCGAGCGCGTCGTCCGCGAGGCCGTAGAGACGCTCGAACTGGGCCGGGGCCACGACGCGCTCGACTACCTCGCGACGGACGAGACCCGTACGGAGCTCTACGACGCGGTCGAGTCGGCCCTGACTGGCGTCGACGCGCTGGTCTGTCCGACGCTCGCGACCCCGCCCCTGATCCACGACGAGCCGTTCCCGACCGAAATAGCCGGCGAGTCAACGCGGGGACTGCCGATGGACTGGATGCTCGCCTGGCCGTTCAACGTGACCGGGCACCCGGTCGTCTGCGTTCCCGCCGGACTCACCGACGAGGGGCTCCCGGTCGGCCTGCAGGTCGTCGGTCCGCGGTTCTCCGAGTCGCGGCTCCTCGCCGTCGGGAAGGCGTTCGAGGCAGGGAACCCCCGGGAGGGGGCGTACCCTCGGGTCGACGCGGAGGCGAAAGAAGCGGCGAACGGAGATAGCTGACCGTCCGGTCCGCCAGGGCGTAACGGAGGAAGCACTCGCCCCGATCGTCCCGTGCCGCCACCTGGTAGTGGGTCGTCCCCTCCAACCCGGCGAGGTCGATCTAAACCACCTGCTGTCGGTCGCGGTGCGGAACCACCAGGGCGCTCACCCGCCCCGAGCGAGCGCAGCGAGCGAGGGGCGCAGTTTTTCGCCACGTTTTTGCAAGAAGCGGTGGGCGAGCGAAGCGAGCGCACCCGACGCAGCAAAAAGTGGTGGTTCATACGGTCGTGCGTAATGATGGACCGGCGATAACCCGGACAGAGTCGGGTATCGACGGTAAAAGACTACGCACGACCGTATCAGTCGTCGGCGTTCGCTGCATCCTCGCCCTCCCCCTCGGCATCGGCCCGCGGGCCGCCGGCGTGGCCCTCGTGGGCGACGGCGAGGTCGCGCAGGTCCTCGGAGATGGCCGGGACGTCCTCGCGGGAGAGCCCGCCGCGTGACCCGATCTCCTCCACGCCCATCGGGAACGTCCGGATGTCGTAGTGGATGCCGATGCCGGCCTTCGCGCCCTGACCCATCGCGACCGGGATCTGGTTGTGCCCGGGAACGACGTCCCCGACGGCGTAGACGCCCTCGACGTTCGTGCGTCCGTGATCGTCGACGGCGATGGTGCCGTCGTCGTTGAGCTCGACGCCGAGCGAGGTCGCGAGGTCGGTGTTGTAGTCCGAGCCGTACATCGGGAAGCCGCCCCGGTACTCCCGGCGGGTGCCGTCCTCGAAGACGAACGCCCCGAGCCAGCCGTCCTCGCGCTTCTCCATCGACTCGATGTCCGCCTCGATCACGTCGACGGGGTGCGCTCGCAGCTGTTCGTCGGTCTCCTCGCTCCAGGCGGGTTCGTCGCCGCGGAGCAGGAGGTCGACCTCGGGCGTGAAGTTGAGCATGATCATCGCGACGTGTGCGGCCGACTCGCCGTGGCCCATCACGAACACCGGCTCGTCGACGAACATGTAGGCGTCGCAGTGGAGACACCAGTGCAGGCCTCTCCCGGTCCGGGGGAGCCGCGGGTCAGTGGTCGTCCTCGCGCCACTTCTGCCCGCACTCGACGCAGGTGAAAAAGCGGGTCAGCGTCTCGACCCCGCCCGCGACGACGTGGAAGCGACCGTCGTCGGTCCGCTCGATGCCGGTGACGAAGTCGCGGTGATAGTCGACACCGTACTCCTGAACCTGTTCGACGGCCGTCCCCAGGAACTCGTTGCCCGAGACCTCCTCGGTGACGCCGATGACGTTGTGCGTGTCGAGCATCATCGCTGCGCGGCCGCCGCCGCGGTTGATGACCGCGGTGTCGTGGCCGAGCCGCGTCGTGTAGAGCGCCGTCGTCAGCCCCGCGGGGCCACCCCCGACGACCGTGACCTCGTACTCCGATGGGTCTTCGTTCATCTACCCCGGCGTAGGGACGCGAGGCACATGAACCTCAGGTGGGTAGTGCGTGCACGGCGCGCACCCGGGGCACTCGTGCGTTACCGAGCCACAGTATCGGGCGCCGGTTCCGGCTGCCGGGAGGACGTGTCAGACGACCACGAGTAGGGGGGCCGGCCGGTCAGTGATCGTCCTCGCGCCACTTCCGTCCGCACTCGATACAGGTGAAAAAGCGGGTCTCGGACTCGTCGGCCGCCCGGATCTGCTTCATCTCGTAGCGGGCCCGCTCGCCGTCGCAGTCCGGGTCGATACACCGGACCTTCGTCGTCGGCCCGATCTCCGCGTCGTCGACGTCGGACATGTCGACGACGCCGCCGTCGGCCTGGTTCTCGGTGGTGGTCATCGACCCCTCGGTCGCCGAGTCACGGCGCGTCTCGTGGCCGCAGGACCGGCAGACCCAGCTGTCGTCCTCGGTGTGCATCATCGAGCCGCACTCGTCGCAGAACTGCATTCTTGTGCCAACGTAGCCGCTCGGGCGGTCTTGAGGGTTGCGGGTCGGATGCGGCCTGCCCCGTTCGGGACGTGGCTCGTTCCGCGGTGGTGTCGTCCCCGCGACCACCGCCCGGAGCGGCCTTCCGTCCCGGCGTCCGGTCGAATCGCCGTGGGCTACAGCAGGTAGCGGTCCGCGCTCTCGCTCATGTCGACGAACGAGTCGGCGGCGTCGAGGAGCTCCTCGGCGGTCGACTCCGCGAAGGCGAACACCTCGATGCGGACGCCCTCGTGACGGAGGTGCGAGCAGAGCCGCGAGAAGTCGCCGTCGCCCGAGCAGAGCACGAGCGTGTCGACGTGGCTGGCCAGTGTGACGGCGTCGAGGGAGATGCCGACGTCCCAGTCGGCCTTCTTCGACCCGTCGCCGAACGTCTTGATCTCCTTGATCTTCGTCTCGAAGCCGATCCCCCGCAGCGCGTCGAAGAAGTCCTCCTCGGCGGGCGAATCCGCGCGGATGACGTACGCGATGGCCCGGACGAGTTCGCGGTCGTGGACGGCCGCGTCGAGGAGGGCGGTGTAGTCGATGTTCCGCGAGTAGAGGCTGTGGGCGGTGTGGTAGAGGTTCTGCGAGTCGGCCAGGACGGCGACCCGCTGGTTCGGGTGGATCGGCGGCATTCCGTACGTCCGGATGGTGCGTTCCCGCGGATATGTCTTCGCATCGGCTCCCGGGGAGTGCCCAAACGAGAGGAGTCGAACCGGTCGAGCGTCCGGAAGCTCCCGAAAGCCCCCGCGCTCTCCGCCGGCGAGAACCCATCCGAACCCTCGATGCGACCGACGCAAGGGTTTTGCTCCGTCCTCCACAACGGGGGAGCATGACGTTCGACCCGAACGCCGGACTGGAGCAGGAGACCGTCGACGAGCGAGTGGACGGGGCCATCGAGAACAACGACGTGGTCCTGTTCATGAAGGGGACGCCGCTGATGCCCCAGTGTGGGTTCTCCGATCGGGCGATGGAGCTCATCGGCAGACACGTCGAGGAGTTCGAGACGGTCGACGTGCTCGAGTCCCTCGACGAGTACCGGGCGGCCCTGAAGCGTCACAGTGGCTGGGAGACCATCCCCCAGACGTTCGTCGACGGGGAGTTCGTCGGGGGGAGCGACATCCTCGCCGAACTCGAGGAGCGCGGGGAGCTCGGCGAGACGCTCCGCGCGGAGTAGAGCGGCGCAGGTAGCCGGGCGCGGAGCGAAAGCCGGGCGCGGGACGAAGCGCGGACGCGGGACGAAAGCCGGGCGCGGGGCGGCCGCGTGGGCGTAAACCCGGCGCGGTCGCGGGGAGTTTGTGAACGTTTGTCAACCGGAAAGACAGCAGATATAAGTGAGGAACCCCTATAGTCGGACGACCACCCACCGTCGGGGGGTGCGTCGACCCCCGGGACAGGGAAACCATGACAAGCCGCGTATTCAGACTCCACTCGACACTCGAACTGCCTCTCGAAGACGTCCACGCCTATTTCGAGGATCCCGACCTCCCGGTCGAGATCGCCAACGTGGACATCACCCGCCGCAACAACACGCTCATCGTGAGCGCGGTCGCGGCGGAGGACAACATCTCCAAGTACACGCCGACTGCCCAGTTGAAGGCCAGCGTGACGGAGAACCGGGTCTACGAGAACGAGGACGGCGAGTGGGTCGAGGAGCCCCCGGAGCCCGAACACGGCTTCGGCGGTGGCGGCGGTGGCGGCTCCGGCCCCCAGTGGACCAGTTTCGGCGAACAGCAGCAGGAGGAGGAGGGCCCGCGCTCGAAGCTCGTCGAGTACGCCTGCTTCAAGGGCGACCGCGAGACCGTCCTCCAGAACACGGCGCTCCAGTACCCGATGTTCGAGGTGCTCTGTGACCTCGCTCGAACGGCGGAGAAGGGGTCGCTGACGGCGATCGCCGCCGTCGACGACCAGCTCGAGGCCGTCCGCATCGTCGACGGCGAGGACCGCAAGGCCCAGCTCAAGGTCGTCGAGGACCCCACCGAGAAGGAAAACAGCACCGTCAACTGGCGGGACAACAAGTTCATCTCCGGCTGAACCAGCCCCACCGATCCCTCTCCCCCGACCCCTCGACGGGACCCGCGAGAACCCCGTCCCACTCCGGGGGTCGACGCACGCCCACACCCCCGCAGCAAGCCACCCGACGGGCCGACCCGACGGCGCTCGCCACCGGTACCCCGACGGACCAGTCACGGACGCTCCCGCGCCTCTCGGTCCGACCTGGGATCCACTGAGAACGGTTCTCGAGACGCGAGCGAATGAAAAGAGATTTTAGTGGCCTAATTACATGTTATTACGAAGATGAGCGAGACGAAGACGACCGACGACTTCCCGGACTACCTCGACGTCGACTACACCGACGGCGAGGGCGAGACGGCTGCGGACTACCCCAGCACCGAGCACAAGATCGAGAAGGCCATCGAGGTCACCAGGACCGGCCTCGAGCAGTACCGCAATCCCGCGATTATGTGGACCGGGGGGAAGGACTCGACGCTGACGCTCTACTTCGTCAAGGAGGTCGCCGAGCGGTTCGACCTCGACCTGCCGCCGGCGGTGTTCCTCGACCACTACCAGCACTTCGACGAGCTGATGGAGTTCGTCGAGCGCTGGGCCGACGAGTGGGACCTCGAGGTCATCTACGCGCGCAACACCGACATCGGCGACTACGTCGAGGAGCACGACCTCGAACCCGGCGACGACATCGAGGTCGCGGCGCTCTCCGAGCACAACCAGCACCACGTCCGGAACATCCTCGAGTACGAGGAGGACACGTTTCCGTTCCTGCTGGACACGTACGTCGGCAACCACCTGCTGAAGACGGTGGCGCTGAACAACGCGCTCGAGGAGTACGACATCGACGGCATCATCTCGGGCATCCGCTGGGACGAGCAGGAGGCCCGCGCCGGGGAGACGTTCTTCAGCCCGCGGCACGACCCCGAGATCTACCCGCCCCACGACCGCATCCAGCCGATCCTGCAGTTCGACGAGGGCGACGTCTGGGACGCCTTCTGGTACTTCGTCGTCCCCGAGACCGTCGAGGGCTTCCCCGAGGAGGGGTACCTCCCGCAGGACTTCGACGACCTGCCGAACGGGCTCGCCCACGAGGACATCCCCGTCTCGCCGAAGTACTTCGAGGGGTTCCGCTCGCTCGGCAGCGAGATCTCCACGACCAAGGCCGACAAGGAGCCCGCCTGGCTCCAGGACCTCGAGAACACGACCGAGCGCGCCGGCCGCGCCCAGGACAAGGAGGACCTGATGGAGCGCCTGCGCGACCTCGGCTACATGTAGATACCAACCACGAACGGCTGTCCAGCCCTCTCGCCTTCGGTTCCGAGTCCCGGGCATCGAAGCCGGCGTCCCCGGACGAGGAAGGCACTCGCGGGGCACAAGGTCTAAACGCCAGGGGTCGTAGGCGGGGGTATGAGCGCCTCCGACCTTCGCGACCGGTTCGACCACCCCTCGTGGTTCACGGCGGCGGGGACCGCGCTGAGCTACGGCGCGATCCTGCTCGTCCTGTTCGCGGTGCTGTTCGTCGTCCCGTTCCTCGTGTTCCTGCTGCTGGGCTGAGGGCGGGAACCGGAGCCGACCCGTCGCCCCGAAAGTTACCACTGTTGTTCTATTCGGGCAGATCGGTTAGCGTCGTTAACCCAGTGCGGTGGACTTATCCGGACTCGCCCGCCAGTCCCGGCCACATGAGTCCGGATCTCGAATCCATCGACCGCGTCGCGGTGCTCGGCGCGGGCAACATGGGCCACGGCATCACCGAGGTCGTCGCGATGGCCGGCTACGACGTGACGATGCGGGACATCGAGCAGGACCTCGTCGACGAGGGGTACGAGGACATCCGGTGGTCCCTGGAGAAGCTGGCTGAGAACGACCGACTGGACGAGGACCCCGAGACGGTCCTCGACCGCATCTCGACGGCGGTCGACCTGGAGGAGGCCACGACCGACGCCGACCTCGTCATCGAGGCCGCGCCCGAGCGGATGGACCTCAAGAGGGAGATCTTCGCGGAGATCGAGGGGCACGCGGCCGAGGACGCGATCCTCGCGTCGAACACCTCCTCGCTGTCGATCACCGAGATCGCCACCGCCACGGAGCACCCCGAGCGGGTCTGCGGGCTCCACTTCTTCAACCCGCCGGTGAAGATGGACCTCGTCGAGGTGATCCACGGCGCGGAGACGAGCGAGGGGACCGCCGAAACCGCCTACGCGTTCGTCGAGGCCGTCGACAAGACGCCCATCCACGTCCGCAAGGACGTCAACGGGTTCGTCGTCAACGGCGTCCTGTTCCCGTTCATGATCGAGCCGGCGTGGATGGTCTCGAACGGCGAGGCGGCCATCCGCGAGGCCGACGCCGCGATGGTCCACCAGCGGGGCTACCCGATGGGCCCGTTCGAGCTCGCGGACCTCACGGGCATCGACGTGAACGTCCACATCCGCGAGGAGGCCGGCCTGCCGGTCCCGCCGATAATGAAGGAGAAGGAGGAGGCGGGCGAGCTGGGCAAGAAGACCGGCAAGGGGTTCTACGACTACGAGGACGGGGACGGTGCGGACTACGAGGCCGAGGACGGCGAGGGGTTCGACACGTTCCGCGTCGAGGCGCTGGTGATCAACGAGGCCGCCCGCATCGTCGGCGAGGGCGTCGCCACCCCCGAGGCGGTGGACACCGGGATGCGCCTCGGGACGGGGTTCCCGGAGGGGCCGTGCCGCCGCGGGGACAAGATGGGCCTGGACGACGTGCTCGAGAAGCTCCGCGAGCTCCACGAGGAGCACGGCGAGGAGCGCTACGAGCCCCACCCGTACCTCGTCGAGCTCGTCGAGGCGGGGAAGACCGGCGAGGACGCCGGCGAGGGGCTCTACGAGTACGGCGATTCGAGCGAGCGGGACTACCAGACGCTCGGCCACTCGCTCTCCGAGGAGGGCCTGCTGGAGATCGAACTCGACAGGCCCGAGCGGCTGAACGCGCTCAACCAGGACCTGATGGACGAGATCGTCCACCTGCTGGAGTCCGTCGACACCGACGAGATCCGGGCGGTGGCGTTCGAGGGGACCGGCGACCGGGCGTTCTGTGCCGGCGCGGACATCACGGGGTTCTCCGGGATGGACCCGGCGGACGTCGGCGTCACCCCGGTGTTCGAGACCGTCGCGGAGTTCCCGCGACCGACGCTCGCGAAGATCCAGGGGTTCTGCCTCGGCGGCGGGCTCGAGCTCGCGATGGCCTGTGATCTGCGGATCGCCACCGAGGACTCGGAGTTCGGCTTCCCGGAGATAGATCTGGGACTGATCCCCGGGGGCGGCGGCACCCAGCGGGCGATGCGGATGCTCACGGAGGCCCGCGCGAAGGAGCTGGTGTTCCGCGGCGAGCGGATCGACGCCGGGCGGGCCGAGGAGTGGGGGCTCATCAACCGCGAGGTCGACGACGACGAGTTCGAGGCGACGGTCGAGGAGTTCCTCGACGACCTCGTGAACGGGCCGCCCATCGCCCTGCGGATGGCCAAGGAGGTGATGAACGAGGGGGCCGACGAGAACATCGACGCCGGGCTCCGGATGGAGTCCCAGGCGTTCGGCCTGCTGCTGACGACCGACGACATGATGGAGGGCGCGAGCGCGTTCATGGAGGACCGCGAGCCCGAGTTCGAGGGGTACTGAGATGGGCGCCGACTGCGGCGGCGACGCGGAAACGGAGACGAACGCCGAAGCGAGCGCCGAGGCCGGGAGTCACCCGGAGATCGACCCCCGCGTGCCCGAGGCGGTCGACCGGATGGAGCTGTTCCAGTGGCTCGGCCTCGAGGTCGAGTGGGTCGGGGGCGGGCGGGCGACGTTCCGGGTACCGTTCGAGGAGAAGCTCGCGAACGTCTCCTCCGGGACGCTCCACGGCGGCATCGCCGCGACGGTCATCGACACGGCCTCGGCGTTCGCGCTGCGCTCGACGATGGACCACCCGACCGACGCGAGCCTCACGACCACCGACCTGAACGTCCGCTACGTCCGGCCCGCCCGGAGCGACATGACGGTGACCGCCGAAGTCGTCCGGGCCGGCCGGACGGTGGGCGCCACCGAGGAGGCGACCGCCCGCCACGAGGGCGAGGAGAAGGTGGTCGCGACCGGCGGGACGACCTACCGGCTGTTCCGCGGTGGTGGAGAGTCGTGACCGACTGGGAGAGCGACGAGTGGGAGATCGGCGACCCCGACACCGAGGCGAGCGTCTTCCACGACATCGAGGTGGGGGGGACGGTCCGCACGCAGGGCCGGACCGTCACGGAGTCCGACCTGACGAGCTTCGCGGGCGTCTCCGGGGACTTCAACCACCTCCACACCGACGCGGACCGGATGGCCGACTCGATGTTCGGCAAGCGTATCGCCCACGGGATGTTCGTCTTCTCGGCGGCGACGGGGCTCATCTGGCAGGCCCGCTCCCCGGAGGAGCGGGCGTCGGTCGTCGCGTTCTACGGCATCGACCGGGTCCGATTCCGCGCCCCCGTCTTCGTCGGCGACACCATCCACGTCGAACTCGAGGTGATCGACAAGGAGGAGCGCGAGGAGGGCCCGGGAACCGGCGTCATCGCCTACGACCTCGAGGTCGTCAACGACTCGGCGACGACCGTGCTCTCCTGCGAGATGCGGTCGCTGATGCGCTGAGAGCCACCGCTACCAGTTTTCTCCCTCGGGATTCCTCGCTCGCGCCTCGGGGCGGGTGGGTGTACCGGTGATACGGCGCCGCACAGCGCCCCACGCCCGGGCCTCGCCGGACGGGGCTTCGACGAAGGTAGGCCGGGGAGCCGACTCACCGCGTCGCGCGGTACTCGCCGTACTTCGTCCCGAGGAACAGGCAGACGGCGCCGAACACCAGCACCGAGGGGAGGACCATCATCAGCACGGTGCCGGTTCTCATCACTCCCGATGCGGCGAGGCCGCCGACGGCGACGACGACGATGGCGAGGAAGATACCCGCCGTCTTGGTGAGATCGAACTCCATACCTGCGGTTCGAGCGGAGCCGGAATAAGGCTGTAGATTCCGGTCGAACGCCGTGGGTGCGTTCACCCGGCTCGGTCACAGGAGGTCAGGCAGTCACTCCGCGTCGGGGTTCGTTCCCGAGTCCGGACCGGCCTCGGACTCCCCGGACGGACGGGCGAGGTTCGCCAGCGAGACGAGTATCCCCAGTATCCAGCCGAGCGGGATGGCGACGACGAACCACAGGATGACGTAACCTAGCCCGCCCCACTGGTCGAGGTCGTAGTTGGTCCGGAGGTACTCGTCGAAGCCGCCCACGAAGAACACCCTGTCGAGGAGCCACTCCGCGAGCGGGACGCTCCCGGTGAGCACGACGTCGCCGACGGCCGGGGAGAACAGCGCCGCCACGACCGGCGGGAGGAGGACTGTCGTCATGCCGAACGGGTAGGCGAGCCCGACGGTGACGAGCCGGCCGCCCTTCGCCCGGAACGCCATCGCCAGCGCGGAGGAGACGACGGCGACGATACTGGCCGCCAGGACCGCGTAGAACCCGCGAGCCTCCGCGCCGAACTGGACCCGAGCGGCGAGCGTCAGGGCACCCCACGCCACCGTCACGAGGACGACGACGCCGACGATTCCGATGCGCGCCGCGGCCGAATCGAAGCGCCGGGCGTAGAAGCGGGTGGCGAGTCCGACCAGCATCAGGGGGTACAGCAGCCCGACGAGCGGGACGCCGAGCGCCGACCAGAGCCGGTACTTCGCCCTGTCGAGCGGTTCGGACGGCTCCCACTTCCCGAGGACGGAGTGCTTGGCGGTCCGCTGGCGAGGGAACAGGAGCTCCATCCACGTCTCGTGGAGCCGTATCAGGTCGGCGCGGACGCCGTCCACGACGCCGTCGCGGCTCCGAGCCTCGGTCGCCATCTTGTCGGAGGGTACGTCCGGTCGTACCTCAACGTTCCGCCTGTATCGACTCCCGGATGCCGACCGTCCGACGTTCGTCAGCCGCTCGCCGTTCAGCGCACGATGTCACCGATCCGCCGTGGCTCGCCGGAGAGCACCGGGTCGGGTTCGACGATGGACAGCACCTCGTGGTCGGTCACGTCGGGGTACGGCTTGCCGACCGCCTCCTCGACGAGGTCGCGCTCGAGGCGGAACTCCGTCCCCTCGTACACCACGTCCACCCCGTCGTCGTCGAAGGAGAGAACCGTCATGGATGGCTGGTAGGTCGTTGCCGGACAAAAGCCTGCGGAACCCGGTCCGCGCAGTCCCCGGGCCGTCACGCGGACCCTCCTGGCCCCGCCCGGACGGTGGCCCCCCGGTCGATCCGGCGTGACCCGGGGACGCGGGCACAGGAGACGAGTCCCGAGGCGAAGGCGTTTTGTCCACGCCATCGGATTGAGGGGTAATGAGCGGACCCTGGGCCGACTGGAACCACGTCATCAAACTGGACCCCGACAAGAGGCTCGTGGACGGGGAGACGTTCGAGGACGTCGCCCGCACGGGGACCGACGCGATCGAGATCGGCGGCACGACCGGGATGACCGAGGAGAAGATGCGCCGGGTCGTGGAGGCCTGCGTCCCCCACGACGTCCCCGTGTACATCGAGCCCAGTCACGTGGGGGCGGTCTACCACTCCGACCTGCTCGACGGCTACCTCGTGCCGGTGGTGTTCAACGCCGGTGATCCGGCGTGGACGACGGGCGCGCACAAGGAGTGGGTGCGCCTCGACGCCGACATCGACTGGTCGCGCACCTACACCGAGGCGTACATCGTCCTCAACCCGGACTCCTCGGCGGCGACGTACACCGAGGCCGACTGCGACCTCACCCCCGAGGACGTCGCCGCCTACACGACCGTCGCCGAGCGGATGTTCGGTCAGGAGATCGTTTACATCGAGTACTCCGGGACCCTGGGCGACGAGGAGACCGTCCAGGCGGCCCACGACGCCTGCGACGAGGCCACGCTGTTCTACGGCGGCGGCGTCCACGACTACGACTCCGCCTACCGGATGGCCCGGCACGCCGACACGGTCGTCGTCGGCGACCTCGTCCACGAGGAGGGGGCCGACGCCGTCCGGGAGACCGTCGAGGGCGCGAAGGCCGGCGTCCGCGAGCGGGCGGACGCCACCTGACCCGCCGAACCGCCCGAACCGACCGCGGCGGACCCGCGAGCCGTCGAGTCCCCGGAGCGCCGGGCGTCGTCTCCTCCGTTGCCACCCCTCACCCCGACCACGACCGTTTATGCGGCTCGCGGCCCCGGGTACGCCGTGACCGTGGCCATCCGCTCCGGGCCGCTCGGACCCGCACTCGCGGCCGTGCTGGTCGTGCTCGCGGGCTGTGGGAGCGTCACACAGGGCCCGAGGACGCCGCGCGGGGGGACGGTCACCCCCGCGCCGGTGCCGACGGACTCGCCGACGCCGACCCCCGAACGGGCGTCGGTACCGGCGCCGCTCGCCGCCGGGACCCCGAACGCGACGGCGCTCGCACTCCTCCAGGCCGAGTCGCTCGCGGGCCGCTCCTACCGGCTCGACACGTACGTCGGTCGGTCGCGTGGAGCAGGCCCCGTGGGGTCCGTCCAGACCGGCCTCGACCGGCGGAGCTACCGCGTCCAGTCGGACGGGAACTACCGGGCTGCGCGGGTGGTGCTCGTCGTCGGCTCGGGACCGACCTCGCAGCTCCCGGGCTGGACGGCCTACGCGGACGGCGAGGCCGAGTACCGGCGGGTGTCCGACGGGAACGGCACGTCCTACGAGCGCCGGTGGCTGGCACCCTCGGCGCTCCCGCCACATCGAGGGCGGGCGGTGGCGATGGTCGGCCGGTACCTGGACGTCGCCGAGGCGAGCGTCGAGCAGGTCCGAACCGAGCGCGGGCCGCGGCTCCGGGTGGTCGGCCGGGACCCGCAGGCGCCCGGACTCCGGAACGTCTCGGACTACCGGGTCGAGGCCGTCGTCACGGGCGCCGGACGGATCGAGGTCCTCGAGGCCACGTACGTCGCTCCCGACGGCGCCTCGGTCCGGACGGGCTTCCGCGTCCGGGACCTGGGATCCGTCCGTATCGACCCGCCGGACTGGTACGGGGAGGCCCGGACCGAGACGATCGAGGGAGGAGCCACGCCGACGGCTACCGCCGGACTCCGGCAGGCCCCGGACGCCCGCCCCGAACGGCTCCGCGAACGGGGTCCGGAAGCCGACCGCCGCACCGGGACACGCGGTTCGCACTCGCCACTCGCGTAACGCCCGGTAGTCGGGAGGGCCGTTCCCCCTCCCGGAACGCTCGACTCCCGCTCGCTCCGCTCGCGCATCGCTACACCGACGTGACGACGAGCACGATCCCGGTGATGAACATCATCGCCGCGACCCCCGCGAGAACGCCGAACAGGAGGTCCTTCTCCGACATGGGCCGAGTTGGTGCCGCGGGGGCAAAAGGCTAATCCATCCGCTCGCCCTACCGTTCGCCGTGAGTCAGGAGACCGACGTGGCGGCCGCCGAGCGGGTCGCCGAACCGGGCCGGTCGGGGCGCAGGGTCATCCTCCTCCTGTACGTCGTCGTGGTCGCCATCGCCGGGTTCACCGGCTTCGTTCTCGGCGTCATCGGCCCACGCGACCTCGACCCCCAGCTGTTCGGGTTCATCGCGATGCCGCCGACGCCGCTCGGTATGGCCGCCTACGGGGCGATCACCCTCGCGACTGTCCTCGGCGTGGTGCTCGTCCTCGTGGTGTTCGTCTCCGAGCGGTACGTGGAGTAGCGAGGCCTCGAACGAACGGGGAGGAGCGTAGCGACGACCCGTGAGGAGTTGCGAGGCGCGAATGGGGGGCGACCGGGTGTTCCGCTGTCGCCGACTGTCCGGAGCTGTCGGGTGGGACTGATGCTGTCGGACGTAAGCCCATGAACGACATCGCCCTACCGTGGTGGCGATGATGTTCAGGTAGTCATGTCCGACAGTATGAAAGGGGCCGCGTTCCCGGGGAAGCACGGACCCGAAAGCACTGGAACGAGCGAAGCGAGTGAAGGGCACAGCGTGGTTCGCGCGACCCGAGAACGCGGGGGCTTTCGAGGTGTCCCTATCGACTGCGAGCTATCCGTGGAAAGCGGCTCGAAAGCCCCCGCCCGCTATACTCGCGCGGCTCGCTGCGGTCCTCGGACTCCGTCCTGCGGTCCTCACTTCCCCGTGCTTCGTGTAGCGGGCGCGAGGCCGGCGACCGGCCTCGAATGGTCGCGGCGGCAGAGCCGCCGCACACGGCCCCTTTCAGACGGTCGTGCGTTAGTTTTTACCGGTAATCAGGGACAGAGGTAGTTCCAGATATCCGGTTCATCGACCGTTGGGAGGCCTCGCTTTAATAAGGTCCAGAGATGTGATCCTGATATAGTGCAATGGTGTGCGTGGGTCGTGACATATCAATCACCGGTAAACCGCACTCGAAAGCCCTCAGCAAGAGGATAATTTGGGGAGGGGTGCGCGATGACTGACGTCGAAACGGACCTCGACCAGGAGTTCTTCGAGACGCTCGTCGACAACGGGTCCGACGCGATCGTCTCGATCAACAAGGAGAGTACGGTCGTGTACGCTAACGAATCCGTCAAACGCGTCTTCGGATACGAATCGGAGGAGCTCGTCGGGCAGCCGCTGACGACAGTGATGCCCGACCGCTTTGAGGACGCCCACTTCGAGGCCGTCGAGTCGTATCTCAGAACCGGCGAGCGAAATCTCGACTGGAACGACATTCAGCTGCCCGCCGTCCACAAAGACGGGCACGAGATCCAGCTCGACATCACGTTCGAAGAACACGAATACGGCGGGGAGACGGTGTTCTCAGGCATCATGCGAGACATCACCGGCCGTGTGGAGCGCGAGCGCCGGCTGGAGCGCCAGAACGAGCAACTCGAGAAGTTCGCCGGTATCATTTCCCACGACCTCCGCAACCCGATCAATGCGGCACAGGCCCGCCTATCACTGCTCCAGAGCGAGTATGACGACGACCACCTCGACGAACTGGACGACATCCACAACCGGATGGCCACGCTGATCGAAGATGTACTGGAACTCACGAAGCAGGGACAGACGGTGGGTGAGACGGCCCCCGTCGCCCTGTCCTTGGTCGCGCGCAACGCCTGGTCTTCTGCCGGCGCCGAGTCGGCGGAGTTGGTAGTGGCAACTGAACTGACACTTCAGGCCGACCGTGAACGCCTGCGCTCGCTCCTCGAAAACCTACTCGGCAACGCCGTCCAGCACGTCGACGAGGAGGTAACGGTGACCGTCGGTGCCTTGGATGAGGACACGGGGTTTTACGTCGCTGACGACGGGTCCGGAATCCCCGAGGAGGAGCGTAGTGACGTGTTCGAGTACGGCTACACCACGGAAGACGCAGGTACCGGATTCGGGCTCAACATTGTCAAGTCTGTGGCGGAGGCCCACGGGTGGGAGGTCACGGTAACTGAAAGCGAGGACGGCGGTGCCAGATTCGAGTTCGAGGGTGTCTCGTTATAATGGGCAAGAACCAGACAGCAATAGACGACCGTTCCGACAAGAGGGGCGAGCAGCCGACAGTATTAGTCGTCGACGACGACGAGGCGGTCGTGGAGGTGTACAAACATAGTATCGACGACAACTGCGACGTAGTGACGGCGTACGACGGCGAGCAGGCCCTAGAGACGATCAACGAGTCCGTCGACGTGGTCCTGCTCGACCGTCAGATGCCGAACCTGACCGGTGGCGAGGCTCTAGAGGAAATACGCGAGCGAGGGTACGACTGTCGTGTCGCCATGGTGACCGGCGTCGATCCTGATTTCGACATTGTTGAGATGCCCTTCGACGCCTACCTGACCAAGCCCGTCGACGAAGAGGAGGTCCGGGACGTTGTCGAAGAACTCCTCTTGTTATCGACGTACGACAAGCAGTTCCAGGAATACTTCCGGCTCGCCGAAAAGAAGGCGGCGCTTGAGACCGAGAAAACAACCGAGGAACTCGCCACGAACGGGGAGTACGCCGACGTTCAGGACAGACTGGACGAACTAAAGCGCGAATTGGATGCCCTGCTTGCGGCAGGGGACGACGTGGATTTCGACAGTGCGTTCAGATCCCCCCCGGACAATGATAAGTAGACGTTTCATTTCTGAACCCCCTCGACGTCCATACCGGTCCTACACCCGAAGCGGCGGTTATGCGACGGCGTTCGCAGTGTGGCGGTGCTCCTGCTGGTCGTGAGCGAGTCGAGTGGGGTAGTTTACCGCGTCACTCCGGCGATCACTCGCGAGTCGTTGCGTCCCGGTAGACGCTCCACAGTTCGGTGACGACCAACGCGATACCGGGGACCACGACGAGAAGAAGCGCACCTCGGTCAGTCCCTGCGAATCGGAGGAAGTAGCTCACGAGCGGTATCGAGAACCACACCGTTCCGACGATGTCGCCCTCCTCGACGACGTACCCGTCCCGCTGATCGTTCATGTCACCACGGGTCCGGAACGTCGTCGTCTCAGCGCTCCGATCGACGGCGACGACGCGGTGGGAGATGCGATCGGTGGTTCCTGCTTCCGGAGAGTGATAGGGTCGTGCGTTAGTTTTTACCGGTAATCAGGGACGGAGTAGTTCCAGATGCTCGGTTCCTCGACCGTTGGGAGGCCTCGCTGAATCTGCTGTTTCAACGTCGAGAGGTCCGGGATGAGCCGATGGTCGAACCACTCGGTGCGACGGTCCCAGCGCCCTTCGACCGGGGTGAGTTCCGGTCAGTTCGGGGGAAAGTACCAGACATCAATCGTCCTCATCGTTCCCGTGCACGCACGCGACCGAACTGTCTCCGACAGTGTCGGGCGCGCTCATCACTGACGTGCTCCCAGAGATCTCTGTTGTAGAAGGACCCAGCACGGGCGAGGAACACCACCAACGCCTCACCGAACCGCTCCTGGAGC